>CAZREP010000010.1:0-51883 GCA_964599035.1 uncultured Terrimonas sp. | reverse complement strand
CCTGGGGGAGTTCAGCAGGAGCTGGTCGTATAAGACTTGCCTGGGCAAAGATACGGAGGAAGCACCAAATGGCAAATTACAAGAACCAAACCTCTCTGCCGTGGCAGATAAAATCCGCAGCCTGAAGCTCGAAATCCGAAAAGTGACAGAAAAGAGACTCGCATACCATATTCCCCTCTGCGCCGCTGCTCCGTGGCGAACGCTGCGAGAACCAGTTAAAGCTCGAATGATAATCCCGCTGTGCGGGACGAAACCTGAATGAATAATAAAGTAACATCATATAATGTATTCTCCTTGCGATCGTTGCTCCTTAGCGTGCGCTGCGTGAAACAACCACAGTCGAAAGGGTGCGGGGTCGCAGGTTGCAGGGAATTTCAAATCTTAAATCTCAAATTATCTAAAACTGCCCGGGGCGGTTCATCACTGAATTGATCACTGTTACATTCATCAACCGGTCATATCTTCCGCCCAGTTCACGGTAATATACCAATATCGTGTACTGGTTCTCGGTTTCCCATATATTGCCTTCCGTTTCGTCTGTAATAAATACAGGGGGAACGGTTTTTCCGTCTGCCAGCGCATAGGCATAATCATAATAGCCCTGTTTCAGCAACAGCGTGGTTTCATATACGCCCTGCTGTGGATTCCATCGCATCCGGGCGCTGTCGTCTGTTCCATAATTGGTGATCTGACCAATGAGGTACAAATCTTTGGTATAAGGTACATTTCCGGGAATTTTATAGGTAAAATGAACAGTAGCATAGTCAGCATTCCAATATGGATTCACGTTTTCATTCGTGAGGGCGGCATAAATACCATTATAATCCCTGTAATAAATATACCGCTGCGTATTGCGCGGTAGATCAGGCATCACATACAGGTCATAGGCGGTATTGGTATTTTCCTGCCGTTTTATCCTGTCGCTCAGCAAACGAAAGCTGGTAAGATCGAGCCAACGCCATTCCCGCATGGCGGGCATCAAACAATCTTTTTCCGTGTTGTATTCATACACATTGCTACGCACTATGCTGGGCTTAATGTTCCGGATGCAGTTATCCCAGCGGTTGTTTTGCAATATCACCACTTTTATCTGCTGCTGCGGATAGCTGACATTCAGGGGGCCTGCATTTACCGTAAACTGTATCTTTTGATGCGATCTGAAAAACTGCTGCCCGAAAGGTTGCTGTACCTGCGCCGACACTGCTATCCCCGCATCGGTAACCAGGAACCGCTTCGTAAATGCCAGCTTTGAAGTATCTCCATCCAGAAACACCTTAACCACATAATTGCCCGCTTTAACAGGCATGATATCCCTTCCCGGAAAAGTGAGCTGGTAATGAGTGTACCTGGTAAGCACCTGCGCCGAACGCCGGTAATTGGAAATGCGCTGGGTGGTATATCCCTTGGCATAATCAAAATAACCCATGGGCACAGCCGACCAGTCTGCATTACGCAGCTCAATATTATAATAGTAGTTCTTAATATCGCCGTCCATATCATCAAAGTCCAGTTGCAGCAGATCATTGCTGTTCAGCCTTATTACCGGGTAAGCCGTCTGATCACCGTAAGGATTAAGCTGAACAGTTTTGATATGCTGCATGAATATTTTATCGGGCTCCCGCTGCGCCAGCGATTCTGCACAGAAAAACAGGAAGAACATACTGCATACGATAAAGCAATGTTTGTACATCGGCTAATTCTTTTATCTTCACAATTTAGTAAAATGGCAGGGATTGAATACAGCTTCATTCATAGCACGGCGGATAGCATTTAACCGGCAGCGTTCTTTTTCACGTTTTATTATCCGGCTGGCCATAGCAGCAACCGCGATCAGCGTGGCAGTAATGATCATGACCCTGGCTTTTGTGAACGGCTTCCAGGAAGCGGTGAGCCAAAAGATATTCAGTTTTTGGGGCCACCTCCGTGTGCAGCACTACGAGCAATACAAAGCAGCCATTGCGGAAGAAGCGCCTATCCGGAAAAATGACACCATCGTCAGCAACTTATATAAAACAGAAGGTGTGAAGCAGGTGCAATCCTTTGCCACCAAGTATGCCATTCTTAAAACTCCTGAATCTATTGAAGGCGTTCTTTTTAAAGGCGCAGGCAGGGAATACGACTTCAGTGCCATGCAGCAGTTCCTTACCGAGGGGAGATGGATCCATTTCAATGACAGCACCTACAGCCGCGAGATCGTGATATCGGAATACACGGCAAACCAGTTGCAGCTAAAAGTCAACGACAGGGTGCTGATCTATTTCTTTAAAGGAGAAGATCAAAAGCCGCGTCCCGACAAACTGACCATTGTAGGCCTATATAAAACCAATATGGAAGAGTACGACAGGTTATATGCCATTGGCGACCTCACCCTGGTACAAAGGCTGAACGACTGGAGCCCGGATGAGATAGGCGGATATGAAATATTCCTGAACGATTACCATGCCATGGACAAGGTGAATAATGAAATATTTGAATCCCTGCCCGATGAATGGGGAAGCAAAACCATCAGGGATATCTACCCTAATATTTTCGACTGGCTGCGTCTCCAGGATATGAACCGCAATGTAGTGCTGGGCGTAATGATCATTATAGCCATTATTAATCTTATTACCTGTCTTATTATAATGGTGCTGGAACGTACCCGGATGATCGGCATCTTAAAAGCGGTAGGCGCAACAGACTGGACCGTACAAAAGATATTTACCCTGCAGGGTATTATCATCACCGCCGCAGGCATTTTCCTGGGGTTGGTGGCCGGGTTGGGCATATGTTTTTTACAACAAAAAACAGGTTTTATTACCTTCTGGGATGAGAATGCCTATTACATGCTGGTAGTGCCGGTTAAAATAATATGGTGGGAAGTGGCGCTGGTGGTTGCGGGAACACTGCTGGTATGTGCGCTTACGCTGCTGATCCCGTCGCTCGTGAGCCGCAGGATAGAGCCGGCAAAAGCGGTGCAATTCAGGTAGCAGTGTATTCTGTACAACACACTGCCAACCGGCGAAAAAGGATATCTCTGATGTTCTTTTCAACAGTCTCATTATCAGAACCTTAATAGGAAGTTGTACAGAATTCACATTAATACTTCGATTTATGGAATGCAGGTCAACGGATAAAACTTTCCGGGATCAGGGCTTTTCGTAAGCCTCAGGATACTTTGCCACAAGCTATGCTCACGCAAGGATGATCATCGTGTGTCAATATACCCGAAAGAAGCCGCAGATCTTATTTCTTCTTTGACAATCAAAAAACAAAGTAAAATAGCTGTTTGATCTAATTGTTCTTGAGCAAACCTATCGTTCTTCTACTTTATTTCGACCTTACTATAGCATTTTCGCTGATAATATTGTTGACAATACCCACTGTTTCATTCAGATAAATATCAGACTTCAGGTTTTTCAGCCACTGTTGCTGCCTTTCCTGCTTAGCCGTATCATTGGCAAATCTTGCCACGTCGGCAGGGAGCAGTTCTATCGGGGCTTCCTTATTCGCCTTTGTAAGCTTATCAATCTGCTTTACTATATCTCTTATCTGCTTCTGCTCGTCCTGGTATTTTTTCAGATTGAGCGTATACACCCTGTCATTCAGTGAAGAGAGCAATTGTGTTTTGGCCCTGATCTGCGCAAAAACAGAGTCATTACTTATTCTGTGCTCCTCCGCCTTTCTTATAGCAGCAATATCTGTGCCGCTGCTCCAGGGTGTATACTTTACCCTGGCTATTTCGTCCCACTTTAACGCATCAGGATTGTCTTTTTCGCGGAACCGGAGATATTCAAACTGATCGGGCAGAATGATATCGGGCGTTACTCCTTTGAGCTGGGTTGATCCCCCATTGATCCGGTAGAACTTTTGCAGGGTGAGCTTCACCGTTCCCAGGCTGGTAGCCGCATCATCATTATAAGCCAGAAGCCCGCTCCGTCCTCCGCCTTCCAGTCCGATATTTCTTTGAACAGTGCCCTTACCATATGTAGAAGTGCTTCCTATAACGATACCGCGGTTATAATCCTGTATGGCTGCAGCAAAGATCTCAGAAGCGGAGGCGCTGAACTCATTGACCATAACAGCCAGCGGGCCGTCGTACAACACACCCTTGTCCTTATCGCGCAACACAGAAGGGACGCCCTGCCTGTCTTTTACCTGCACAACAGGCCCATCGTCAATAAACAAACCTGTCATTTGTACCACATCAAACAATGAGCCGCCGGGATTATTACGCAAATCTATTATTAGACCGTTGATGTTTTCGGCTTTCAGCTTTTGAATTTCCTTAGCCACATCTTCGGCGCATTTGGCCCCATTGGGACGTTCCCAATCGGCATAAAATTCGGGAAGGTATATGTAGCCGATCTTTCTTGTCCCTTCATTCACAATAGCGCTTCTGGCAAAAGTTTCATCAATCACTATCTCATCCCTTATCAGCGATACCACTTTGATAGTTCCATCTGTTTTTCTTAATGTCAGCCTTACTTCAGTGCCTTTCTTTCCGCGTATGATCTTCACCGCATCTTCCGTATCATAGCCCGCCATATCCTGAGGCTCTTCGCTGCCCTGCCCAACCTTGGTAATAACATCCCCAACCTGAACTTCTCCCGATTTCCATGCGGGGCTGCCGGTCACCAAAGTCATGATTTTAATGTTCCCCTCTTCCTGTCTTAAGGAAGCACCGATACCATAAAACCTTCCACTCATCTGTTCGTCGAACGACCTTTTTTCAATAGGGGGGAAAAAAGTGGTGTGCGGATCCATACAGGAGGTAACGGTATTTACAAATTCGTTGAAGCGATCCTCTTCCTTAAATTTATTTTTCAGCCTTTCCGCTATCCGGTTGGTAGATTGAAGCACCTTTCCCCTTGCCTCTTTCTCCATCTCCACGTTTGTGCGCACCTTATAGTCTTTCTGCCCTTTATTTTTTTCATTGGTGGCAATAAGATCCGCATACCTTATCAACACCTGGTATTTTAAGCGCTTACGCCATAATTCCCTCCTTTCGTTTTCACTGGCAGGGAAATCCAGCTTGCTTTTATCGTCAACAAGCGTTTCATCCACATTAAAATCAAAAGGCTTATCCAATATTTCTTTATAGGAAGACAGGTATTCAAGCAGCCTTTTGGAATAGATATCACTGATAACCTGGAAGGATTGAAGGGTAGCTCCGTGGATCTCATCGTCAATCTTATCTTCAAACGGCCTGAGCTGCTCCACATCAGATTTCAGGAACAACTGCTTTTCCGGATCAATCGCTTCGAGATATTTTGAGAAAACCTCTTTTGAAAATGCGTCATCAATTTTTTTGGGGCTGTAATGTCCCTGCTCCAGCATTGCCCCTACCTGCCGCAAAATTTTTTCATACTTGGTAGGTGGATTGCCTAATCCTATGGTTTGAAACGCAACAAAAATACCCGCAACAAAAATAACCAGTACTGCCGGCAATGATTTTTTGTTAAACATAAGCTTCAACACTTTTTGCATAATCAAAAATAACGGAAATAATACACTTATGTTGCCGGCAACGCAAATGAATTAGCCAAGGATTTGTAAAATATACATGAAGGGTAAAAAACAGGTTGAAATGGTTATCTTTTTGCAATCCGGGTAGTGCTCTCCTCCAATGAAATGAGGCTGTATCAAACTCCGATACAGCCTCATCCATTTATTACCTTTAAGGGTGGCTAATGGGGCTCGAACCCACGACCCTCAGAACCACAATCTGATGCTCTAACCAGCTGAGCTACAGCCACCGTTTAAACAGGCTGCAAAAATAACAGAAAAATACATGCATCCAAAATCTGAATATGTGCATTTTCACACAACTACTGCTGTACGCCCCGCTAAAGAACAGGTCAGAATACCTTTAACGTTCATTAACGTAAAAGCTTTACTGTCGCCCTTTTATAAGCTTATTTTTGCCGGATGAAAGTATTTTTATCTTTTCTGATTTGTACAGTTGCTACCGGCTTATTTGCACAGCAGCCCCAGCGCAGCGGCGACCGTCGCGGCCAGGGCATGAGCATGATGAGCAACGGCAGGTTTTACGGCAAGATCGTTGACGGCTCAACTAATAAGGGGATTGACGCAGCCTCTGTATTGCTTATCCAGTCAAGGCCCGATTCGTCGGGCAAAAGAAAGGATGTCACGATCGCAGGACAGCTTACCACTGCAAAAGGAGAGTTCAGCCTTGAAAATCTTCCGGTAGCGGGTCAATTCAGGCTTACTGTAACTGCTATTGGTTACACCCCTGTTGAGAAAGCCGTGCAGTTTGACCCGGGCAACATCGATAAGGACCTGGGCAATATAAAGATGGAAGCTGATGTGCAGCAATTGGGCGAAGTAACGGTGGTGGCAACAAAGCCGATGTTCCAGATGGGCGTTGACAGGAAGATCTTCAATGTAGATAAAAACATTACCACTACCGGGCAAACCGCTACGGAGATCATGAAAAACGTTCCCGGTGTGAATGTTGATATCGACGGCAATGTTACCTTACGCAATGCTGCGCCTACCATATTCGTTGACGGCCGGCCTACCACGCTCACTTTAGACCAGATCCCGGCAGATGCCATAGAAAGTGTTGAGATCATCACCAACCCTTCCGCCAAATTCGACGCTTCGGGCGGAACGGCAGGCATTTTGAATGTAGTGCTTAAAAAGAACCGCAAAGCAGGATATAACGGGAACGTAAGAGCAGGTATCGATTCGAGAGGAAGGCTGAATTTTGGCGGAGACATTAATATAAAGCAGGGAAAGATCAACTTTTTCCTCGGATTGAATTTTAACCAGCGCAAGAGTCGAGGTACTGGTCATACCTACCGGGAGAACCTATACAGCAATAAGCTGCAAAACACTATTCTTAACCAATCCAGCAATTCCACCAATACGGGTCAATTTCTTTTTGGAAGAGTTGGATTCGACTACCTGATGGATAACCGGAATACGCTTACGCTGTCTATGGCATTACCTAACGGCCAGTTCAACAACGGCCAGAGCGACAACATACATATAGATACCATGTCGGTGCCGGTGAAAACCCAGGATGCCATAAGAACAACTGCTAACAAACGCAACTGGAAGAACTTTGGTCCGGCACTCGGATACAAACACCTGTTCCCAAAGCAGGGCAGAGAACTTACGGCTGATCTTAATTTTAATACCAGCTCTAATTCAGGCAACGGTAACTACACCACTCAATATTATAATCCCGACGGAAGCATATTAGGCGATCCGGCTCTGCAAAAACTCGTCTCCTCGGGAAACAGCAGTTTTTGGACCATACAGTCCGACTATACCAGTCCTTTCGGACAAGGGAAGTTTGAAAGCGGTGTGCGTGCAGCGATCAGGGATAATAAGAATCTCAATGAGAACAGCGCTTTTGACTACAGCCTTCACCAATATATTGTGATCCCCTCGGCCAGCACGCATTACAAATACAACGACCAGGTTTATGCAGCTTATTCCACCTATTCTAATAAATTAGGTGAGCACCTGTCGTACCAGTTAGGACTGAGAGTGGAAAGTTCAAGATACAAAGGTACGCTGCTCAGCACAGGACAAACCTTCTCCAATCAGTACCCTTTGCAGTTCTTCCCAAGCCTGTTCCTCACACAAACGCTTAGCCCCGGACAGGATCTGCAATTCAATTATTCCCGTCGTATTAACCGGCCTAATTTCTGGCAGCAGATCCCTTACTATGACGTATCTGACCTGCTGAACATTAGTGTGGGAAACCCGGGACTGAAGCCGGAATTCACCAACTCATTTGAGATGAACTACAGCAAATCCCTAGGCAAAGGACACAGCCTGCTTACCTCCGTGTATTTTAAACAAACCAATAATCTTATTACCCGGTACCAAAGCAGGCAATACGACGTTCCATTGCCGGACGGCAAGCTCGATTCGGCAATGGTCATTTCCTATATCAACGCCAACTCAAGCCGGTCGTACGGGCTGGAGATCACTTCCAAAAACCCTATCGCCAAATGGGCCGACGTTACCACCAACCTTAATTTCTATAACGCCCGCATTGACAACAGCGGACTGGACGCGGCACTGGGCGTGAATGACCGTTGGGCATTTTTCGGGAAAATGAATTTCAACTTTAAACTTCCTTCAAACTTTACCATACAGCTCTCCGGCGATTACCAGTCCCGTACCCTGGTGCCCCAGGGTGGTGGCGGACGCGGGCCGGGCGGCGGCTTCTTCGGCGGATCCAACGGTGCTGCCCAGGGATATATCAATCCCAACTATGGAGTTGACTTTGCCCTGCGCAAGGAGTTCATGAAGGATAAAAGACTGGCAGCAACCCTTAGCGTTAATGATATTTTGAAATCCCGCATATACGATGCACATTCCGAGAACAGCATCTTCATACAGGACATGTGGAGAAGAAGGGACGCCCGCATATTCAGACTCAACCTCTCTTACCGGTTTGGCAAATTCGACGTATCGCTTTTCAAACGTAAGAACAACAGAACCGGCACCGAGGGAGGAGATGAGATGATGCAGCCGTAATCATTCCAGAATGAATATTTACAGTAAAGCTGCAGGTCTCACGATCAGCAGCTTTACTGCTTATTGTCATTACCATTGGTCTTGCCTTCCAGCATGGGCACAAATGAAAAGGAATCAAACCGCTCTTCTGCTAATGTTCCGTCTTCCCTTTTGGTAAGCCTCAGCATCCGCTGCGCGCTGTTTTCATCAACCGGGATAACCATTACACCCCCGTTTTTCAACTGTTCCACCAGCTTCGGGGGAATTTGTGGCGCAGCAGCAGTCACTATTATTTTATCAAAAGGAGCATAAGTGGGTAGCCCTTCAAAACCATCTCCATAAAAAAACTTTATACCGGGGTATTTTTTCAGGAAACTGAAATTCTTGTTGCTGTCAAATAATTTCCTTTGCCGCTCAATGGTATATACCTGTGCGCCCAGCTCTGCCAATACCACACTTTGGTAGGCGCTGCCGGTACCGATTTCCAATACTTTGTCGAAGGGTTTTACTTCCAGCAGCTGGGTTTGATAAGCTACCGTATAGGGCTGTGAAATGGTTTGCCCTTCCCCAATGGGAAAAGCCCTGTCTTCATAAGCGATCTGGTCAAACGCAAGGTCCATAAAAAAATGCCTCGGGATACGGTTCATGGCATCCAGTACCCGTTGATCCGAAATGCCCTTTCTTTGCAGGGAAGCGATCAGCTTACGGCGCAGCCCCTTGTGCCGGTATTCATCTTCATACTTTTTCATGCGTGGCTGCAAGATAAAAAATTGATTGATCAAAAAGATGATCTTTACCCCGGCAGCTAAATGATCCCGGTTGAATATGCTTATTTTGAAGATTACCACATTTATAAATTTTCATGTCTGTTTAATTGACATTAATTATTTAATGTCTATATTTACGACATGAAATTGAAAGTACCTCGAAAATACAATATGTCGGTCAGGGCAAAAACTGCTGCCCTAACCGAATCTAAGATCCTGAAAGCAGTTGCTGAACTGTGGCTGAAATATTCTATCCACGAAATAACGTTGGAAATGATTGCTTCAAATGCAGGCGTTACCGAAAGAACGATCTTGAGAAAGTTCGGCTCTAAGGAAGGTCTATATGAAGCCGCTATAAAGCAAGATGTAGCCGGCATACAATCCATGAGGGATGAAGCAGAAACAGGAAATATTGAGCATACCATACAAACACTGATGAAAGAATATGAGCTTACCGGTATGGCGGTTGTGAGGACTTTGGCCATTGAGCAAGAACTCCCGATTGCAGCCAAAATATTAAAAAACGGCCGTCAATTTCACAGGTCATGGTGTGAAAGGGTATTTGCTCCTTATTTACCTCACAAGAAACACAAAAATTATAATGTTTTAGTTGGTGCTATATATGTAGCCACAGACGTAAATAGCTGGAAATTACTGAGAAAGGATTTGGGATATTCTGAAAAGGATACGACTTCAATTCTAAAGATCACAATAGAATCAATTGCCCAATCCATAAAAATACAGTCATGAAATTTCTGATAGTTACCATAGAGGGCGGAGGGAACATCCCTCCCATTTTGTACACTGTAAGAAAACTTTCAGAAAGCTGTCATTCGGTTTATATACTCAGCGAACCGTGGTTTAAAACATTAGCTCAGGACAATGGAGCAACATTTATTGCTTTCCGCGAATATTTTACAAAAACGGATAGAAAGCAGGATATAATGGAAGACTGGAAGGATGATAAGAATTTCAAATTCATGTTTGATCCTGCCCGTATTGTAGTAAACGAAACCATTGAAGCAATCCGCAACTATCAAATAGATGCACTCATTGCCGATGTGTTGACTCCATGTGCGTTAATTGCCGCCGAAGCTATGAATATTCATAAGGTGGTGCTATTTCATATGCCAGAATATTTACCGGGAGCCAACAGACCGCCCGGAGGTTTGGGGATTTTGCCTGTTAATAATGTCTTCGGCAGGTTACGGGATAGCTTGTTGGCCAAAGGGTTCAATTTGATTTTTGACAAATATCTGCCTCCTGTCAATTCCGTCAGAGAAGAGCACAACCTAAAAAAATTGAACCATATTGCTGAATTGTTCCATGCGGCTGATCTACGAATCATCCAAACCAGCAAAGCGTTTGATTTTCCAATTTATCCTGCTCCGAAAAATGTGCGATATACCGGGCCCGTATTGGACGACCCTGACTGGGTAGAATCGTGGAATAGCCCCTGGTCAAAAGATGATAAAAGACCTTTAGTGGTGGTTGCATTTTCATCTACTTTCCAAAATCAAAAACAAGTCATTCAAAACTGTATTACTGCATTAAGCAAATTGCAAGTCAGAGGACTCGTTACATTGGGCCTTGCCATGGAAGAAGAAACTTTCGTTACGGATGAAAATGTAAAGGTTATTACCAATGCTTCTCATACCCAAATTTTTCCCGATGCTTCCTGTGTCATTACACATGCTGGTCACGGAACAGTAATGAGGGCATTAGTGAATAGTGCCCCTTTGGTATGCCTTCCCATGGGACGAGATCAGGGCGATAATGCTGCAAAAGTAGCTTATCACGGTGCTGGTATAAAGCTGTCGGCAAAGGCATCTTCGACAAAAATCAGCAAAGCTGTTTTAAAAATTCTTTCCGTTCCCGACTACAAAGAAAATGCCGCCTCACTCGGAGCCAAAATAAAGTCTGACGCTGAACATGAATCAATTGTATCAGCACTTGAAAGTCTGTTCTAAAAACTGTTTCGACGATCGACACAAACTCAATAATTTAAAGCCCGAATCCTAACTAACGATAGGAATACTCTTTTTTTACCGTACACAATTCATAGCTTGACGGACAGCTATTAGAACAGCATAGCAGCTAAGTGCATATGCCCGGCTTCTGCCGATCCAGACCCCGGTTTCCTCAAAAATTCAAAAAATATTACATTTGCAAAATGAAATCCGTGGAAAAGAAGCCTGTAAGGATAGCTGTACTTGATCTTTACGAAGGGGTAGCTAACCAGGGCATGCGATGTATCAGGGAAATATTAGAGCGGTATGGCGAAGCTAATTTCCTTGATGTGGAATGTGATGAATTCGATGTACGCCAAAAGCTGGAATTGCCCGGTACAAGCTACGACATCTACATTTCCACGGGAGGTCCGGGAAGTCCGCTCGACAGCAGGGGCAGCGACTGGGAAAATGCTTATTTTCACTGGCTGACCAGGGTGGAAGAATGGAACAATAACCCCGGCAATCTTCAAAAGAAATACGTTTTTTTTATTTGTCATTCCTATCAGCTGGTATGTCGCCACTACCGTTTGGCTGAGGTAAGCAAACGAAGATCAACCGCGTTTGGTGTATTCCCCATCCATTTACTCAGCGATGGAAAAGAAGAGGTGATCTTTGAGGGGCTGAACGATCCGTTTTACGCGGTAGATAGCAGGGATTACCAGGTAATAAGCCCGAACTACAGGCGCCTTAAAGCAATGGGGGCTTCTGTGCTCTGCATAGAAAAGGAAAGACCGCATGTGCCTTTGGAAAGAGCTATTATGGGCATCCGTTTCAATGCGTATATGGTGGGCACCCAGTTCCATCCCGAAGCAGATGCAATAGGGATGAGCATGTACCTGCAGCGCGAGGATAAAAAACAAAGTGTAATTGCAGCGCACGGTGAAGCTAAATGGGCATCCATGATAGAACAACTGAATGATCCCGATAAAATACTATGGACTTACTCCCATGTATTGCCCAATTTCCTCAACCAGGCTATTGAGCACCTGCAAACAGCGGAAGTGTAATATTTAATAGTTACCTTTCCCTGTAAACTTACCTGCTATGGTACCCCGGTTGCGAAAAACATTTAATGAAGCATTTACTGTAGATCAATATCAACTTTTTTTAAAGGACCTGCACAGTCTCCACCCCGGTGCTATTGAATTCAGGGTGGCTGAAACCCCTGTATTTGCAGACCGGATCTTTACCCGGAAAATGCTGGATACCTGCGAAAGCATCATAGATCTCATTACCGGCACGGAGTTTAAAAGCATAACGGAAAGGGCTATTCCCAAAAACGAATATGTGCCGGGGGAAACACCCCACAGTCATATGATCGCCTTCGATTTCGGTGTTTGCATCAATGAAGATAATGAACTGGAGCCACAGCTTATAGAAATGCAGGGCTTCCCTACCCTGTTTGGCTTTCAGTCTTATTATCCTGAAGTGATAAGAAAGCACTTCAGCATACCCCAAAATTACAGCCACTATTTAAATGGCTACGATCAAACTTCTTATTTGACCATGCTCAAAAAGCTGCTGCTGGGTAACCATGATGCAGAAAATGTAGTGCTTCTGGAAATAAAGCCGCAAGAGCAGAAAACAAGGATAGATTTTTATTGCACGGAAGATTATACCGGCATCCGGCCGGTTTGCCTCACCGGGCTGATCGCCGAAGGGAGAAAGCTGTTCTACCTGAATAATGGCAAAAAAACAGCGATCAAAAGAATATACAACCGGGTAATTTTCGACGATCTGAAATCGCAACCCGACCTTGAGCACTGTATAGACATCACAAAGGATTGGGACGTTGAATGGGTGCCCCATCCCAACTGGTTCTACCGGATCAGCAAATTCACGCTGCCCTACATTCGTCATCCCTATGTGCCTAAAACCTATTTCCTGGATGAGGTGAAACAGATCCCTTCCGACCTGGAAAGCTACGTATTAAAGCCCTTATTCTCTTTTGCAGGACAGGGTGTAATTATAGATGTGCAGCCCTCCGACCTTACCGCCATAAAAGACCCCGAAAACTGGATACTTCAACGTAAAGTAAATTATGCAGATGCCATACTAACCCCGGATATCCCCGCCAAAACAGAGATCAGGCTAATGTACGTATGGCCCGACGGCGACGCCCGCCCGCACGCAGCGATCAACCTGGCACGCCTGAGCAAGGGAAAGATGATCGGCGTACGTTACAATAAAGAAAAATCATGGGTGGGCGGATCAGTATGCTTCTTTGAAACTTATTAACCTTATTTAACTTTCCAAAAGTTAAGCGGTACGGTTTCGGTTGTAGCTTTGACGAACAATCGTTTTCGGATGAAAGGGACACTTTTCTTTGTTACTTTTTTTGCTGCCGGGGCTACCGGCTTTGCTCAGCAGAAAACAATTGAACGCGCCATTGTGCAATCGAAAACAGAGATCACTTTTCCCC
This sequence comes from uncultured Terrimonas sp., assembly GCA_964599035.1. GTDB lineage: Bacteria > Bacteroidota > Bacteroidia > Chitinophagales > Chitinophagaceae > Agriterribacter. The sequence goes on along the minus strand of CAZREP010000010.1, from coordinate 38,198 downwards.
CAAACATCAACAGGAATACAGACAGCGACAATGAAGCCTCCTTTGGCCCGGCAGGTGGTATGGAGTCCAAAACCACCATTTACTTTAAAGGGGATATGATCAAGACCCACAGCCAAAGCGATTTTGGGAATACCACGGTGATCATCGACAAAAAGAATAAAAAAACCACTACCCTCACCGAAGCCATGGGTCGTAAAACAGGCTTTTATACTACAGCAGAGGATGAGGCAGCGATGCGGCAACGGATGGATTCGATGCGGCAAAGCCGCGGACAACCGGCAAACAGCCAGTTCGGAATGGGAGAAACCGAAATCATTAACAGCAATGAAACGAAAAAAATAGCGGGATATACCTGCAAAAAAGCGATCCTGAAAACCCAAACCCGGCAGGGAACAACCAATGAAGTCACTGTATGGTATACGCCCGATTTTAAAATGGCTCCCGGCTACCCGGTAGGAGAAAGTACGGGCGGAGGCGGCTTTGGCAGGGGTATGCGCGGGCAGAGAGGCACCGGCTTTGTGATAATGGGATTAGATAAGATCGACGGCTTTGTTATGGGATACGAAGTAAAGCGGCCTAATGGCTTTGAAATGAATATGCAGGTCACTAAAATAGAGCTTGACCCTGTAATAGACGACAAAGTTTTTGAAGTGCCAAAAGGATATGATATTAAGCCCCTGAAAGAGATGCAGGGGCAGTTTGGACAGGGCGGCCGCAGGGCGAACAGGAACGCGGGAAATAACAATTAAACAGGTTTTGGGGCTATTTATAATCGGTAAGGACCTTCAGCAATGGAGGTCTTTTGCTTTTGACAGGAACTATCAGGTATTGCTGATCGTTGATCACCTTTTTGGATTTGAAATTTTAAACTTATTTGGTGCTGGTAATTGGGTTTCTTAGAGTTTTATAGCCCGGGCTGTAAAGTCGCTCGGAAAGGTAGTGCTATGTCAACAATAATCTGGCGTATTTCTTTGTGAGAAGTGAATGGTACTAATTTATGTATTATGGATGGCTTCACTTCATTAGCAATGGCGACCTTTTTAGTCAGCCACTGTCGTTTCACGTTTGACATAGCAGTAGTTTATTATATTGTGGATACCTGCAATACACTATCTTAGCCAGGAGTGATTTTAAAATTACAGCGAATTTCGGATCATATGGTTCCTAAGATATTAAACTGGTTATGCTGTGCTGCAATAGCCTTGTTCTTGTGGCTGCCCGAACCGGTTGCAGCACAGCATACAGGTGATGGCGAAGCCCACCGCCCGCAGATCCACTTCTCTCCCCAAAAAGGATGGATGAACGATCCTAACGGGATGGTATATTTAAACGGCTGGTATCATCTGTTCTTTCAGCATAATCCCAATGCTACCGTGTGGGGACCGATGCACTGGGGACATGCAGTGAGCGCCGATCTTATACACTGGAAAGAGCTCCCCATTGCATTGTATCCAGATAGTCTCGGAACTATATTTTCTGGAAGCGCAGTGATTGATAAGAACAATACCGCAGGTTTTGGACCGGGTGCAATGGTAGCTATCTATACCAATCATAGCCACGGGTTAGAAAAAACAGGTTCCGACAAATTCCAGACTCAAAGTATCGCATACAGTTTGGATGAGGGGAATACCTGGACGAAATACGAAGGCAATCCCATAATTAAAAACCCGGGCATCCGCGATTTCCGCGATCCCAAGGTATTCTGGTATGAGGCGGGAAATAAATGGATCATGACGCTGGCTACCTTAGATCATATCACGTTTTATTCATCTCCGGATCTGAAGCACTGGAAAGAGGAGAGCAAATTTGGCAAAGACAGAGGCGCCCATGGCGGGGTGTGGGAATGTCCCGATCTTATACCCTTGAGTCATAACGGAAAAGAGATATGGGTGCTGATCGTGAACATCAACCCGGGAGGGCCTAATACAGGATCCGCCACACAATATTTTACCGGGAGCTTTAACGGGCATGTGTTTACGCCAGATCATACCAATATAAAATGGTTGGATTATGGCCCTGATGAATATGCAGGGATCACCTGGAGCAATACAGGTAACCGTAAAATATTTTTAGGATGGATGAGCAACTGGAAATATGCCAATGTGGTGCCCACCGGGAACTGGCGAAGCGCCATGACCATCGCCCGCGATTTGAAAATTGAAAAAACAGGCAATACATACAGGGTGGCATCAACACCTGTAAAGGAGCTGAGCAGTGCAGTAAGCCAAACATTTAACGCCACTGCCATAAAAGAAAATCCCTATAATCTTACTCAAAAAGCCGGCAAATTGAACGGATCTGCCACATTAAGCCTTACCCTCTCTAAAGCAGCGCCGTTTGCCATTACGCTTTCCAATGCCAGGGGCGAGCAAACCGTGATCGGCTATGATAAAGACAGGAATGAATATTTTATTGACAGAACAAGATCGGGGAAAGTTGATTTCTGGAAAGGTTTTGCCGCCAGGCACACGGCGCCCCGCTTTACCGGTAAAGCGGAAATGGATATAACGCTGGTAATCGATAAAGCCTCAGTTGAATTATTCGCCGATAGGGGCTTAACGGTAATGACCAGCATCTTTTTCCCGAATGAAGATTACAGTGATATTAGCATCAGCAGCACCGGTAAGCCCGCGATAAGCAGGCTATCCTACCGACGGCTAAATGTACAATAAGCTATCCTTTCGTTATCTTACGTCAATTAAACGTAAAATAACTCTATTTTTAGCAGGCTGCCCTGCTATTGAGTGAACGGCGCTGTTCACGTAGATTTACCGGCACATGATGAAAATACTCATGAACCGCTAAGATTGCACATGTAAAAATAATTGGGTCATACAGGCTTATGCATTGATTTGCGTACAATACAGTAATATAAGAGGAAAGCCTTAATGAGACCGGATCGTAAAATCCCCCTGCTGTAGAAAAAATTTGACCGGTCAATGGTATCAGGCACTATTTTTTAGCAACTAAACATGGTGTTTCTTTGTGTAACAAATCCAATGATCCGTATCCAATATCAAAATCCAATAATCCAGATCAATCCGGTATCCGTGACAAACACCTTATCCTGTAAAAAACCGCGCTAAACCGACCAACACCCGATCCAACATCCTAAGGAAGAACAGCAATGTATTTTAACCGTCCGTTTAAAGCATTGCAAATAGTAAAGCAACAGGAAATGACTGGCAGTAGAGATTACTGCAGATTAAACTAATCCCCTTCACAACCTTAATCTGATTTCATTTTCTGTTGCTTTCTTTCTTCACTCCCTACCCCCCCACTCCTTTAATAATTCGCTGAACCGCGCCTCCGGCAGTCCCTTGCGATCATAATGACCCGCTATTTTCTTCTGGCGGTATGCTTCATAGATCGTAACCGCGCATGCAACTGAAATATTCAGGGACTTTATGATCCCTACCTGCGGGATAATAAAATTACCGTCGGCCAAAGCCCGTATTTCTTCGCTTACCCCATCATGCTCATTGCCAAAAACCAGTGCCACCGAGCCGGTAAAGCTGATATCATACAGATCGGCCGCATCGCCGCTAAGGTGCGTGGTCAATATCCTGTCATAGCTTTTTCTCAATATATTAAAACATTCCTCCACATCAGTAAACTGGTGTACAGTAAGCCATTTCGCTGCACTGGAAGAACTTTTTGCCCCCCATTTCTTATGCCGCGGGATCTTGCTGTTCAGCACATAAATATCCTGTATGCCTACCGCATCGCAGCTCCGCATTACAGCCGATATATTATGCGGGTCGAAAACGTTCTCCAGCACAACAGCAAGGTTGTTTTGGCGTTTATTGAGCACCTGAAGCAGCCGCTGGTATCTTTCTGGCGTCATATTTGTAAAATTTTAAAAAGCCTGGAATATAAATAGTTACTTTCGGGTTTTAAGTTATTTAAAAGAAAAAGAGGAAACCAATCATGTTAAAAAAAATTGCAAAAATAACAGGCATTGTTATTATTGTGCTGCTCCTTATCGCCTTTATCCTTCCTTTTGCATTTAAGGGCAGGATCATGAACATAGCTAAAACAGAGATCAATAAAAATGTGAATGCCAGGGTTGATTTCAAAGATATTGATATCTCCCTGTTCCGGCATTTCCCCCGGCTTGCAGTAGGACTGGAAGCGCTCCAGGTAATCGGCACAGGCGATTTTTCAAAAGACACCCTCATTGCTGCCAAACAAATTGACGTAGCCCTGAACCTGATGAGCCTTTTTAGCGGCGACCAGATGAAAATATATTCTGTTACGATTGATGAGCCCCGCATACATGCTATTGTTAATAAAGAAGGTAAAGCCAACTGGGATATTACAATGCCCGATACGGCCGCCACAGCACCCGGAGCAGAAAGCAGCTTCAATATCCAGCTCAAGAAATATGCTATCAAAGATGGTTATATCAGCTATATTGATATTCCGGGTGATATGAGCAGTGAAATATTTCACCTCGACCATTCCGGCAGCGGTGATTTTACTGCCGATCTCTTTACGCTTAAAACATCCACATCTGCTGAATCGGTTTCTTTTTCCTATACAAAAATCCCTTACCTGATCAACGCAAAGACCGCGCTGGATGCAGACATCCAGGTAGATAACCGGAATGATAAATATACTTTCAAAACAGATGATATCGCACTCAATGATCTGAAGCTGTCGGCCGAAGGCTATTTCCAGTTCGTGAACGATACTACCTATGGCATGGACATTGCCTTCAACGCCCCTTCCACCGAATTCAAAACCCTGCTATCGCTCATACCCGCTATCTATAAAAATGATTTCGCTACCATAAAAACCAGTGGAAAAGCTATATTTAACGGCTTTGTTAAAGGGGAATACAATTCGGTAAAAATGCCGGCCTACAGCATCAACCTGAATGTGGAGGATGGATTCTTTCAATATCCCGATCTGCCCCAACCTGTAAAAAATATCGCGATCGCTCTTAAGGTAGATAATCCCGATGGCATTACCGACAATACCGTTGTGGATATTTCCAAAGGACATATAGAATTCGGAAATGATCCGTTCGATTTCAACCTTCTGTTAAAAAAACCGGTTACCGACCAGTATATAGACGCCCGGGTAAAAGGTAAATTGAACCTGGCGCAGGTTACCCAGTTCGTAAAGCTGAGCGGTGATACAAAATTATCCGGGCTTTTGGACGCTGATGCCACGGCAAAAGGCAACATAGCTGTAATAGCACAGCAAAAGCCGGGGCCATTCACCGCCAACGGATTCATCAATATTACTAACCTCAACTATGCTTCCAAAGATTTTCCGCAGCCGATCCGCAACAGCAATGTGCAGATCAAATTTGAGAACCCCGACGGTGTTCCCGACCATACAGTCATTCATATACCTGCCGCTCATGTAGAAATAGGAAGCGATCCTATCGACTTTAATGTGCTGGTCAGGAATCCTGCTACCATCCTTTATTTTGACGGCAGTGCAAAGGGGAAGTTCAACCTGGCTAACGCAGCACAGTTCACCACTTTTGAACCCGGCACAAAGCTGTCGGGATTGCTTTCTGCCAATATCGCCTTCAAAGGCAATAAAGCGGATATTGACAAAGAGGCTTATGACAGGATCAACCTATCGGGTACGCTGAACGTAGCGGATATGCAATATGCCAGCAAAGATTATCCTACAGGCATCAGCATCAGCAACGCTGCCTTTACCTTCAACCCGAAAAATATTACGCTCAATACCTTAAAAGCGGAATATCTTAAATCGCAGATCACCGCCAGCGGTGCTATTGATAACGCCATAGGATATGCGCTGAAAGATGAGCCTGTTGCGGGAACGCTCAACATACATGCCGACAAACTGAACCTGAACGATTTTATGGGTACCGAAACGGCCAATACGGCAGCCGACAGCACCACCAATGCAGGTTCCTCCTCATCTGAACCGTTCGCAGTTCCTAAAAATGTAGCCTTTACGCTGCAGGCAGGTGTAGACCAGCTTACCTACGATAAAACCAGTTACAATAACCTGAAAGGAACGGTAGTCATAAAAGATCAGACCGTGTCGCTAAAGAACCTGCAGATGGACGCCCTGGACGGTAAGATCGGTTTGAACGGCTCTTATTCCACCAAAGCCGATAAAAAGCGCCCCGATATTTCCCTGGCATATGATGTAAAAGAGCTGAGTGTGGAAAAAACTTTCTATGCCTTTAATACCGTTCAGCAATTAATGCCCATAGGAAAATTTATTTCAGGTGTTATTACCTCCCAGCTAACAATGAACGGTAAATTGGGAAGCGATATGACCCCGATAGTAAGCTCACTCACGGGAAAGGGTAACCTGCTGCTGCTGGAAGGTGTTTTAAAGAAATTCGCCCCATTGGAGAAGATGGCGCAAACATTGAACGTTGCTGAACTGAACGGGCTGACGCTGAAAGATATTAAAACCCATTTCGAATTCACGAACGGCAAAGTGCTGGTGCAACCTTTTCATGTAAAGGTAAAAGACATTGATATGGAGATAGGCGGTATGCACGGGCTGGATCAATCCATTAACTACGCCATTGGCATGAAGCTGCCCCGCAGCGTGATAGGGGCGCAGGGCAATGCCCTGATCAACAACCTGGCGCAACAGGCAAGCAACAAAGGCATCCCGGTTAAGCTCAGCGATTACATCAATCTGAACATCAAGATGGGAGGCACCATCACCGATCCGAAGATCAATACAGATCTCAAAGAAGCAGCCGGTGATGCGGTTGCCGATATGAAACAGCAGGCAGCAGATTTTGCACAGCAGAAAATAGACAGCGCAAAGCAAACCTTACGAGACTCCGCCCAAGCCATCAAAAACGAAGTGGTAAAAGACCTGAAAGAGGAGGTGACCAAACAATTGCTGGGCGGCAAGAAAGACAGTGCAGATTCCGGCAAACCCCTGGAGAATACCAAGAAGAACGTGGAAGAGGCGGCAAAAAACACGTTGAAAGACCTGCTTAAAAAGAAGCCCCAAAACAGCGATAAAAAGGAATAACAGATCTGTGTCTTTACATACCGCAAACAGGCAAAATCGGAAATACACCTATAATGGATTTGCCAGAATAATATTTTCCCAATACTTTTGCTGCGCCGAAATTTTTCGGGATGTAGCGCAGCCCGGTAGCGCACTACGTTCGGGACGTAGGGGCCGCTGGTTCGAATCCAGTCATCCCGACGAATCTTGTAAGTAATTGACTTACAAGATTTTTTAATTTATGTTTATTGATAATTTGAGGTGTTTTTCAATTGTTTTCTGAGCAATACACTGAGTAACCAACTGAGTGCATAAGTAATTGATTCTGATTGATATGTACGCTTTCTAAGCACCGATTTCATTGCCCATTTTACTGTTTTACCGGATAAAGCCATCAAATATCATGTGACCTTAAATGAACACTCAAATAATAATCCTCTGATTTACAATATCTTACAAGAATAGTTCTCGGGCAAATCACAATTCGAACTTGCTGTGGTAATTACAGTTGATATGAATTGATTGCATTTGATATAATCATTTGTAATTCTAAACATCAATCAATGAAAAATTATTCGCCCATCAACATCTCGTTTTACCCTCGAAAAAACAGGAATCTAAAGCGTGATTATAACATCTATTGTTGTATCAAATTGAAAGGCCAGAACAGCAAGGAAATATGCATCGAGAAAGGCATAAATAAAAAAGATTGGAATACAAGAAAGGGAAGACCGAAGCCAACATCAGAATATTTAATAAAGCTTGGAGTTCACCTGGACGCCGTCAAAGCAAAACTGCTGAACATCTATTTGAACCTAAAATTGGAAGAAACTGCTACAACAGCAGGGAAAATACGTGATATCTATCTTGGAAAAGAAGATGAAAACCATACTCTTCTGCAACTGGTGGATAAAGCAATATTAAAATATGAAAATGAGCTTTCCCCCGGCAGCTTAAAGAACTATAAAACCACCAGAGTCTATCTGGAGGCATTTTGCAACCGCAAGTTTAAAAAAGGGGATATAAGCCTGAAACTGCTTAACTACTCTTTTATTGACAATCTTAAAACCTATATTCTCGCACATCCTATAAAACCCAATGAACCATGCACCAATAATGGTTGCATGAAACACATGGAACGTGTTAAAAAGATCATCAAATGGGCATACGAGATGGAATATATAGAGCGGAATGTCTTTGCGCCTTTCAGAATAAGAAGAAAACGGTATGAAAGTAAAGTCTTAACCTGGGCACAGATAAGCGCTTTAAAAAGGAAAGTCTTCGCAGATAAAATGTTGGGGCTTGTGCGGGATCTATTTTTATTCAGTTGCTATACCGGGATGGCCCCTTATGATCTGCAAAACCTGAAACCACATCAGATTTACCCCGATGCAGGAGGTACAATATGGCTTACATACACCAGGGGTAAAAGCATCATTGCGGCCAATATTCCTTTGTTAAATCCAGCTATTGAGTTACTCAAAAAATATAACCCAGAGAAAAGTGAAATAATAAGACACACTTCTTTTCCTAAAGTGAGCAATAAGGATTTGAATAAGAACCTTAAAATGATCGGTGAGATTTGCGAAATAGGGATACCGTTAAACTTTTATATGGCCAGGCACACATTCGCTACCACTGTTACACTCGGACAGGGAGTTTCCATTACTTCAATTAAAGAGATGATGGGACATGAGAAAATAGAGACCACGATGAATTATGCGAAGATTAATAAACCCAGGATTGCAACAGAAATGGCAGCTTTAAATGAAAGGCTACAGCAGCCTTAAAATAATTATCTTTTAAAAGGAAAGAAGCTGGTTAGGTTCAAAGTCCAGGTTCAATCACGGCATAAAAAGCCTTGTAATTGTCTCATCTTTGACTCCTGCATTAGTTCCTTTTTCTTTTGAGAAAATACTGTATTGAGAACGAGGGGGGTACTCTGGTTGGGGTTCCCTTTGTTTGCCGAGTTGAGGCAATTTGTTAGGGTTAGTCGAAACCTTCGCCTTTCTCAATCAAAAATGGCCAAAAGTCATCTTTGACCATGTCTTTTTATAGTCAAAGTAAATCAAATTTCGTTGACCATGTGATTTTTTAGTTAAATTTGATACCAGGCATGAATATCAAGGAATATAAATCAGGCGCTTTTACAAAACAGTATGGCTATAAGAGTTTTAGCCCCAACCCAATTAACAGAGAATGGCGAATCAATAATCCTGAGATCAACACTCTTTTGGAAGAAGCAAATTTGAGGTTGGGTGAACTTAATGCATTTTCGACTTTTGTACCTGATGTTGATGTTTTTATTCGGATGCACATTGTAAAAGAAGCAACCCAATCCAGCCGTATTGAAGGGACGCGTACCCGGATGGATGAGGCAGTGCTGGAAGCTAAAGATATCAGCCCTGAATTAAAGGATGACTGGCAGGAAGTGCAGAATTATATAGAGGCCATGAATTACTCCATCAAAAACCTTGAAAAACTGCCTTTGTCTTCCCGATTAATTAAAGAAGCCCATAAAATCTTACTGAAGGGAGTAAGAGGCAAAAATAAAATGCCTGGACAGTTCCGTACAAGCCAAAATTGGATTGGTGGAGCTACAATTAATGATGCGGTATTTGTGCCACCACATCATACACTTGTACCTGATTGCATCAGCGACTTGGAAAAGTTTTTAAATAATGAAGAAATACAAGTTCCGCACCTGATCAGGATCGGCATTGCACATTACCAATTCGAGGCCATTCATCCATTTCTTGACGGCAATGGAAGAATTGGCCGGTTATTAATCACGCTATATCTGATAACGCGAAAAGTATTGAATAAACCAACATTATATCTGTCTGATTTCATTGAAAAAAACAGACAGCATTACTATGATAATTTGATGGCTGTTTCACTTAATAATAATATGGAACAATGGCTTAAGTTCTTTTTAGTCGGTATTATTGAAACTGCAAAGGATGCAATAGACACTTTTGCTAAGATAATTGCCCTAAGAGAAAAGCTGGAAAAAGACACCATAGTATCATTAGGTAAAAGATTGCCTAACGCAAAAGCATTACTTAATTATCTATATAGTAAACCTGTAATAACCGTTTCAGATGTAATCACAAATCTCCATGTGACGAAACAAACAGCCAATACTTTAATTAGAGATTTTCACAATCTTGGAATACTTAAAGAGCAAACCGGTTACAAGCGAAATAGGATATTTGTGTTTGAAAAATACCTGAAATTATTTGAAAGATAAAAATTTAAAAGCCTTGAATCTTGAAAATTACGTTAATCGTAATTAGTAGAATCATGAAAAAAGAGCTAAAACAATACATTGCCAACATTATAGAGGAAATAAAACACTCCTCCATAGAAGATTATAACCTTGAGGCATTTAATGACTTTAAAAATTTCGACTTCATCAATTTCCACTTACTCAATAAACACATTTTTGAAAACGGAAATGAAGATTTATTTATTGGCATACCTGAAGATGATTACCGGGAACATTTTTTTAAATCAATCTTTTATGCGGTTGTATCGGTAAAATTATTTCAGAACTTTTGTGCATATACTCATACACATCCTGCATTAGTTACCAATGACATCATTTTTACAAGAAAGAAAATATACAAATACTTAGGGGTAACAGGCAATTATATGAACCTGGTGCCAAAATTTCCTGCCAAAAACCAGAAAGATGCGGTGATACAGGTTCCCAAAGGAGTGTACACCAAACTTAATCAGGAGTTTGATTTCCAAAAAAGAAAAACTGTTGAATGTCTTGAGGGGTTCTCTGAATTTCTTAATTCATCCTTTAACATTAGCAATTTCCCTCTGCTCACCCAGTTCACTCATAAAACCCTGATTATTTCCGACAAAAAATTAACCCGAGTGAACGAGTATATTCCCTTTAAGTATCATTCAAGAAATGAAAAGGATACTTATAAGTTGCCGTTCGACAGTGTTATTGAAATATGCAATAGTTACACGGTGGCTGAGACGCTGATTGAGAACGATAAGATAAACAAGAACTTTGACGAAATAATCATAATTGGTGACGCCAAATACAGGGATGAGCTATTCCCGAATATTCAAAACGGGAAATGGAACGGGTACTTTAAAAGCATAGTGCTGATTGGAACGAATAAACCAACCATACAGCACACATTCAAAGAATGGAACTGGACCAAACGGGAAACTATCATTGCCCATGACCATGAACCAAATGAGATTATGGGTTCAACGGTTGAAGATGAAGAATTAAATGCTATTGTCCGGGAATTGGATGCATTTTTTCAAAATTGCAAATCGCAGTATTCTCTGGACATTCAGTATCTTTTAAAGTTCACAAACTTTTTTTTGAGGCAAATAATTGGCGGCTCAGAACAGGTAAAGGCAAATTTTGACAATTATTTGTCAAGAATACAAAACCACTTTTCCGCTCATGAGTTTGAAAGCCTGGTGTTTTCATCCCCAAGAATAAATTACAGCAATCAAACCAAAGATGAAATTGTTAATGCGGCATATTCCTATTTTGAAAGAATGGCTGAACTGTTATTGCAACGGAATAAAAAGTGGCAGAAAATTGTCCGGTGGGCATCGGAAAGAAAAAAGTTTATTTTGCTGGTTGACGGCAGGGATTATGAAATAGTTTCTCAACAACTCCAAAAAGCAGGCATCAATTCTGTTAAGCTAATTGCCACAAAACACAGTAGCAAATTAACTTTTGATAAATGGCTTGATGATGCTGGCAGGTACTTGCATGAGGCGCACTTGGTAGTGCCGTATTTGAATAGCCCAATACTTTATAACAAGTTATTGGAAGTAAGGGGCAAGGTCCATGTGCTTGGCTACGATAAATTAGATGCTCATATTTTGGCGAACCTGAAGGCAAAAGAAGATAATGAATTGGCCAAACACATTAACCACCCCGACCGGAACCTGTTCGTAAAGTCAAAACTTGTCGCAACTCAGAGAGAAATAATAGAATCTACTTTCTATAATAATATTTTCGATTTTTCCGAAGCAACAGCCCTTTCAAAAAAATACACAAGGGATGGTGACCCGTCCGGCGAAGATGTTTTTTATGAGGTAACTTTTGATAACGGGTTCACAGATGTTTTGCAAGGCTCAAAAACGGTCATTTGGATAGAAGAAGGGGCTTCTACCGATTTAACTATCCAGGAATGCTTTGTTGGAGCATTCATCAAATATTATAAGAACGAAAACCGGGAATTATTTAATGAACTATTGAGAATTAAAGATAGCGGTAATGCCCTGGAGCATATTGACGAATACGCAAAACTTTGGCGCAAGGCCCTTGATAGATTGCGCCAGCAATATCCCAACATAGAAAAACTATATAAGGAAATATTCCAGGGGAAAGCGCCGATACAATTTCAGGCGTTCAATGCTTATTTTAAGCCTGATTCAAAAACAGTTTTTCCTCAGTCAGAAGTTCTTGAAGCCATATACCGGATTTTTAAGAGAAATGGATATTCCGATAACGAGTTTACCAATAACTTTCAGGCAATAAAGACGGCGGCCTCCCAACATATATCTATTAAAGTAAGATTTGGGAGACAGTTAAGCAAATTATTGTCGCAGGGCGAAGATGTGGACTTAAACGAACTTATTACTGAAATTAACGAATTGCCGGAGGAACTCAGCCAAAGGGTTGCGGCATTTATTAAATCAGGTACTATTAAAATGATAAAACCAATTGGCAATAACGATGAACGACGACTTGCATAACCAACGGTTGATATTTAGGGACACGATCCGTAAAGGATTGATTGGTCCCGGTTCCGATATTTTTGGAGTGGGCGATGAACAGGAAATAATTTCTGATAACCCATTAAAAAGATATTATTCGGCAGTCCTGTTCCCTGAAAAAGAAACAACCAGGACGGTTCAGGCTACTATTGGCTTTGAAGATAACATAGATGCTCAATCTGAAATAAGTGATGATGGCGAAGAAGGCAATGAAATAGCCGCTTTTGAAGAAGCTGCTGAAAATAGCCCTATAAACCCGGAAGGGCAAAAGAAAAGTAACAAGGACCTGACCGAGGATTACTATTCAGAAGCAAACCATTATTTTCCCAATAATTTCGGGTTAACATTCTGCGTAGATAATAGCGTTACATCTGTTACTGCCGAATTTTCTTTTGCAATGTATGAGCAGGTGAAAAAGGGGCAGGGAAAAATTGCCATCGCCAAAGAAGATTTTGAGCAGTTAGTGAATAACCAAATTTTCAATCTCACCGAATACTTATCATGGGAAGATGGGTTTATGTCTTTTGTAAAGGGTAAACAGTTGCCTTTTGATGCGTATAGTGTAAAAAGTTTTTTTAGCGGAGAAGAAGCTACAGAAATAAGAAATTCCATTGGCTATCACAAAATGGGGCTTTTATTAGGTAGAATGTGGCAAAGAAAACCATATACTCCACCCCCTCTTTCAATCAACTTATCCGATTCTGACATTGATAAATTTGAGGGCATTAAAATATTTGAAGATGAAGAATCAAATAATACTGTAACCTGCTATTATAAAAGGGTATATCAAACTCCTTATGGCAAGTATGTAAAAATACTCATGGCAAACCGGGCAACCCATCCCAAAGCGAAATACTCTAACACAAATGAACGGCTAAATCAGAAATGCCTGTTCCAGGTGCAAATAAAAGTTAGAGGGGCTACCTTCAAAGCATATAAGCCGCTTACCGAAGCAAACCCTTTTGACGAAGAATTAAACATTATCAATTTCCAGTACAAAAATGAATTGTCTTTCGCTATAGGGCATGGGTGTTCTGTAAACTGGAACCACAATGTTGAGCCAACCGAATTAAATACTACATTCCAGCCGGAAGTTGATATTAAAAACTATAACAATGATTTCAGGAAAGGCTTCCCCGAAGATTTGAAAGAAATAGCGCTGCTTAAAAATTTATCAATTTGGTCGGTTCTGTCAAAAAATAAGATAATCAATAAATTAAAATTATTTGCCGAAGAATACAGGAATTGGATAGTTGAACAAAGTAAAACAGCCGTTCAGCAAAATGAAATTCCGATAAAAGATAAGCTCATATCCAATCATAATTACACACATGGGCGATTGGTAAAAAACATTGACTTTCTTGACCAAAATCCCACCGCCTACAAAACATTTCTTCTTGCCAATACCGCAATGTATTTGCAGATAGTACTGTCAAGGGATGAAGATTTTGGAAGCAAGGCAAAAGACCTGGCTGATTTTGCAGACAAGGCCCATGTAAAATATGACGATATTGGATATTTCAAAACCTACGATAAAACAAAACCGGCGTACCGCCCATTTCAGTTAGCTTTCTTTCTTTTAAACATTGAATCATCTGTTAACAAAGATTCAGCAGACAGGAACGATATTGTTGACTTGATATGGTTTCCCACCGGGGGTGGTAAAACGGAAGCATACCTTGCCCTTACAGCGTTCACCATCATTAGCCGCCGCCTGCTATATGGCGACAATTCAGATGGCGTTTCTGTTATAATGCGGTACACATTGAGGCTCCTGACAGCCCAGCAGTTTGACAGGGCTAATAAACTAATTCTTTCATTAGATTTTCTTCGGAAGAAACTTGAAAATGATAGTGAATATTCAATAGGAAACAATCCTGTATCTGTTGGCCTTTGGGTGGGTGCGGCAACCACTCCTAATACTTACTCTGATGCGTTAAATCAATATAAGGAACTTCAAAACGCCATATCTCTTGCCAACCAGGGCAAACAAGCAGATGTTTTCAGGCGCAATAAATTTCCCATTACTTCCTGTCCTTACTGTGGCTGCAATTTGGTTTCAAGGAATGTTACTACCAATTACCTTGTATCGGGCTACAATGCAAAAGAAAGGTCATTCTCACTAAAGTGCCTCAATAATCTATGTTCTTTCAGGGAAGGGCTGCCAATTCATTTTGTAGATGAAAAAATCTATGATTCAAAGCCAACCCTTCTTTTTGCCACGGTGGATAAATTTGCCATGCTATCTCACAGGCCGGAAGGGCACAAACTTTTTAATTCGCTGGATAGCAATTTGCAACCCCCTGATTTAATTATCCAGGATGAATTGCACCTTCTAAGCGGGCCGCTTGGTTCAATAACTGGCTTATACGAAACCATTGTAGAGATGCTTTGCACAAAAGGGAACCAAAAGCCAAAGATTATTGCTTCCACTGCCACAACCCGGAACACCGAGGAACAGGTCAAAATGCTATATGGAAACAGGAAACTCAATATATTCCCTGCCCCCGGCATAAGTTATAAGGATAACTTCTTTTCATTTGTTACCGAAGAAAGCAAAAGAAAACATATCGGGTTTTTCCCAGCGGGCAAAACTTCTGTGGACAGCCAGATACAATTGCTTGCCCACCTGCTTTTGGCAAGGATATTTTTATTTAGGATTGAAAAACTGAACTCATCCGAAGAAGAAGCGGTTCGGAAAACAGACCACTATTGGACGATTGTTTCGTTCTATAACAGCTTAAAAGATGTTGGCAAAATATATAATAAAGTGCCGGCTGAAATCATTTCCCTGCTCAAAATGCTGCATTTCAGGTACAGAGACATTTTGCCGCCCTATAGCTTCAATTTTCAAGGCCTGCCTTCCCGTACAAGGGAATTGACAAGCAGAGTTCCGAGTAACTCAATAAAAAGTCTGTTGAATGAAATGGAAAACTCCTTTTCATTGAGAAAATCTGCCAACAACAATACTTATGTTGCCGATACGGTAGATTTGGTATTGGCTTCTAATATGTTTTCAGTTGGTGTTGATATAAAACGGATGAATGTAATGCTAATGAACGGACAGCCAAGAAACATTGCGGAATACATACAGGCTTCAAGCAGGGTGGGCAGGGATAGCCAGGGCATTGTGGTGAACCTGCTGGACGCAAACCGGTCACGAGAAAAATCTTATTTTGAAAACTATAAGACATTTCATAACAGCTACTACAAATACGTTGAGCCACTCAGTGTAACCCCTTTTACAGAAATAGCATTGGACAAAGTGCTTAATACTATTTTAGTTTGCTATATAAGGCATAAAAAAGGGTTAAGTGAAGATGCCAAAGCAAAAGATTTCGACGGCCAGTATGAGGAACTTAAACAATTCTTATCAAACAGGATTGTAGAAATAGGCCAGTTGCAGTATGCCTTGGACAGGCTGGATAAGCTATCCGCTGAATGGCTTGTAAAAAAAGAAGATTTGGATTTGCAGTATAAGAACCACCAAACGCAAAACCACAACCTTATTCAAAAAACATCTGTGGCAAACGAGTGGAGCCTAATGCAATCAATGCGGGAGATTGACACCAATAGTATTATTAAAATAATGAACGACGATGAACTATAGCCAGCACGAAAACATACAGACGAGAAAAGCCATAAGCGCCTATGGCGGGGTTGGTTCCATCCTGGAAACAAGGAACGGGTCCATTTTGGTGCTGCCATTTAATGAGTGGCCTTATTTCAAAAACCTGAATGGACGGTTTGGCGAAGAACACCAGGTTTTGGATAAGCGGTTTAAGAATCGCCTGAAGCGATATTTTACTGAGTTGGAATATATTATCCGCATACCAATTAATTCCATTGAAGCTGGTCAGTTTTCCAATCATCCTGCCAATCTGTTAGCAGCAAGATATTTTCCTGAATGGTTCTATTGTAACGAATGCCACAAGTTTGACTGCTTTTCATCTTGGAAAAAAAATTGGGTGCTCAAGGTTAAAGAAGAAGATAAAGAAAGGTTTTATCCGCCTAAATGTTATAACTGCTACCTAAGAGCGCAGAGCGTCAACTCCAAACGGAAATACTTTGACTTGGAGCAAATCCGCTTCATTCTTATTGCACCGGATGGCGGTGTGGCAGATATGCCTTGGGAAAGGTGGGCCTTACTTCGTTCTGCACAAAGAGAACGCAGGACAGAAAATTCAAACCCCGATGTTAATAATGAAGAAGTGATTTCTCTCGGAAATATTGAAATCCCGTCCGATTTGAAAATGGATTTAAAAACCCTTGATAAATACAGCGACTTATCGGGCATTGGCATATTTTCAAAATACGACAACGATACAAAAAACGCCTTTGCCACCCTGTCTGGTTTGTTCAATATCCGTATTCCGAAAAAGGAATTGTTTGTTGGCAACAATGAAGAAACATTTTTTAAACCTGTACTTAGGACCAGTAACAGCGTTTATTACCCCAATATCCTCTCAAGTATCTACCTCCCGGCTAATGATGAACTGAATGACCATTCCATTGGCATTATCAAATCTCTGCATGAAAAAGGGTTGTCGCCTGAGATGATTACGCAGATTCTAAAAGCTACAAATAATATTTCTATAGAAGAATCAGTAGTCCAGATGTTGATAACCAACAATTTTGATTTGGGTAATGCGGTTCTTGCAATGACCGAAAACGAATACAGGTATGACGAATACAAATTTATTACCTCCCACAATAAAATTGAGCTAAAAGACGACTTGATATTTGAGAAAATCTCTGAAGATTTTTATCCGACAGCCTTTATAAAAGCGGTTTACAAGATGGATAAATTGCGGATTACATCGGTGCAAACATCCTACACCCGGCAGGAGCCTATTGACAGGGATTATTATTTGAGGCCTGATTCGGATATTCAAAATACAAAAGAGGAAATTAAAAAGAAATACACATCAGAGGGACATGGCTTTGGGCAACAAACAAAATACCTTCCGGCAATTGAAAATTTTGGCGAAGGGATATTTTTTGATTTTGACGAACAAAAAATATCCGGTTGGATAAAGACAAATAAGGAGGTTTTAAACAGGATAACGATTGTAGCAACCAATCATCTGCAATCAGAATCTTCCCTGAACCGGGATTTGAAAATAACCCCGCCATTAATGCTGATTCATACTTTCTCACATCTCATTATTAAGGAATTGGAATTTTTGTGCGGCTACCCGGCCACTTCTTTACAGGAAAGGCTTTATGTAGATGAAGGCAAAATGCAGGGTGTGCTTATTTACACCATTGCCGGTGCAGAGGGCAGCTACGGCGGCTTAACCTCATTATGCAAATCTGACAAGATTGATAAAATAATACGGTCGGCAATGATCAGGGCCAAAGACTGTGCTTCAGATCCTATTTGCTACCATTCTTCCGGCCAGGGTGTTGGTAATTTGAACCTATCGGCCTGCTATAGCTGCACATTGTTGCCGGAAACTTCCTGTGAGCATTTTAATTGTTATTTGGATAGAAGATTTTTAATTGATAAAAACTACGGCTTTTTTAGCCGCTATAATCATCCTATTGCACCCTGAGAAAGAAATAACTAACGTAATGACTATTGAAGACATTAAAAATATTTGTATTGATAGGACTATTAAGTACTATGAGTTTCAGAAACAAAATGACAAAGGGCTTCAGTAGGTTGATGGATTTGAAATTACTTCAATTTCGGGAAAAGGGTCGATTTATAAAGTTTACCAAGCTGTAACAGCAAAATATTTCAAATATTATCAAATTTGTACCTTTGGAAGGTCAAAAAAGCTCTTTATTTTTTGCGAACCAGAAAATGAACATAAGAACTTCTTTTTTGCAATAAATTGATAATAAACAGATTCCAGCCATTTGATTTGGCAGTCTGCCCGACATGCGATTTTACCTCAATTTCTACCTTAAAAAGGTGAACTAAAAGGTGACCTGAAGGAAAAAATCGCTGAAAGTCTTTGTGGGTGCGGGTTTCAGTTTTGAATATTTCCCAGTCATCCCGACAAAGACAAGAGACCCGCTCTAAGAGTGGGTTTCTTGTCTTTAATCGAAACTCAGATCCGACAATATATAGCTGGGTCTTATTAAGTTCTGGGATTCTGGTAACATGACAAGGTGAAATTTATATTACTCTTTCACTACTAAAAATCCCTGAAACTTTTTTGAAAGTTCTGACAGGTCGTCTATTGTTAGTGGATGCAGTGCTTTGCTCCATTCAAAAATGCCGGGCGATCCAATAATAACATCTGCAATCCTCTCAGCAGGACTTTGCATACCGTCGGCCGGGTTCCATATTTCGTCTTGTGTAAAATCATTTTGAAGAATGTTGTTATAACCATTTGCCTTAAGCGTTGAGATAAGTTTTTGTGCTGCTGGTCCACCACCAAAATTATTACTGCTATTCACCCACATCGTCAATTGCTCAAATGCTGTTTCAGGATAAATAGCTTTTATCGCCGTTTGCACGGTTGTCTTAATTCGATCTATTGTACTTTGTGGCGGTATAAGTTGCCAATAACACAGTGGAATAAACCCTATACGGCTTTCATATACGGGATGCGAGATCAGGTATGGATTGAGCACGACACCTTTGATGGCTATAGTGTTTTTTTTGAAATGAGAGATTGTCGCATATGTGCCTAAGTTGTACAGATCAAGCATATCGTGTGCTGTAACAGAATAAAGAGTTGTGCTGGTTTTTGTTTTGATGGTAGCCGTAATATTTTCGATCTGGTCAGAAATGACACCACTTTCCCAATCGGATATATATACGTAATCTCTCTGCTGATCCGTTTCGTCGAAATCCCGGATCTTTTGACGCATGGTGGTAACATCATCGGGTGTATTGCCGGCATATAAAAGGTAGATGCTTCCCGCCTGATATATATTCTTACTATCATTTTGCACTTGTTTGGCTTTTGTCTCCCCTCCAGAGGTACCGGTAGAACCTAAGATGATCACATTTTTTACCCCGTGTTGCTGAATAAACTGCAAATAAGCCCCGGGTATATCTAATAATTTTATCCAGGCTACAGCAGTGGGAACGGAAAGATCGTATCCCAGCGTGGCATAAGATCGTAATCCATGACTATTCGAATAATCCATAATAGACTGGACTTCCTTTACTGTATTACAACCAGCTAAAAAATGCAAGGGCAACACCGGGGCTTTCAGTACATTGGAAAGATGCGGGATTGAGGGAATGCCGGTTGACAAGATAATGGTTTCGAAAGTAGCGCTGCTCCCTAGTGTTTGATTGTATGTGCTGACAACTTGTTCTACAGATTTTTGTAAAAATGCTGGTGTTGCATATACAGGATTTGGCCCTGAGCCCGGCGAGTTCACTTCCCAGGAATGTGATATGCCGGCGCCTAAATTCTCCAGCGATTTCTCTACCGAATATTCGGCGCTCATACCACCATTCAGCCTGAATATATTCAGTCCATGATACCTCTCTTTTAAAATTTGGAACGTTGTAAGCTGTGTTTGATCCGTTACCCGAAAAAAACTCAGGTATTCGGTTATTTCCTTACCAGCGGGATTGATATAGGAAAGATAGATCCCATACGCATCTTTTTCAGCATCATCAGGGATCGTCCATATGGGAACATGGGTAACAACATAATGCTCTCCCGGGTTTAAAACGACCTCTTTTTTTAACAATACAGGCATGCTAAAAGTACCTGATCTCGAAATATTCCTGATCTTAATAGAAACTTCTTTTACTATAATGCTGCTCGTATGCCTATTTGATAAGCTACCACTCAACTCTACAGTGGCCCCTGTTGTATAAGCACCCTGAAGTGTTATAAAATTACCAGGTGTAACTGTTACGTCCTGCTGTACAGGCTGCTGTGTGGTTGCCTGGTTTTGCCGACAAGCAATCAATAATAAAAGTATAAAATATAAAGACGTGTTTATGCGCATGTGAGTAGCGTATATTGCAGTTTTGAAAATTAATTTTACTTATCCGTAAATCGTATACGGGTTCCATTGAAAAGAACAAGGCTCCAATATAAATTTTGCATTTGTGATTAATAGCCGTCGTTCTGTACGAGCACATTTTTAGATAGATCGATCTGCTGCTGTGGAATAGGGCGAAGATAATCCCTGGTTGTGAACGTCCTTGTTTTTGAAACCATGCCGTTAGCGCCCATCACAGGTCCGTTCATCACAGTTAACGCAATGCCCCATCTGGTAATATCATACCATCTTAATCCTTCCATGGCAAGTTCTACCCGGCGTTCATTGCGTACGATTTTAAGCAGATCGGCTTGTACTAACGTAGTGATCTCAGGATAAGCAGCCACATGGGTAACGCCTACCCCATAGGCGCGGGCCCTCACCTGGTTGATGGCATCCAATACGGAAGCATCTATATTATTGTTTTCTATCTTTGCCTCCGCATAGGTTAATAAAACTTCCGCATATCGTATAATCACATTTTCAGATCCGGCATCGGTACCCAGGAATTTTTTTATGCCATAGTCTGTCGATGATCCGACACCGGTAACTATTGTAAAATCAAAACGTGGGTCCCTATTTACATACGGCGCTGCAGGATTTGCAGGTAACAGTTGATCTGTATTCTTATCATAAGTGTCGTATGCATCAACAAGCGCTTGTGTTGGAGACACCAGATTCCCTTCTCCCCATCCCTGCCAGGTGGCAAGCAAGGCCGGCTTTTCGTTGGGCCGCTGTGCGGCATCGTATTTCCATGATGCCAGAACTTCTTCATTTTCTTCCGTTAAAAATTGTTTTTGATAACCATCTCCGACTGTCGTTTGAAAGAGCCCGTGCACTCCCAGTTCCATTACCTCCTTCGCTGCCGCAGCAGCCTCGGCCCATCTTCTACCGTATAATAAGGTCCTTGCTTTCAAGGCAAGACCGGCTCCTTTTTTGATCCTGCCTTTTTCAGGTGTTAATGCAAGATCAGGTATAGCTTCATCCAGGTCTTTTAAAATAAAATTCCGTACTTCATCCGGCGTGCTTTTCGGAATGGAAAGTTCGGTTGTTTCCAAGGGCTTATCAACAATAGGAACGCCTCCCCAGGTACTGAGCAGCAAGAGGTATTCATAGGCCCTTATGAATTTTACTTCTGCTGTAAGACGTTTGCGTACCGCTTCGTCCATTACGGGCTTACCGATGTTTGCCAAAAAAACATTTGCCTTCCGTATCACACCATACAAGGCGATCCAATAATTATTGATCGTGGGGTCTTGTGTTGATATATTACCCGACCAGGTATTATACCAGAACCCGTTCCAAAAATTAGAAGTAGTAGCATCATCGCTCCATGCATCTCCAAGGAATAATGCCCTGCCAGGCACATTGTTTACACCATCATCAAAGGGAAAACTCCAGTAACTATATACACCTGCTGCGGCCGCATTGGCATCCGCTTCATTTCTCCAGAACGTGGCATCAGATACCTTATCTCTGGGTGCAACATCGAGAAAACTTTTTTTACACGATACAAGAAATGAGATGACTATAAAAGAAACAAATATTTTTTTCATAACATGCTGCATTAAAAAGTGAGTGTTAAACCTGCCAGTACTCTTTTGGTAGTGGGATAGTTGGCAGTATTTCCAAATAAGGATACAGGATCATCGCCCGAGGGCACATCTTCAGGGTCAAAACCGTAGTCGAACGATGTAATGGTGATAAGATTTTCAGCACTTACAAATAAGCGTGCTTTGATCAGCCTTAGTCTCCCTGATATTTTGGGGCTAAGGGAATAGCCCAATTGTATATTCCGCATTTTCAAATAAGCACCGTTCCGCAGCCAATAGGAACTGGGCGTATAGTTGCTCGCATTGTTAAAGCTGGCTCTTGGAAACTTCGCGTCAGTGTTGTCGGTTGTCCAACTATCCATTTGATATTGTAATGGCGAAGCTCCCAGCCAAAACGGTTGAATAAATCTTCCCGCACCCATTATTTTTCGGTCTGCCACACCCTGCCATACCATTGAAAAGTCGAATCCTTTATAGTCGGCACCTAATGAAAAGCCGTAGGTAATGCCAGGAAAGCTGGTGCCGAGATTTTCCCGGTCTTCTGCATCAACTTTATTGTCTTTATTAAGATCAGCATATTTGATGTCGCCAGGTTTTGGCGCAGCGCCAAGGGCAGCCTGACTGGCATGATTGTCAATCTCCTGTTGCGATTGAAAAAGACCCAATGCGCTGTACCCAAAGTTATTCTGTAACGGGTCTCCTACTCTAAAACCGGGTCTGTCTGTTCCAGCCAGGTTAGTGATCTCATTTTTTACCTTGCTAAAGTTGGCACGAACATAATAGTTTACCTTGCCCACCTGATCTTTAAATCCTGCATCGATTTCAAACCCTGTATTCTTTACAGCACCGGCATTGACCACCGGCCCTACTGCGCCCAGTATGCCCGGCTGATCTATCCGCATCAGGATATCATCCGTATTCTTTACAAAGTAATCTGCACTGAGGGTAAACCGATTATCAAACATTCCCAGGTCAAGGCCAATATTGTTGGCCGTAGTTTTTTCCCATGTCAATATTTGATTGGCCAGTTCACCTTCAATAATAGCCGGCTGTTGTTGCCCGCCGAAAAGATAAAAACTGCTAACACCATAAGTCGGGAGATATACATAATCTCCTACTTCCTGGTTGCCCAGTTTCCCCCACGACGCCCTGAATTTGAGTTCCGATATGGATGCTATACGAAAGAATTTTTCTTTGGATATTCTCCATCCGAGTGATACGGAAGGAAAATAATCATACCTGTACTCGGGAGCAAACCTCGAGGACCCATCATATCTTATGTTGCCTTCCAGGAGGTAGCGGCTGTCGTAGCTGTAATTGATCCTTCCAAATACCGAACGCAGCCTGAACTCGGTGGTATTACCCGTTGCGCCGTCGTTATTGATATCGGTTGCTGCATTGATCTGATCTAACTGGTCGGATAATAGCTTTCTTCTGTAGAGATTGGAAAACTCGGCCCGTTTCTGCCGTTGCTCAAAGCCGGCAAGACCGGTAATGCTGTGCCTGCCAAACGTTTTATCGTAGTTGAGCAGCAACTGGTAGTTCAATTCTGTATTATTAAAATAATCTCTTGACACATTGTTGACAACCGGTGATTCTTTTTGAAGATTGATAGTGGCAGAACTGGGGTTGTCGGCGATAACACCGGTAGCAGGATCAATACGGTACAGATCCACACCTCTGAGGATGCCATCAGTTTTATTAAAATCCTGTAATACAGAAGCGATCCCTTTTATAGATAGCGACGGGATGATCTGGTATTCTGCAAAACCGGTACCGATCAGGCGCACATCATTTGTTTTGGAGTAACCCATCGCATCGGAGCTATAGGCCAATGCATTATGTTCCCTGCCCGACCAGGCAGGATTTGCCCAGCGACCATCCGGAAATTGTAATGCATCGTTGGCCCATTCCCTGAAAGCGATATGCGTGATCCAGTTGATGCCTGCACCGGGGTCTTTGATCTGGTTAAGCGTTCCTGCCACACTTATTCCTATATTCAGCTTTGAAGTAGCCTTATAATCAAGATTGGTACGCAAAGTATATTTTTTCAAACCTGTTTGGCTGATAATGCCCCCTTCATATATATGCCCGAGCGATACATTATAAGTGCCCCGCTCCGATCCGCCAGACACGGAAAGATTATCTGAGTTCCAAAGCCCTTTGGAGAAAAGCAGGTCGATCAGATCGATATTTGCGTGCGTGAGCGGGCTGCTGCCATCACCAAACTTCCGGATATCTTCATCGGTAAATAACCTGGGTGTACCATCGTTATCGTTGGCCTGGTTGTGTAGCTGAGCCAGCTCAACCGCATTTGCTTTTTGGGGTAAACGGATGAACTGCGTGTAACCGGTCTGGTGAGAGAAACTGGTTTTAGGTTTATCATTCCTGCCACCTCTTTTAGTCGTGATGAGTATAACGCCGTTGGCTGCGCGAACACCATAAATAGAAGCCGAAGCAGCGTCTTTCAACACAGAAACATTGGCTATATCCTGCGGATTGACGTCGGTAATGGATCCGGTAGGTATGCCATCCACTATAATCAGCGGATCGGCATTGTTGAAACTGCCGATACCGCGGATATTCAATACCCCTGTGTTCCTGCCGGGATTCCCGCCACCCTGAACGATGGTCAGCCCGGGAGCCTGGCCGGCAAGTACTGCCGAAATATCCGATACTGCCCTGTTCTCAATTTGTCTGGCATCTACAGACGATACAGCCCCGGTGAGATTTACCTTCTTCTGCGTACCATAGCCTACGATCACCACTTCATCCGCCACCTTCACTTCTTTCTCAAGTCTTATAGTAATGCTGGTTTTGTTGGTAACAGTTATTGTTTGAGTTTTATAGCCGATAGATGACACCTGTAATATCACTTCTTTGTTTTCGGGTAGGGTTAGCTCAAAGTTTCCATCACTATCGGTTTTTGTTCCGCCGGTCGACCCTGTTATCATAATGCTTGCTCCAGATACAGGCACACCATCTTCTCCTATAACCCTGCCTTTAAGAATTACATCTGTCGTTACAGGAGTTACAACAGGAGTTTCTGCAGGTTTTTTCTTTTTCACAATGATCGTTTTACCGACAATAGCATAGGTCAGTGAGGATTGATCTTTAAAGCAATCGTTCAACGTTTCTTTGAGTGACGCATCTTTTACTTTAATGGAAATTCTATGTGCATCGTTCAAAAGCGTTTCATCATAAAAAAAAGTATAACCGGTTTGCTCTTTTATCTTGGCAAATATCTTTTCAAGACGAACATTTTTTTCAGAAAGCGTTACCTTTTGTGAGTACGCGCCTGCATGTGCAAATACACAGAAGCCTGTTAAAAACAGTACGGTAAGTTTCATAACAAGAAGCGTTTTGGTAAAGCGGCTCCACTCCTGTGAAGAAGTTTGCCTGCAAATCATAAAATACATACATTTGATTGTTGAGTTAAAAAATAAGCGGTCCTTGCGTGGGTTGTTTATGATCGACTCAATGTACTTACCGCTTCGTTTGGCGACGAGGCGGTTTTTTATTGAGCGATTAGAAAATAATAGTGTGCTACATCATTTGATCGTTTGATTTAAAGTTAATAATCGGGTTAAGGGCTAATAATAATTTTATTGTTTTCTATCCTGCAATGAACATCGCTTTCTTCGAGCATTTTGCATATATCGGAAACATTTGAGCTCGTAGCTATTTCTCCTTTAAACTTTCGCGGTGTAATAGTGCCTTCATAGATCACGTCAATATTATACCATCGGGATATTTGTCGCATGATCTGTTCCAGACCTGTACTGTTAAAAGAAAAGAAACCATTTTTCCATGCCATCACCGATTCCAGGTTGATATCATCTTTAATGCTGATCTTACCCGTTGTTATAATGCTTGCCTGCTGCCCGGGTAACAGGGTAAAATTTTCGCTGCTCTTACCAACTTCAATACGACCCTCCAGGAGTGTAATTTTGGCATCATGCTCATCGGGGTAGGTGTTAACATTAAAATGAGTGCCTAATACTCTTACTTCGTAGGGTTGTGTGCCTGCAGATGCAGGGGGCAGCAGCACCTTAAAAGGACGGGTAACATTTTTAGCAACTTCAAAATAGGCTTCACCTGTAATTTCTACTTTCCTTTCCTCGCCGGTAAAGCTTGCGGGATAGCGTAATGAACTCTCACAATTCAGCCAAACCCTCGTTCCGTCGCTTAAAATAAGGTCTACCACCTTGCTGCCTTTAGGATTATACAATGTGTGGTATGTCACCTCACTTGCAGCAGCATTATTTCTATCATAAACGATTTGCCCATCAGTCGTCTTGTGAACACGAATATTATCTTGTTGTAAGTTCGAAACGCTGTCCAGCGAAATCTTTCTGCCGTCCGGAAGCACTATTATTGCTTTTGACGATTGTGGTGCTTCAATATCAATGTCAGACGGTGTATGTTGGGTAATAGTAACAGAAGGCGTAGAAGGTGTCTTTTGCGAAAACCAGTATATTGCAGCACTGCATACGATCAACACCGAAGCTGCCACTAACCATCTTAAGAATCGTGGTTTCCAGTGCTGTTCTATTTGTTTAACCGGCACGGGAGCCGGTGTTTCAGCAAAGCTTTCATGATTCCATATACGGCTCAGGATCTTATTGTGCCTGGCGATGTCATACTGCGGTTGCGTTTCCATCAGTATGGCTTCCAGTATTTGATTCGTAACAAATCCGGGAACCGTTTGTATTAGCTTAAACATTTCCTGCGCTTCAGCCTCTGTTAAAAATCCGTCAACATACTTGTTGAGTAGTTCTCTGAGTTTTGATTGGTCTATCTGCATAAAATGGATAATAAGGTTATGACGCTTTTAAAAGCGTTTGATCCTAGTTGAGATAAACTTTTTTGTAATTATTTTGATAACAGTACATAGAACAGGGTAGCTTTTTAAAAAAAAGCCTACATTAGTATACTAGCATGCGACACTCAACTCTCATATTACAAAATGAAAAAGACCTTTTTTACCGTTTATCTCAAAACGATAAAGGGGCGTTTACGCTCATCTTTGATCATTACGAGCCGCGCATTTATCCGTTTTTACTAAGGATAACAAAGTCAGAAACTGCTGCCGAGGAAATAGTGCAGGAGCTTTTTATCAAACTGTGGACTTTACGCGCTGAAGCTGATAAAATTGAAAATCCCCGGTCTTACATCTTTAGGATGGCTACCAATAAGGCTTTATCACACCTGAGATCGCTAAGCAAGACTACCAAACTGATGCAGCATGTTGCAGGAAATACAGCAACAGCACGAAATATTACGCAGGAAAATATTGATTATAAACAAACTGAGGATATCATCAATAAATTGGCGGATCAGCTACCTACGCAGCAACAAAAAGTGTATAAGCTCAGCAGACAGCAGGGAATGAGCAATGAAGAAATTGCGGAGCAACTACATATTTCGCCCAGTACAGTAAAAAATCATCTTACCGAAGCACTACGATTCATCAGGGAAAGATTACAGCAATCTTCTACCTCAATAATATTCCTTGTCACTTTTCTGGTAAAAATTAATAAGTAGCGCGGCAAAGGCAATTTATTAAGGCTTCCTTATCAAAATTAAAATGATCATTTCAACAATCATACACTACCGGTTCATTTCTGAGCAGGCGAAAATGTGCTTCGCTTCGACTAAGATAACCCCTGCGGGCAAGTGCACAATATTTGCTCCGAACAATAATGCCGGGCAAAGAAGGGTGATCAGGCATCTGCATTTTTTGCCACCCAGTAGGTACAGGTACCTTCGGGATGCACCGGGCCTTTGAAAAGGGTACATTTTCCACAATCACCCGAAGATCCGGGAGGAAGAAAAAGGCTACAGGTAACACATCGTTTGTCTTTCAGGAGCGCCTTCTCCTGGTAACCCAGATTCTTCCTGGACCTGATATCATCCTCCGTGAGACCGCTCAGATCACTGCAGGGATCGTCACTTTTTTTATCTGCAGACTTATGCTGATTATTGCAGGCCAGAGAACCAACAACAAGCGCGCCCAAAGGGAGAGAGCGGAAAAAAAATGCCAGAAATTTACGCCTTGAGTTAACCGGGATCATATATTTAAATTTAAAAATCAATACATAGCAGGACAGCAGGAATTATTATTGTTCCGCAGCCGAAAAATGTTTTTTTACAGACGAAGCAAGCAGCTTCGTCTCCTTAGAAGGAAAGGACTCCTCTATCTGCTGAACAGCTTTGAGCACTTCATTGTCCTGCAACTTATTTCCGGTATCAACCATAGCCTGGTCTATACCCGTCATTGCGGCCCTAATCCAGCTTTCCTTATTATTCAGCTCAGATCCAATAAAAAAATTAAGCAGGTCGACTATCTCATGCGCTCCGTTCCTGGCTGTGACCATAGCAGCATATTCTTGTATAAAACTCAACCTGCCCTCCCCTTCCGATTGGAAAAACCCGGATTTACGACCGAGCCAGACAATGAACTCCGGGGAGCTGCCGGCATTAGAGCACAGCACCGCCTTTCTGAACCATTTACTCTCACTGTACTTGTTCACTGCCCATATCATAGATTCCATGGTTTTTCCGGCAGGAAGCCCACCTGCACTTAATATAGCCTGGAATGAAACGCCTGCTACAGTATCCCTGATCCCTTCCACGATACGAGAAGACAAGAGAGGATATTGTTCGCCCAGGCCAAGACCCACCTCCCTTATACCAGGCGCTTTATCTGCCAGTGCAGCAAAAATTAATTTTTCGTTGATAAGACCTAAACCCTCCAGGGTAAAAAGGGCATGCAGTCTTATTCTGTAATCATCATTATTTTTAAAAATGGTCATTAATTCCTTTCCGGCCGATACATCCTGTATTTCTATAAGCCGTCTTTGCGCATGCAGGCGCCAGATCTGATTGGGGTGCTGTAATAGCGAAACCCAGTCTTTGGTTGAAAAATTTCTCGTATCAGGGACCGGTGCTGCCGAAACTGATTTTTTAGGTACAACACGGTAAATGCGGCCCAGTTCAGCACCATTCATAAAATCCATATCGGCCTTAAGATCTTCAGGAATTGCAAAGGGGGTTTCGATATGCTGCCTGTACATGTCAATCACATACAAATAACCATCCGGACCCACGCATACATTTACAGGTCTGAACCAGGGATCGGTGGAAGCGATAAATTCATGGCTCTTTTCGTATCCTTTCACACTGGCGGTATACAATACACTCGTGTCTGGTCTCGACAAGATGTCGCGATGCACGATGCCGGAAGCAACGTCAACAACAAAGTGGTTTCCATAAAAGTCGGGGGGGAACTTATCTCCCGTGTAAAACGTACTGCCGGAGGCCCCTGAAAAATGCTTATCAGCATATTCTACCCTGTTAAGATGCTCCTTTTGGTATTGTTCATTACGTCTTCTGGTCCTTTCCAGCCTCCAATAAGGCGGAGGCGTAATCTGAAAAATATCCTGCTGATGATCTGAAATATCAGCTGTGCTTTTCGATAAAGATAAATAAGGATTGCGGCGAAGATACTTCCAGGGAATGACCACCTGCCTGATATGCAAAGAATTTTCAGTAACAAACCGATGTCCTATGTCATTTATTGCCTGGCCAAACTGTGCCGTTCCGGCAACAGGCTCATAAAGATCTTTATCCATTCGAAACCGGAAATCCGTTCCCACAAGGGATAAGCTGTCTGTGCCAGGATATCCCTCCTTTCTCACATAGCTCTCAAAGCCCATATTAGCCGCGTATATCCAGTTGTCAATGCTATAACGCAACGCTGTTATCTGTGCCTCAGAATTGCCTTTAAAAAAGCCTTTGAATAATGTTTCTTTTATATCTGCTTTATCATCACCCGTGGTGTCTTTCAGGTATAAGATATCCGGCGCGGCTGTAACCAGCAATCCGCCCTTCCAGGGAAGTAAAGTAGTTGCCTCAGAAAGCCCCTCGGCAAAAATAATCGCCTTATCTACCCTTCCGTCATTATTGGTGTCTTTTAATACCTTGATCTTCCCCTGCTCCTTCCCCGGCTCAGGAGCAAACGGGTAGTCTGGCATTTCAACCACGTATATGTTACCCTGTTCATCAAATATCATAGAAACAGGGTCCTGCACAAAAGGTTCCGACGCATACAGTTCGATCTCAAAATCCTCATTCAAATGGAATGTCATTAACGCCTCTTCGGGCGAAAGCGCATCAGTATAATGCTGCTGTGTGCAACCACCTGCCACTGCTAAAAAGAATACAAAAAAGGTAAACCTGAAATTACAATGCATAGTTACAATTTTTCATTTCCAATCAAACACACCAAGGGTAGGATAAATCAAGGGTGCGGTAATTCATTTTCGTTAACGTACACGAAAATACAAATATTTCAGTTCGGAAGAAAATTTTCAGCCAAATATTTAAAATCGTTCACGTACACGTTATTGCTATATGGGATCAACAACCGTTTACCCTAACGGAGCGTACAGGCGTATATGCCAGCAATTGCCATTGTCTTAGTTATTATTGTAACCGGGGGATATTCAGCAGTTGCTCATCAAATAGCTTATCATAATAAGCATATAGTAAAGGGGAACCCCCGGTATGAATAAACACTACGGTTTCATCTTTCCCGATTTTACCTGATTGAATATAGGAAATCAGCCCGGTCATCGCTTTTGCCGTATAAACCGGGCAAAGAAAGATCCCCTCCAGTCTTGCCAATAATTTTATAGTTTCAATACTTTCCGGGGTTATTATTCCATACCCTTCTCCTATGAATGCATCATCAATCCATACCAATTCATTAACCTTTGTATTCATTCTTAACTCCGATAATGTTTCAACAGTTAAATCCCCAACAATTTTTTCTGCTTCCTCTTTTTTATGTAAAACACTAATGCCTATGACGCTGGATGGTATGTTTCTCCTCCATACTCCCGAAATCAACCCGGCTTGTGTTCCCCCGCTACCCGTTGCAGTGAAAATATAATCGGGAAAGTCAATGGATAGCGCTTTACTTTGTTTGCGCATTTCATCCACACAGTCAGCATACCCCAGGGCGCCTAACACATTTGAGCCCCCAAAAGGAATAATGTATGGTTTTCCACCAGACCGTACAATTTGTTCAGCAATAACATTCATGGATACGACATAATCGTCGTCGCTTTTTATTGAAACCATTTTAGCCCCCATTATATTCATTAACAGGGCATTTCCATTTTTTAAAAAGGAATCATTTTGATTTGGGATCAACGCTTTGCAAACAACAACAGATTGTAATCCCAACTGGCAGGCAGCACCTACTAATCCCCTTGACGCATTGGACTGGGGATGTCCTGCAATGATAAGCGTGTCGCATTTCCTGGAAATGGCATCCCCAATAATCCTTTCATATTTTCTAAATTTATTTCCACCAACGCTTCTTCCAATTACATCATCTCTCTTTATATATATTTTCGGACCATTTAAATAGTCCGATAATGCCGGTAAAAATTCAAAAGAAGATTTTCCTTCTATTAATCTTACTTTATTTGTACGGGTCATCATTTGCTATAGAGGTGAGTCAAACTCCAGCTTAACCACAGGAACAGTGCCGGATAATTCGTTGACCGGAAGATACTGTAATCTTAAGTAGGGAGTCTTATCCGGATAATCCATGGGTGTATTAACAACAACACATGATACAGGTTGCCCGGTATTTAATAATACAGCGCTTGAAGGAAGTCTGTTTATGGGCTTGAGAGAAAAACCGTCTTTGTTCAGCCCCTGGTTAAAATGAATATATAAGCTGTTCTTCCTTGTTGTTACAGATACGCTATTGTTGTTTATTAAAGAAGACAGGGAAACTTCCCTGAAAGATTCTTTTACAGAGGAATACCATTTCCCTATCCTCCTCAACATACCGGAAGTCCTTTCGGGCATCAGGCCTTCGGCATCAGGACCAATGTTAAGCAAATAATTTGCACCAAGAGAGAGGTAGCGGTCAATACTGCTCATTAAATATTTATCAGCATAATATTCTTCATCCTTTTTATACCCCCAGCTCAGGCTCCCCACAGATTGACAGGCCTCTGTTAGCCTGCTGAACGCTTTCCCGTTCTGCTGAACAGGGCGATAATCGCGTTCCGGCGTACCAAAATCACCTTCATCGAATCCCCTGTTATTAATAACGGCTTTAGGTTGTAGTTTTCTTATCATAGCATTCACGGAAGGGTCGTTATACTTCGGCACATTCATATCCCACCAGAATCCATGAATTTCTCCATAATTGCTGCAAAGCTCCCTGACCTGCGCCTTCAAAAATTCCATATACTTATCCCAATCAGGCTCGTCGCCTTTTTCCGGCTTCAATAATTCATGGTGGCGGCCCTGATTAGGATAATTTTTGTGATGCCAGTCTGCTATTGAATAATACAAACAAAGCGGGATCTTTCTGGCATGACAGGAATCAGCGAGTTTCCCCAGGATATCAGCTTTATATGGAGACCGCATGATATTAAAATCGGTTTGCGCGGTATCCCACAGACAAAATCCGTCGTGGTGCTTCGTGGTAAAAGTCAGGTATTCCATACCTGCTTCCTGCAACAGGTCGAGCCATTTTTCCGGAGAAAATTTCCGGGGATTGAACTCATGCATAAGCTTCCCATATTCCTCGCGCGGAATGCCGGCTCTCCACTGGTATTGCTCGTGCCATGCCGGAATAGCATATAGCCCCCAATGCACAAACATACCAAAACGTTTTTCGGAGAACCAACTTCGCCCATCCTCATAGCCGGGATGCTGAATACCGGCCATACTCTTCCCTATTGACCACCCCGGTATTCCTCCGGATAGCAGTGGCGTAGTGGCCAGGGCAAATTGCTTGAGCATTTCTCTGCGCTTCATCTGTACTATTTTATTTTTACAATTTCAAACAGGTGAAAAGCCGGTTTTTTTTCATAAAACTTTTCGTAAGTTTTAGCCAGTGTATCCTGCAAGGATCCTTCCTTGGACTTGAATTCAATGTAATGATCAAACTGGCTCTTGTAATAATCTCGATATTGTGATTGTGCGTAGCGCGACACTAAAAGATCATCGAGAAAGATCTTTATAGAGTCCAACCCTGCAGGAGCTTTGCCCCCGAGAAAATCGAATTCCACAAGCCGCAGGGACCTGATCTCGCGTTCCGTTTTAAGATATTGATCAAAGAGAGAAAGCAGATCTTCCGACTGCTTATATTGCGGCGACTGCTTTAATAAGGCAAGATTGATGCCCTTTGCCAGCTCATCAGAGGTAAACCTCCCAACACTCACATTATCTATCAATAAATCATAATTCCCCTTCCTTGCTCCCTGTACCTGAAGCAACTGCTGATCGTATTCATTGGTAAATGGTATATAAGCCAATGCCGGCCTTGCTTCATCTTTTACCGGGAAGGGTATACTATTTTGCCTGCACAGGAAAAGAAACCTGCCTTTCTTTTTTTGGAAGTCCCTTATCTCACAGTTGTCAGCATTCATTTTAAGGGAACGTGCATTCACCTCAATACGGGAAAGAGGGCCGGGGGCGAGCGTAGACCTCAAAAACTGATAGGCCATAACAAAATGACCAGGTACGCGAGGATGAATCCGGTCGGGACCAATGATAGTGACAGCGGGATCATCTTTCTGAATAACCTGATTTACCTTATTAAGGATCGTCCAATAGTCAACAACGGGAAGGCCATACTTTACCGCCAGTTCATCAATATATTTACAGCACATCCCCAGTGCGTCATTTACACCCACATGATTAACAGACTTCAATGCACCCGTTTGATCATAGATAGTGGGCTTCTGAAGAATAACCTTACTATTATGCTTTAACAGTGTCTGGATAATAAATTCCAGCTTTCCCTTGTAATTATCCAGGGCGGCCTGTCTTTTTTCCTTTATTCCCTGTATGGTGTCGCTGTTGGGTGCGTATAAGCCACGGTTTACATCATTCATGCCTAACATAACAACAGACCAGGTTGGCTGATGCACCAATATATCATATTCCATCCTCCTGATCACGCCTGTAGCACTATTGCCGGATATGCCACAATTAAAAAAGCGGACATTTTCGTTCGGGAACCTGGCTGCATAATACAGGCTGATAAAATTACAGAATTGACCATTGGCTGTAATACTGTTCCCGATAAAACAAACCCTGTCGCCATTTTTAAAAACAATGCCGCTGCCCTGCTCCTGGGCAACGGCATTAAAGGATAATACCAGTGAAAAAAAAAGCAATATGCACCTCAGGCTTCTCATTACTTCATATTTAAACGGTCATATAATAGTTCAATTGAAAGATACAATAACGTTAACGTACACGAAAAATAAAGTATTTTGTAAAACTAATCAAATAAATGTATATTCGTGTACGTAACCGATTTTAATTTTTAAATTGTTTACCGACCTGCTTTCGTGCGCTCCCGTGAAGCAAGAACGTTGTTCTCTAAAAATTTATACAGCACCTCAACAGACATCTAACTAAATTAGCATCTATATGGACCAACCCCTCAAACCCGGACAGTCACAAACAAGAATCCTTTCCATAGATTTTTTTCGTGGCATTACGCTTTTTATCCTTGTATCAGGTATTGCAAAAGTATTTATAGAGCTGGCCAAAGCCGGAAAAGGAGGCACCATCATAGCGGCTATCGGCAGGCAGGCAGTACATGGTGAATGGTACGAGCTATATTTCTGGGATTTTATCCAGCCCTTTTTTATGTTTATCGTTGGAGTGGCCATGCCATTTTCTGTAGCCAACAGGCTGGCAAGGGGCGACAGTTGGAAAAAAATTTTTAAACATGCGCTTATCCGTTCTTTCTGGCTATTGGTGCTGGGCTTTATGCTGGGATCGAAAGGCGACGCCTATTACCTTACCAATATCCTTCCGCAGTTAGCGCTCACCTATCCCGTTGCCTTCCTGCTGATGCGACTTAAAGTCAGGTGGCAGTTGCTGGTTTCTTTTGCAGTTATCATTATATCAGATCTGTTGTACCACTTCTGGCCGGTAGAAGGATTTAACCAGTTCGCTCCCGGCCAGAATTTTGGTGCCTGGATCGATCTGCACACCACGGGTTACCTGCATCCTTATCATTGGGTTACTTTCAATGCAGTGCCAACGCTTGCCCATGTGATATGGGGAGTTGTTGTAGGAAAATTACTGATGAGTAATTGGCCGGATAAGAAAAAATTCTGGGCAATGTTCATTCCGGGGCTGGCCGGTGTAATTGCCGGGTATACCATGCGGCCTTACCTCCCCTTTATAGAAAGGATTGCTACAGGTTCATACGTGATAGTTACCGGCGGGTTGGCAATAGTTGCCATGTCCCTGTCATTCTTTCTTGTTGATATCCTGAAGATCAGGAAACTGCCCTGGCTCTTCGCGATCTTTGGCATGAACCCCATTTTCCTGTATCTCTTTGCTGAATTAGGCGGAGGAAGGATATTTCAACGCCTGGCCCTTCCTTTTACCTCCAGGATTTTCGGCTGGGGCGGTGAAACTTTGGTGAATGTGATCACTATAATCGTTGTAGCCGGTATGTTTTGGTACCTGTCGTATTTCCTGTACAAACGAAAGATCTTTTTCAAGTTATAGCAGGTGAATGGTGAAACGAGAGACGTGAGAAGTGAAAAGTTTTTATTGTTGCAGGGTGCAAGTTACAAGTCGCAGGGTGCAGGGCGTGCAAGCATACAAGGGCCCACCCCTGAAACCTCCCGTGCTCGGGTAGCCAATCTATATGAGACCGGTTTTAATATTACGGCGCTATGCGCCTTTTACTTTCTCTCTATTTTTTCCTACAAATATTATTGCTGCTACGCATCTTATCTGCCGGTTATCTTTGTTGGGTTGTAAAGCTTTACTACTATGCGGAACAGATCATCCGGCAGACCGGAGTTTGTTGCAAGGTGCAGGTTGCCCCCCTGAAACCTGAAACCTCCCCTCCTCGGGTAACCAGTCTATATGAGACAGGCTTTAATATTACAGTGCTAAGCGCCTCTTTTCTTTCATAGTGTATTTACCAGGCGCAGCGCGCCAAAATATTTTTAGCCACAAGAGTTTTCAACATATTTTCTCTAAGCCGCAGCGTGGCGCAATATTAAATTGCTCAATAAATCATGAGAGATAACCACTTCCTATGGCTAATACCTACACACAACATTATCTCCATTTAAGAAAAGAAACTTTCAAAAACCAAATTTGACTTTTTTGATAAGGAATGATAATCCATCTGTATGAAACCGGATTTAATGTTACGGCGCTATGCGCCTTTTTATTTTCTCTCTATTTTTCCTAACGGATATTTGTTTCACGCAACGAACGCAGCGGAGCAACGCCGCAACGAAATGCACGTTGCCGAAAAATAATCTGTACAAGAGAATACCTTTTTCGATTTATATCAGGTAAATGGTGAAGCGAAAGAAGGGAGAGGTGAAAAGTTATTGTTGCAGGGTATGCAAGGCGCAGGTTATAAGTTGCAGGGCGCAAGGTGCAAGGTGCAGGTTACAAAGTGCAAGTCGCAGGGCGTGCAGGTTGCCCCTGCGACCTGAAACCTGCCTTCCCTTCACACCTTCAAAAATACTTTCTTTTTATACAAAAAGTACAGGAATAACCATTGCACCAATATGGCACAGAAGGCAATAACGAATCGGCCATAAGGCTCGCCGGCTAACTGTTCCAGCCACCTGAACAATGCATTAGTGGTATAATTCCAGTCAATAAAAATGGGAGAAATATAAATAAGAATAGAATTCATACCAATGACCCTAAGGAAAAAAGCCCAACGCTTATATCCCTTCACATCAATGATATAATAGAAAAGCGACAGGAGCAGTAAACTTACCCCCCCGGTCAGCAATACAAAGGAACTTGACCAGAGGTTTTTATTATAGGGAAAATCAAGATTCCAAAGCACAGACAGGACGATTGAAACCACGCCTGCAATAATCATCCATTTGACCTTAGCTATTGATGTGGTTTTATCGCTTTTAAGCAACAGACCTGTAAATATGCCCAGCAACACATTACAAATTCCGGGAATAGTGCAAACAAGACCAACCGTATCATGAACCCCTCTTGAGAGTTTGCCGGGGAGAATGCTACGATCAATATACGACGCAAAATTACCCGGTTCTGTTAAGTCTCCCATTGGAAAGCCGGGCGCTGAAGTGAACTTTAATAGCAGCCAGTAGCCAACCAATAAAAATCCAAACCAAAGCCACTGCATGGTTTTATTAGCATACAAATAGATGATAACGGCAAACATGTAGGTGGCACCTATTTTTCCTAACACGCTTGGAAACCGGATATCTGAAACAGGTCTCAGTTGAAGTCCATTATTATATACGATCCCTATTAAGATTAACAGCATGCCACGTTTAATGGTTTTATAAAGCAGCTCGCTTTTGGTTTTACCGCTTTCAAGGCCTCTCCCAACAGAATAAGGAACAGACACCCCGGCCAGGAACATAAAAAGCGGAAAGATCAGATCCCAGAATGCAAA
The DNA here is from genome assembly GCA_964599035.1 of uncultured Terrimonas sp. Classification (GTDB taxonomy): domain Bacteria; phylum Bacteroidota; class Bacteroidia; order Chitinophagales; family Chitinophagaceae; genus Agriterribacter. The sequence continues at coordinate 437 of CAZREP010000010.1, read as the reverse complement.
GCCGTGCCACACCTTATGTATAAAATGGGTATGAATGGCATGCCAGAAAGCGGTATCCTGTGTGGCCGAATAATCCTTAATAATATAGCCAAGCCCCATTATCCAGATCATATCGAAGCCGCGAAGCGCATCTAACGAATAAAGGCGTTGTGATTTAGATAAACGTAAGTTTTGAGACTCCATTGTTTTGCAAGTTACAAGTTACAGGTTACAGGTTACAAGTTACAAGTTACAAGGTGCAGGGTACAAGTTACAGGTTGCAAGTTACAGGTTGCAAGTTACAAGGTGCAGGTTGCAGGTTGCCCCCTGAAGCCTGAGACCTGAGACCTGCAACCTCCCCTCCCCGGGTAACCAATCTATAGGAGACCGGTTTTAATATTACGGGGCTGTCTCAAAAGTAAAACTTTAAGACAGCCCCAATTTTTTTATTTTTCTTT
>CAZREP010000009.1:1758-52411 GCA_964599035.1 uncultured Terrimonas sp. | reverse complement strand
TGGCGTAATTCATTTTTAATGGAATATTATTCAGATGCCGTGTGGCCCCGGGCAGTGAACCTGGGCTATAAAGGAATAAGAACGGAGCGCTATAAGTATATTCAATACACGGATTTACAGGGAATGGATGAGTTTTATGACTTAAAAGAAGATCCTTATGAACTTAACAATTCAATAAATGATGTGCAATATGATAGTATAATTAATGAAATGAAGAAGAAACTTACATTCTATATAGAATGATTGACAACAACAAAGAGTTTAAAAATCAATATCAAAGCAAGGCAATTGAAGGAGATGGAAAAGCTGGCATATCGCCGGATTTTTCCTCTAACCGGTAGCGATATGACTTTACCAAATTGAAAAGATATGTAGAAGGTAATGCTAGGCTGGGCATTGGCTTTATTCCTGTCGGAAGTCATTGCTCAATCGCTGGGATTGATATCTGCAAATAATTTTTTAACTGATATCTTCATAACACATAGCTATCACAAGAAAAGTATATCTCTTTCAGCTACGCGGGGAGAAGCAAATATCTTAACTCTTTCACCTAAAGCAAATGCACCTGTGTTTCTATATCTGCTTTACGAAAACTAAAAAAAACTATTTAAACTTTAATATGATGATCGATTCCCATAGAAATTTATTGAAGCAACCCCCGTTAGTAACCATTGCGGCGACACTGATTGTTTTTATTACATCCTGCGAACAGAAGTCAAGATACCCTGGCCCTTTGTCTGCCGAGGAATCCATGAAGACTTTTCAATTTGCTGAAAATTTCAAAGCGGAGGTTTATGCTGCCGAACCCCTGGTGATTGACCCGGTTGACCTGGAATTCGACGAGGAAGGCAATGCCTATGTGGTGAGCATGCTGGATGCCTATAAGCCTGACTCGGTAAAAGGAAAAGACAAAATATTGCTGTTGAAAGACCTTGACAACGATGGAAAGGCAGATACTTCCATTGTTTTTGCAGATAATCTCAGAGAGGCTACAAGCGTTTTGCCCTGGAAAGGAGGACTATTGGTGGCTGCAGCCCCGGATATCTTGTATTTTAAAGATACCGACGGGGACGGACAGGCAGATGAAAAGGAAGTTCTTTTTACGGGTTTTTTTACGGGCAACGAAGAAGCGCAGATCACCAACCTGCGGTTTGGCATCGACAACTGGATCTATGCCAACAACAATGGTCAGGCGGGTGAAGTAAGTTTTAAAAGAAAACCCGATGCACCGAAGCTGAAGATGAACGGCGCCGATTTCCGCTTCCGGCTCGACCGGGATCAGTTTGAGCTTACTACCGGGCCCGGGCAGTTTGGACTGGCGATAGACGACTGGGGACATCGTTTTTTCACCAACAATACCATTCACGTCCGGCAGGTAGTGATGCCGCGAAGATATCTTGTAAGGAACCCTTATTTGGCTGCCGGTCTTAAGACTTCGATCGTGAATGTTTCAGACCACGAACTGCGGATGTATCAAACATCGGAAACACCTTATTGGCGGCAGGTGCGTACGGACCGGAGAAATAAGGAATACCAGGAGAATAATCTCGACCGTGTGGAGCATGCAAGAGACTACTTCACCGGGGCTTCCGGCGGCACGTTTTATGGGGGAGACGCTTACCCCGATGAATATTACGGAAATATTTTTACCGGCGATGTGGCGGGTAATCTTGTACACCGCGACATACTGACTGAATCCGACGATGCCCCTTATATGACGGCAAAACGCGGAGTAAAGGAACAAGATAAAGAGTTCCTGGCTTCTACAGATACCTGGTTCCGGCCCGCACATCTTTCGGTAGGCCCCGATGGGCATTTATATGTGATCGATATGTATCGCCAGCATATTGAAACACCGCTCTCTATTCCTGCCGATCTTCAGACCGATATGGATTTTGACGCGGGCAATGACATGGGCCGCATTTACAGGATCGTGCCGAAAAACGCTGAGGTAAAATGGGAGAAACCCAACTTGAAAAATGCCACCGGCGAACAGTTGGTAAATATCCTTTCTCATAAGAACAAATGGTGGCGTACAACCGCACAGCGGCTGCTGCTCGAACGACAGGATAAAATAGTGATCCCCAAGGTAAAGCAATTATTTACTCAAAGCAATGATCCATGTACACGGCTACACGCATTGTATGTGCTGGAAGGAATGGACGCATTGGATGCTGCTATAGTGAAAGCTGCCCTTAAAGACCCGGCTGCCGGCGTGAGAGAAAATGCTGCTATTCTTGCAGAACGATTCTCCACCTGTCTTGATGACCTGCAACGGCTTATAGAAGACAGCTCATTAAGGGTGTCTTACCAGACCACTTTGAGCTTGGGAGAATTTAAAGACGAAAATATCATCCCCTGGCTGGCACAAACCATTCTGATGCATGGCCGAAGTAAATGGTTCAGAGCTGCAGTGTTAAGTTCAGAACAGGGGTCTTCTGTGGACTTGTTAGATGCATTGAAAAAAAGAGGTTTTGCAGATAAGGCCGAAGATTGGAAAAATGAGCTGTATAAAGAGCTCGCTGAAACCATAGGAGCAAGAAATCAAAAACCACAGGTTAAGGATCTGTTACAGCGCGCCTCCCTGGCTGCCACAAACAAAATACCGGGTGCGCAGGCGGCCCTGGTGATAGGAATAAGCGCCGGTATACAAAATGCTGAAGGCGTCGGCAATGAAACAAAAGAAAAGTTAAAAGCCATTGGTGCTGCTGCTGATAAGGATGCAGCAAAAGCCCTGGAAGATTTAAATGCATTATATTCAGACATAACAAAAAATTAAGCCTAATGAGTGAAAAGGATTATTCGAGAAGGCAATTTATCAACCAATGTGCAGGGCAATGTACTGCGTTGCTGGGAATGACATTCCTGCTGAATAGCTGTGGAAGCAATAATAAGAGTAAGCCGGAAGCTGTGGAGGAAAATGCCGGTAAACCCGCTGATCCCTGCAATGATCTTACAGGAATAAGCGCGGAAGAGCTGGATAAACGAAAAAGGATGGCTTATGTAGATAAATCAGAAGTGCCGGGAAGTTCATGCGAAAGCTGTGGTCTTTACATTCCCTGGCAGGATCAGACCACCTGTGGGGGATGCCTGCTTTTTAAAGGACCGGTTCACGCAGAAGGCCATTGTACACAATGGGTGGCAAAAACGTAGGAACCGGATGTACAAAAACCAGATCAATACGTCATTGCCGTTGTTCGCATCTCTCGAAACATTTCTTTCTCTTTTCCCCTGCGGGTACTGATTATTTTAACCGTCCCTACATAGCCAGCCGATGAGGCGGACGCAGAAAAGTACACAAAAAGTGCACGAAATATACCCTATACATACAGAAAAAATATTATTAAAGGATAAGTTTTGTGTGCTTTGCGCTTTCTTCCTGCATTAAATCCTGCGTATGCTCGTGATCGTAGTTGTACGACCTGCCGATCTTGTACAGAAAAGGGTTGAACCTCCTGACAATAATTTCATAGAGGGCTTTTTCTCCACCTGTGATCTGTCTGATTATTTCTGCTTCGGTAAATTTTTCAAACTGAACCATAGTTTATGTAACGATTTTAGAGATTCTTGCCATCGCAAAAGCCGAAATTGCCATCACCAGGTCACGAACGGCTACATCTGCATAATTAAAGCCCATTAACAGCGTGAGCGCAATACCGGTGAGCCAGGCGGCAACAATATATCCGCCAATTTCCGCTTTTTTCAGCACAATAATGCCTGCAATAATTTCAATAACGCCCACGATCATCATAAAAACAGGAGCAGAGAACGGTAACAGGCCGGCTATTGAAGGGTTAATATACAGCTCCCAATGGGTAAGCAGGTTGGTGAATTTGTCGGCTCCTGCAACAATGGGAACTATTACAAAAGTGTACTTTAACAGGTTGAATGTTTGCCTCAATGACTGATTTGTGTTTGTACTTTCCATTTCTTATCGTTTAAGTGATTACTGTCTGATTAGAGTAAACGAAGCATGGAAAGGTTACAAAAAATGTAAGAAGTTGAAAATGTGAGCTGTATCTGCCCTGAAAAGTATCTTCCGTGTTATCCCTTTTCCCGCTGTTGCTTCAGTACCCAATAAAGCCCTTTTACATTGGCTTTCCAGGTGGGCAGCAGGACAACCAGGACAACTTCTTCCAGCAGGTCGAGAGACGTAGCGGCTACTGCCAGATAAAAAAGCAACCGGCTTGGTCCAGGCAGAAAAAAGGCCGTGATCAAAAAAATGCCCTGTAGAACGGCGGCTAATTTGGCAAGCCAGGTGTGAAAGCTGGTCATTTTCCTATAACGCCAGAAAGCGGCGATCACCTGTACTGCAAAAAGAATAAGAAGAAGGGCTACCCACAGATATTGCTGACTGATAAAATCACGCTTTAGTACAAACAGACCAATGATCCCTGCCAGAACAGTAAGATCATCCCCAAGCGAATCCAGTCTTGCACCTATAACGCTCGTCACCCGGTATCGGCGGGCCAGGTAGCCGTCAATGGCATCCGTAAAAAAACTCAGCGCAAGCAACCATTTGAACAGATCGGTTTGCCTGCTTATAATAAGAAAAAACAATACAGGTGCCGAGAGCACCCGGTAAATCGTAATGATGTTGACAATATAGTAACCGACCTTTCCCATATGATGAATACGAGCAAGCCCGGTGGCTCCGCATTAAACAACAAGATCTTCGCTTCGCGAAGGCTTTGCAACAATATTTGTCGGGAGGACAGGATTCGAACCTGCGACCCCGTGGTCCCAAACCACGTATTCTACCGGGCTGAACTACCTCCCGAATGTTCTTTATTCTATCCCGCCAATAGGCGGGATCTTGAAAATCTATTACTCCTTTCGTCGTAATGATTTTCTACGACCGGGCTGAACTACCTCCCGAATGTCCTTTTTTGGACGTCGCTATCGACGCGGTTGCCTAAAGGGTGGCAAAGGTAATGGAAATGATCATCAATTCCCAAAAGGAGCGGAATTCTTCCCGAAAAATTCCACAGTTGCTGTTTCTCTCCTTCTTTCTTCACATCTTAACGATCTTACGGTCTTACTCCCCTACCCTCACCCGCTTATTAAAGAGCAGCTTACCGCCTGCATATACTTTTAAATAATAACGCTGTGCCGGCCGGTACGACAGGTCGTAAGTAAACACTCCTTCTTTCAACGCTTCGTATACATGTTCTTCTACTACCTGGCCACCGGGGTCAGTAACTAATTGCACCGTTACCTTCTGAGAACTGTTACTAAAGTAATCCATCGTGGTTTTACCCCTTGTACGTGTTGGAAACACACCCACTGCCGGCAGATCATCCGGTGAAATCCATTGAGTTGGGTCGGCCGATACTTCAAAGCTGTAATATACTTCACTTCCAAAATCGGAATCAAAATGCTTCAGCAACTGCCCCTTACCATTCAGCAAACGGGCAAAGCCTCTTCCACCACGGCCATTGAACCAAAATTCCAGGCCATTATCCGCCGTATCTTTTAATATGAGCTCATAGCATCCTGGCTCCAGATGAAGCGTATCCCTGTAGTCGGTTTCCGCTTTCAGTGTGCCCAAAGCCCTTTCATACATTATTTTCCCGTCGTTGCTGCGTATCATATACCCGTTTTGCTCCGGCTGTTTATTGGTGCGTAAATGAAACACCAATGCACTGCTATGCACCGGTGCTTTGGTAAATACCGCCTGCATGGTATTATCGCTGCTGTGAGCGTCTTTCTTTCCATTGGGTGCAGCAAGCGATACGGTAAAAATATTTTCCCCCGCCATACCCTGTATCCCGCCGGGAAGTTCAATGGCAGTTTGCCGGTTAAACAACAGTTCGCCTTTCCATATATATCTCTGGCGGTCGAAACCGGCTGTACCATACTCAACCATGCATTGAGTGAGCGGCTTGCTGCCCATGTTCCGGATCACGATCACGGGATTAGCGCAGGAAGGATTCTTACGAAGATGCGTTTTTGAGCCGGTGGGTACCACAATATCTTCAATGGCCACATCATGTTGTGCCTCCGGTTTTTTATATTGAATAAGATAAGCGCTGATGCGTTCATTAGCGCTCGGGTTAGCGGTTACATAAGGCTCCATGTTAATATCTATCGTATGTGTTGTACCGTTAGTAACAGCCAGGTCAAATACATCAGGCTGCTGCAGGTAGCCCGGGCACCAGTAGGCACGGTCTATGATCCAGGTGCCTGCCTGCGGGTATAAAGGATTATCACCGCATTTTTTCCAGATATCCCTTTTGTCGATCATTTTGCCGTCGAACCACAGCTCACGATAGCGGCTGCAAAATTCACCGCAGCCATTGGCATCCATTCCATGCCCCGTTTGAAAAATAAGGACACGGGCATGCTGTGTATTTTTTCCGGCTACAAAAGAAACGGGCCTTAATTTTTCCTCGATGTTTTGCGTGCTGTCGCCGTATGCAAAGCTGCCGTCATACAATTTAAGAATAGAAACAGGTTCCAGCACCGGTTTTCCTGTAATGATCTCAAAAGTTACGGTGATCTTCCAGCCCCTGTCTTCATTGGGCTCATAGCCGGTATGCTCGTATTCTATTTCAACACTGTCTCTCAACAATACACTAAAATCGGTAATATCCGACCTCCAGTCAAAGCTCCAGTTCCGCCCAAATGCACCACCATAAGGCGTAAGCATTCTCCCGATAGGATAATCAACAGAAGGGCTGTTAACGCCCCCCTTTCTACGGATATAAATATGATCGAGGTAATCCCAGTCGGCACAACGCAGCGAATCGGGGCAGCCGAAAGTGACCAACAGGTTAATCCGGCGTACCTGCACTTTTTCCGAAGGAAATACTGTCCAACGACGGTAAGCTTTCACCCCTTTGGCAGGATCGGTAACCACTACTGTCTGATCGTGTGAAACAACGCGGATGGTGTCTCCGGTTTTTGACCAGAGCAGGGGAATGCTGCAGAAGACAAATGCAAGGGATAATAAAATTGTTTTCATATAAAAAACGGTTATCCAGAATATATCTATTCATATGTACACCAGGTCAGCGCCCGTTACTAATTTCGGATATGCTATAATTCTATGGCTTTTTGCGGAACCTAAAATTATTCTTCTTTCCTTTCTGTAACAACTTTTTCAAAGGTCTTTTTCTTATTCAACGACATTAAATAGTGAAGGGCGAATTTACCATATCCCCTAAGTTTTTAAGGGTAACGTGCCTGACTTAGCACCAGACTGTTTTTAACAATAGCATTTTCTGCATTGAATAAATAATGCGGATGTAGCCAGATATATCATTGCTTTCAGGCTCCTTACTTCTCCACCAGTTCACCCCTTCTCCCAAATCCTACAGCAATACTTAAATCTATGTGGATACGATGCAGGGTTTTCTCATTGCTGTAATAAGCTACAGCAGTATTATTTGTTGCAAGATCAGTTATTGTCCGTTCATAATGAACACCTCCTTTATGCCAGAGGTAAGAAACGTTTGTCCTTATTCCTACAAGGCTGTTAAACCGGTACATTACCGATGCTGCCGGTCCAAAAACAGGTGCGCTTTCCAGATCCGGATCTCCCTGATAACGTACACTTAAAATGGTATTGGTGTTTTTTTCCTTGAGTATATTAGTATAAGAGGAAGATCCGGATACATCCATGTAGCCTACATACAATTTAGGGATATAAGAAAACCGCCCCCGCTCGAACTTATAGGTCAATCCCAGCAAACCTGCAAATCCCGGGAACCCATCGGATTGATTAGGATTAAACCCATATTGGGATCGGTAATAATATTGATCTCCAAAGTGATCCTCTATGAGCAGCTCTAATGTTTGCTTTCTATTCTGTGTATTATCACCCGGCAGTCCCTGCATTCTCAGCTCAACACCGATATTATTCTTCATGAACCAGTTTACCGTAAAAAAATTTAGCAGAACGCCTTTGCCGTTAATATCCACTAATTGATCAATGACCGGGTCAACCGGCAGGCTATTCAAAGCAAAAGAATACCCCACTCCATGACTGAAAATAAGCCGTTGCTTTCGTAACGGCTTCTTCTGTGCCATGGCGCCGGTAACATACAAGCAGGTAAGAACGAGCAGGATGTTTTTCATTTATATCAGTTCAATGGTGGAGGTTTCTTTTATGAACTTACGGCCATCCGACAAATCTATTTCAACCCTGAACCGGCAGGCTCCCTTTTGAGTCGGAGGATGTACCAACATGGCATCCAACACGATTTGCCTGGGGTTATCATAGGTAAATATCTCCGCTTCTTTGTGAAGAAAATCAGTGATCGTGCTATAATCATAGCCGGATAAGAGCCTGAAATAATCGCTTATATCGGTTTCTGCAGGATGCTGCGGATCAAAATCATTCATCGTTATGATACGAAAGCCGGTAATGCTATCTTTGGGAAGATATTGGATAGTAGCCTCACATCGGCAGGAAAAAGCATAGGAACGAGAGATAAAAAAAGAAAAAGAAGGTTGTTGAAAAGCAACAGCTTCTCCCTTTAATAATACGCGTATTCCATACGCCTCCTTCAACACAGGGTCATCCGCTGTAATAACCGGTAATCGCCCATGATTGTCCAGGTGCATCAATACCAAACCGGTATGCGTATATTTAAAAAGCTGGGGCTCCTCGCAATCGCAACATGCCACCAGCATATCGGCAAAAAAAGGGATGAACAGGAAGAGAAGGGCTTTCTTTATTTTCATTGGTTATAAAAATTACACTGCTCACCAGGCGGCTTATATGCCATGAGGAAGACCACAAACCGGGTGAACAAAAGCTATATACGGGCTCGCAGAGTGAATAGTTGGATAATCATAAAAATACTTTCTGCATCAGAAAACGCAGACCGGTCTGTTCTCATATCGTGGTTATTGCAATTTCTGCCGGCGCTCCATCATTTCTTTCCAGGTAGTAAGCACAATGCCTTCTTTTTCTATAAATTTTTTCAATTGGGGATCTATCATCGCCAGGTAATCACCTCTGCGGGTGGGTCCCGAATCGGAGATATGTTCAAATACTTCGGTGGTATTGGTGCAATGCATGATGATCATGGTAATGCCCGGCCGGAGTGATTTCAGCACCTCAATATATTTCCCTGTTTTATACGCCTGCAGCTTCTTATCGCTTGCATAGACATCCGGGGTGGGTTTCCAACTGTAGCTGTCGTTATACAGATCGTCAAGCACCGGCAAGCCGGCGTCCCATAATTTTTTGCCAACAGCACGCGCCATCTGCATATCGGCCGAAGTATTCTTCAGTTCCTGCGCGATCAACGTGTTGTGGCCTCCCGGGAACATTACAGGGATACGATACTCCATCCCCACTTTGATATAACGCTCTATAAAAGCAGGTGTGGCAAACAGGGTGCCCATATGTGAGTCGAGATGGGTGGGCTCGAAGCCCATGGTTTTAGCGCGGTCAACCTGTGCCCTTATTTCGGTCTCCACTTCGTCGGCGCTGGCATGCTGTACCACATCAGCAACGCCGCGCCACATGGCACCTTCGGCATCGGTGAGACCCGGCACCTTAGGCTTACCGCTTAACGGTCCCCAACGATAGTCCTTCCATTCGGATGTTAAAGTAAGATGTAATCCTGCGTCTAATCCCGGGTGTTGCTTCATGTAGTGAACAAAACCCGGCACCCAGGGGCAGGGCATCATTACGCTGCAGGAATTGGCCACCCCTTTGGTCATGGCTTCAATGCCGCCAATATTAGAGTCGTAAGACATGCCCATATCATCTATGTGCAGAATGATGATTTTAGCATTTTTGGGATATCCTAATTTTTCAGCGTAAGTAGTTTCAGTTTGCGCAATTACCCATCCGGTTTGCACTAACAGGAATAAAAAAGGTATAAGATATTTCATAATCATCTCTTTTCTTTAATTGAAGATAAAGAACAAAGAGATCAGTTTTGAAACCGTATACCCAAAATAAGTGGCAGACTGAACTTTTATTGTCTTTAATTTAAAGACGCTACCTGTTCGGAAGTGCCGTCTGCATCCTCAATAATTCTAAAATATCCCGGTTTGGAAGACTCCTCACCTCTTTGAGTATATACTTTAATAACGACATCTGCGATCTGAACATTTCTTAATTTATTACCATCCAGCGTCCCGGAAATAATATAAGCGTACTCATAAGAATCATTAGCGCCAGGACCAGCCATATTATCACGAAGCGTATAACAAATGGTAAAGTCATTTCCATTACCCTGGATAAAAGCGTTATTCATCATGTTATAATAAGACGCGTTATATACAATCTTAAAGTTTTCTCCCCCCGGTTCACCACTCAGTTGGATTTTATATGAATAACCCAGGTTTTTCCCTACAGGAACAGCGCCGGCTAAAGCTGTAAAGTTTCTATGAGCAACCTTTAAGGGATTGATATGAAATATATTATTGATAACGGGGGGTGTTGTCCCTTCATAGATTTTCATCCCTGCAGATTTCATTTCATCCACATATTTCTTATCCACTACCTCGTATAATTTTCCCTTACCACTCCCTTCCTCTTTCTGATTATCTTTCTTGCAGGAAAACGTAGCAATCGAAAACAAAACAACAAACCCTAACAGGGAGAGCCTGTCAAAACAAGAAGAAATACACCTATTCATCATTCATTTTTTAATGTTACAAATGGAGAGATTCTCCTGTATATCGTAATCATTAAAAAAGGTGAACAGGTAAACCTGCTGTTACTTATTTTTATCCGAATTGCCCAGGAAAGGTTTTAATATATCTATGGGTATGGGAAAGATAGTGGTTGAATTATTTTCCGTGGCTATTTCCCGTAACGTTTGGAGATAACGCAGGGTTAAAGCGCTGGGCTGGTCGGACAAGATTGCTGCAGCATCCGATAAACGCTGAGAGGCCTGGAACTCTCCTTCTGCAGCGATCACCTTGCTTCTTCTTTCCCGCTCCGCTTCCGCCTGTTTTGCCATAGCTCTTTGCATCTCCTGGGGCAGATCAATCTGCTTTACCTCCACATTGGATACTTTTACTCCCCAGGGTTCGGTATGGGTATCAATAATTTGTTGCAGCTTGATGTTTATCTTCTCCCGCTGGGAAAGCAGGTCATCGAGCTCCGACTGCCCTAATACACTGCGCAGGGTGGTTTGTGAAAACTGCGAAGTGGCCAGCAGATAATTTTCAACAGCCACCACTGCTTTTTGAGGTTCCACCACCCGGCAGTATACTACCGCGCTTACTTTAACCGAAACATTATCCCTTGTAATGATATCCTGTGAAGGAACATCCATCACCACTACCCGTAGGCTCACTTTTACCATTTTATCTATAACCGGCACAAGAAGGATAAGTCCCGGGCCCTTTACACCATCGCCTCCGATCAGGCGGCCCAGCCTGAAAATAACCCCTCTTTCATATTCCCGTAATATACGGATGGAATTGGCAAGAGCGAGGATAACAAAAAATAGAAGTACGATAAGTCCGATGGGAAGCTGTGCCATGATCTTTGTTTTATTTTATGAATTAAATGCTGCTCTTTTCAACATATACTTTCAGGTCTTTCATTTCCACCACCCTCACGCTCTCGCCTTTTTTAATTTCACCGGTAAGGGATTCCGCATTCCATATTTCGCCTTCCAGCATAACGATACCATCGGGATCAAGTGTATCCATAGCAATACCGACACTGCCGCCCAGCCCTTCCCTGCCGGTAACCACTTTTCGCCGCTGGGCCTTTAACCCGATCCCCACCACAAAAAGAAAGAACAAAGTGGTAACCAGCGTAGCGGAGAAAATAACGTACCCGGAAATTTTTGCCAGTTCCAGCCCCGATGTGGTACGTATAAGCATCATGGACCCAATCAGGAGGGAAACAATGCCGCCGATGGTCAATAGTCCGTGACTTACGATCTTTAGTTCGAGGATAAAAAGGATCACCGCAAATACAATAAGGGCCAGTCCTGCATAATTCACCGGGAGGGAGTGCATGGAGTAAAAGGCGAGTATAAGACTGATAACACCTGCTATGCCGGGCAGCATAGCGCCGGGATTATACAATTCAAACATTATACCGTACATGCCCAGCAGCAGCAAAATATAGGCAATGCTGGGGTCGCTGATGATATTCAGTATTTTTTCCCAAATGCTCATACCGTACCCTTCCACCACAGCATCTTTGGTTTGCAGCACGCGTTCCCCAAACGGAAGCTGAATTGATTTCCCGTCAACCTGGCTGAGCAGGTCCTTTTCATCAACAGCAATAATATCAATTACATTTTTTTGCAGGGCTTCAGCTGCGGTTATAGAAACACTGTTCCTCACCGCGTCTTCGGCCCAGTCGAGGTTACGGTGGCGCTTGTCGGCAATACTGCGAATAAAAGCCGCCGCATCATTGGTTGCCTTACTGTTCATCGTGCTGTCCATTCCTCCCTGCATGGCCACCGGATGTGCCGCACCAATATTGGTGCCGGGCGCCATAGCGGCAATATGGGCAGCCAGGGTTATAAAAACGCCGGCCGATCCGGCGTGAGCACCTCCCGGGGCAACATATACAATAACAGGTATGGGCGACACCAGCAGGTCGCTGACAATGCTCCGGGTTGATTTCAATAGTCCCCCGGGCGTATTGAGGCGAATGATCAGACAGTTCGCTTTTTCCCTGTCTGCCTTTTCAATGGCGTTATGAATAAAATCTGCCGAAGCGGGGCTAATGGCACCGTCTACCGTTATAGCAACTACCTTCTGCCCGAATATAGACAGGGGAAGAAAAGCTATAAAAAAAAGATATACTAATGATCGGATCATATGCAGTACCGGGTTATAAAATCACGCCCTGGTGTAATATACTGAATTTCCGGGAGAACGGAACCGATGATGTGGGTTAAATCCGAAGGAAGCACCAAATGACAAATCATAAGCACCAAAGAAATCCCAAATCCGAAATATCAAATTCAAAATCCGAAGAAAAGCACCAAATGACAAATAACAAGAACCAAATAAATCTCAAATCTCAAATTTGAAATTTCAAATCATTTCGGAACAGGTTTGGCATTTGTCTTTTGGTCCTTCGGTGCTTCACTATTACTCCGCAGACCGCTCTTCCCATATCATTGCGAGGTGTACAATGGTCTCTACGCTTTTTTGCATATCCTGAACACTTACATACTCGTGCCTGCCGTGAAAAGCCATTTCGCCGGTAAAAAGGTTAGGGCAGGGTAAGCCCATGAATGATAAGCGGGAGCCATCTGTACCACCCCTAGCGCTGCTCAACACCGGCTCCACTCCTGCTCTTTGTATCGCTTCTATGGCATACCGGCTTATGAGAGGATACCTGTTCAGCACTTCCTTCATATTGCGATACTGTTCCTTTACTTCAAATGTTGCTGCAGCGCCGGGAAACATTTTAAGGGTTTCATCTACTTTCTGCTGCAACAGCAATTCATATTCCTTCAGCTTCGCCGTGTTAAAATCACGTATAATAAGCTGCACACTTGCCTTTTCGGCAATGCCACTGATATGCACCGGATGCACAAAGCCGTCCCTCCCCTCGGTAGTTTCGGGGGAAAGTCTCTCCCCGGGCAATGATCCCAGGAAAGCGGTAGCCACTTTGATAGCATTTACCAGTTTCCCTTTTGCATAGCCCGGATGAGCGCTTACGCCTGAAAAAGCAACCGTAACTGCATCTGCCGAAAAAGTCTCATCTTCAAACATACCGCGTTCACCTGCATCGAGCGTATAGCCAAAATCAGCACCTAATTTTTTCAGGTCCGCCTTATCCACCCCCCTTCCGATCTCTTCGTCGGGTGTGAACAATATTTTAATATTGCCATGCGCTGCCTGTGGATGGGTAGTAAAAAAACGCACCATGTCCATAATTACAGCCACTCCTGCTTTATCATCCGCTCCAAGCAAAGTGGTGCCGGAGGCGGTAATGATATCTTCCCCTTTCTTTTGCCGGAGGTAAGGGTGATCGGTTACACGGATCACCTGATTGTTATCATCGGGTAAAATGATATCTTTTCCGTCATAATTCCAGTGCACAAGAGGCTTTACCCCTTCACCTGAACAATCCGGGGAAGTATCTACATGTGAGCAAAAGCAAATAACCGGTGTTGTTCTACCGGTATTGGATGGCAGTGTAGCGTATACATAGCCGTATTCATCTGATTCCGCGTTGTCGATGCCCATCTCCTTCAATTCTTTCACCAGCAACTGCGAAAACTTTTTTTGCTTTTGGGTGGAAGGGAAGGTCTCCGAATGAGGATCCGATTGGGTATCGATTTGCACATAGCGCAAAAAGCGCTCGGTTACCGTAAAATCATAATTACCAAACATTGACTGAATAGTTTAATCCATGAATTTGTAACTTATTGCGCGCACAACAATGTTGCAGCAAAGATCAATATCCAAATACATTTCTTTGCATATTGCACGTTAAATCGAAAAATATGTCATTATTTTGAATTGCTGATACCTTATTTGAATCTGTGCTGTTCTCCGGTAAATTAATTGTATGAAAGGGCGCCCTTTATCAACCATTCAGGCTGTAGTTATTTTTCTGGTCATCTCTTTAATATGGATAGGCACTACCGATTACCTCCTGCTCCGGACCCTGGGCAACGACATCAGGCAATACCAGTATCTGCAAAGCTTTAAGGGAGGAGCTTTTGTGATCTTAACTGCCATCACCATTTATCTTATTTTTCGCCGCAACAGCAAATACTTTAAGAAAAAATTTGATGCGCTCGTTTTTAACCACAACGAGCTGGAGACCATTCTTTCTGAGACCAACCTGGGTATTGCCCGATTAAACAGCAGGGGAGAATTCCTGTACGCCAATCCTTTCTTTTGCGCATTAACTGGATATCAGATGGCTGAACTGTTGAACCGGCATTACACCCTGATTATGAAGGCTGAGGACAATATTGAACTGGAATACTGGGATACGCAATTGAAGCAGGGGAAATTGAAAAAGATGAAGAACATTGCAGGCATCACCACCAAAAACCAGGAAAAGCTGATTTGTAATACTTCCGTGAACGAGGTGAAAGATAAATCCGGCACTCCCGTATATATACTTATCCTCGAAAATATAACAAGCAGGAGAAAGGAACAGCAACAGCTGGAAGAAAGCCTGAAACGATACAGCATTCTGAGCATGGCAACCATGGAAGGGCTGTGGGACTGGGATATGCTGACCGGGCAGTTGTATTACAATTCCAATATCAAGCTACTGTTTGGCTACGTCGACGATGAGCTGCAGCATGGATACGCGTGGTGGAAAAGCAATATCCATCCGGAAGACAAAGATAAGGTGCTGGACAAAATGGATGCCGCCCTGCAGATATCACATGTTACTACCCTCAATAACGAATACCGGTTTCTCTGCAAAGACGGGTCTTATAAGATCATAACAGATTGCTTTTCTATTTTGCGCGACAACGAGGGAAAACCTTTCAGGCTCATCGTATCTATGCACGACGTGACCGAACAGCGTAACCTGCAGCAGCAACTGGCAGAGAAGGAGATCATTTACCGCCGCCAGTTAGCCCGCACCGTTATGGACACACAGGAAAGTGAGCGCAGAAAGCTTGCAGAAGAACTGCACGACAATGTAAACCAGTTGCTGGGAGTAGTAAAATTGTACATTGAGCATTCCATTGCAAACGATAAGATCCGCAACGGGCTGCTTAGAAAGAGCAATGAATATATCGATAAGGTGATCGAGGAACTGAGGAACCTTTCCAAGAATCTTGCCCCGCCTCTCCTTGCGGAACTGGGACTTGAGCACTCCCTGATCAGTATGGCAGAGGCCATAGAAGAAGTTCAGCCCCTTACCATCAGGGTGGATATTGAGCACCTCGATGAAGCCAGCCTTATGGATGGTCATAAGCTGATGCTGTACAGGATCATCCAGGAACAATTGAATAACATTGTAAAGCACGCCCATGCCCACAACGTGACCGTACATATAGAGCAAATGGAAAATAAAGTATTGCTGGTTATTACAGATGATGGTGTGGGAGCTGATCTTTCAGTAGACGATGGTCATGGTATGGGGCTAAGGAATATTCGAAACAGGATCGAATTATACCAGGGAAGGATAAACATGGATACCGCTCCGGGAAAGGGCTTTGTGCTGAACGTGGAGTTTGAAATATGAGCCCTGCAAAGCCGGCAGCGCTTTATATATTGTCCATTCTCTCGCTTAGCTCCAGCCACCGCATCTCCTTATTATCCAGCAGCTCCGATACCTCCCCTATGCGGCTGGAAAACTGCTGCAACTGCTCGTAGGGAATATTGGCGCTGCTGAGCTTATCTGTCAGCTCTTTTTTCTCTTTTTCCAAAGCTGCTATCTCCTGCTGCAGCATTTCAAATTCTCTTTTTTCTTTGTACGACGGCTTTCTTCTGCTTTCAACTTCATCCTGCACTTTCTGCGCCACTCTCCCTCCTGTTACAGCTAACCTGCTTTCTGTCTCCTGCGATCGGGCCTCTTCTTCCTGCTCTTTTTTCCAGAGCCGGTATTGGGTATAATTTCCCGGGAAATCCCTTACCTCCCCGTTTCCTTCAAAAACAAACAGGTGATCCGTAAGCCGGTCCATAAAATAACGGTCGTGCGAAACGATCAGCAGGCAGCCCTGGTATTCGCTTAAAAAATTTTCAAGTACGGTAAGGGTAGGAAGATCAAGATCATTGGTAGGCTCATCCAGTATCAGGAAGTTAGGATTACGGAAAAGAATGGAAAGCAGCAACAATCTTTTTTTCTCGCCGCCGCTCAGCCTTGAAATAAAGGTGTACTGCTGATCGGGGTCAAACAGGAAAAGCTGGAGGAACTGTGATGCATTAAGTGACCCGCCATCGGCCAAGGGAAAATTTTCTGCTATGTTTTTTACATATTCTATTACCCGCACATCTTCCTTTACCTGGAGCCCCTGCTGGGAATAATACCCGAAAATCACGGTTTCCCCGATATTGATCTTCCCGCTGTCGGCCTTTTCCAGTCCCTGAAGGATATTAAGAAAAGTGGATTTCCCGGCGCCGTTCTTTCCCACAATACCAATGCGTTCGCCTTTCGCAAAGGTATAATCGAAGCCTTTTAATATCACGTGGCTTCCGTAAGCCTTATATACTTTTTTCAGCTCGGCCACTTTACCGCCAAGGCGGCTCATCTTTACCTGTAGCTGCACCCGGCTATCCTCCATCCGCTGTTTGGCCCTGGCTTCCACATCACTGAATGCATCTATACGGCTTTTTGACTTGGTGGTTCTGGCTCTCGGCTGTTTCCTTATCCACTCCAGCTCTTTACGGTACAGGTTTTTCGCCTTATCAATACCTGAAGCCTGCTGTTCCAGCCGTGCGGACTTCTTCTCTATATAATTTTCATAATCACCTTTGTAGGTATACAGTTTGCTGCCATCCATTTCCCATATCTCGTTGCACACAGCATCTAAAAAATAACGGTCGTGCGTAACCAGCAGCAACGTGATCTTTTCCTGGTTCAGGTAATGTTCCAGCCATTCCACGGTTTCCACATCAAGATGGTTGGTGGGTTCGTCCATGATGAGCAGCACATGCCGGTGCTCAAAGCCAATATCAATAAGCGTTCTGGCAAGCGCCACCCTTTTGCGCTGTCCCCCGGACAAGGTGCCGGCTTTCTGCCGGAAGTGATGAATATTCAGCTTACCCAGGATCTGCTTTACCCTGCTGTCGAAATCCCAGGCACCAAGCTCATCCATTTTTATGATGGCAGATCCCAGTGCATCCGCGTCTTCACTTTCACTCGCGGCTTCGTACTGCTTGATAGCATTTATAACAGGGTGATCGTGATGGAAAATATTATCGAGCACAGACAGTTCATCAATAAAAGTGGGTTCCTGCTCAAAAAGCGCCACCGTTACTTCTTTATGTACCCACAGGGTACCATCGTCGGACGTTTCTTTTCCGGCAATGATCTTCAGCAGGGTAGATTTTCCCGAGCCGTTACGGGCCACCAATGCAATTTTGTCCCCTTCTTCTATATGAAAGGTGAGGTCTTTAAACAGCGGCTTTATCCCGTAGGACTTTCCCAGGGCTTCTGCAGTAACATAATGCATCCGGCAAAGATAAATGAGTTGGGTGATGAAAATTTTCCTGCTGCAAAAGCTACACAAGCTTAACGCCATTCACCACATTCCTCAGGCTGCTATTCAGGAATGCCTTAATATTTTCTGCCGATTCATGTAAGAGGCGCTCCCTGGCCTCCCTGGTAGCCCATGCAATATGAGGCGTGATGATACAGTTAGGCACTTTAAATAAAGGATGATCTGCGGGAGGCGGTTCCGACGACAGCACATCAACAGCCGCACCTGCAATTTGCCGGTATGTTAGCGCGGCGGCCAGGTCCTGCTCATGGATGAGCGCACCGCGCGCTGTGTTAATTAAGTATGCCGAAGGTTTCATCCGCTGCAGCATATCCCTGTTCACCATTTTCCTGTTGGAATCCGTAAGCGGGCAATGCAGGCTCACAAAATCCGCCTGCTCAAAGCATTCGTCTACACTTTTAAAGCTTACGCCGGGCATATCATATTTGGCAGGATTGCGCACGGCGGCAATAACATTCATCCCAAAGGCCATTCCTATTTTGGCCACTGCGGAACCAATAAGTCCCAGGCCGATAAGTCCCAGCGTTTTTCCCTGCAGTTCAAAAAGGCCCTCATGCCCAAAGCAAAAATCCTTACTGCGACTCCAGGCACCGTTATGCACTTCATTCGAGCGGCGGCTGGTATTGTAGGTGAGTTCAAGTATAAGCGCCCACGTGAGCTGGGCAACCGACTGGGTACTGTAGCCCGGTACATTGCAAACAGGGATATTCCGCCGGGCAGCTGCCCCGATATCCACATTATCAAATCCTGTTGCAAGCTCTCCTATATAGCGCAGCTTGGGCAAGGCGGCAATTACTGCTGCAGGCACCTTTGACTTGTTGGTGAGCACCATTTCCGCGCCTGCCGCACGCTCCTGTACTTCGTCTGGCGCTGATCTGTCATACACCGTTAAGTTGCCGAAAGCTTCCAGGAGAGACCAGCTTAAATCGCCGGGATTGATCGAATAGCCATCAAGTATCACAATATTCATACGTATGATTTATTTGTATCTTAGGTGGCCGAAATTAAGCATGATTATCCTAACCCGGGGCACAATGAAAAAAAATAAACTTCGCGCTGTACAATTTTCACTGGTTGTTGTTGCTATCGTTTTGATATTACCCGTGCTCACCGGCAAAGCCTATTTATACAAAGCCATTGCTTATAATTTTGCAGACATAGATGATTATACCATTTTTGACAATCATGCTGTACCCGCCGCAAATCCTGATCCCTGGGCATTTTCGTACGAATACAACACAATAAAGCTGCCCGATACGCTGGAGCAATATCTCGCCCGCATAGCCTCTGTGGGGCTGGTGATAGTGCAAAACAAAAAGATCATTGTTGAAAAATACTGGAAAGGTTACAGCGACAGCGCTTTGTCCAATTCATTCTCTGTTGCCAAAAGCATTACCAGCCTGCTTACAGGTGCGGCTATACGTGAGGGTAAGATCGGCTCGGTAAATGATCCTGTAGGCAAATACCTGCCGGAGTTTGCCGAAGGCGAAAAGGCTAAAGTAAAAATCGTGGACCTGCTCACCATGAGCAGTGGCAGCGACTGGAATGAAAGCTATGCCAACCCGCTTTCGGTCACTACGGAACTGTATTATGGCAACGACGTATATAAAACCGCAACCCATGTAAATATTGTCACCCCCCCCGGTGCATACCATGCCTATAAAAGCGGCGACACCCAATTATTAGGGCTGGTTGTTGAAAAAGCAACTGGTAAATCACTAAGTGCTTACGCTGCCGAAAAATTATGGCAACCGCTCGGTGCGGTACATACGGCATTATGGAGCATCGACAAGCCCGGAGGCAATGAAAAGGCTTATTGCTGCTTTAACAGCAACGCGCGGGATTTTGCCCGGCTTGGCCAGCTCATGCTTGACAGTGGTAAAATAAACGGTGTGCCTGTTATTGACAGCAATTATTTCCTCCAATCCATTACCCCCTGCAGGATAATCGATGAAAACAACATCCCCTGCAATTATTATGGCTACCAGTGGTGGATTTTACCCGACCGACAGGATATATTTTATGCACGTGGAATACTGGGTCAGTATATCATCTGCATCCCTTCGCGGCATATGGTGATCGTGAGACTGGGTGAAAAAAGAGACGAAAAAATAAATAATGTTCCCAGGGAAGTATATAAGCTAATAGCATGGGCAGAGCAGTTGGATGAGAATGGCAACCGACAAGGGACTCCCGGAGAGGCAGACATGGTACACTAATTTATACGATACCTTTATTTCAACAGTTTATAATTGCTCATTGGAAAGAGCATTCAAAGCACCGATACTGTGTGATGTGACGAAAGTTCATACAGGAATGGGGCTAATGCCAGGAATAGTCGAGGCGTCTGACGATAAAGATTAGGGAAAACCGGGTTCTACCAAAAAGGAATATTATTTCACAACAACTTTCAGAAGTCGTGTTGCAGACGGTGTTTATGAAACATGGCCTGACGAATAACCATCAGCTTTTTGTTCTCTAATAGGCAGCGGTTCCGGCTGAAAATACTCTATTGAGCAACAAAATAAAAATATCAACTTTTTCGTTCGTTTACCGGGCAGACGTTCTATCAGATAATCATGAATCGCCCTACCATCGCCAATGCATGACCATTATTGGCAAGTTTAAGATACCCCCTGAAAAAACAAGGCATTTGACGTATTGGTAACGGCAAAAAAGTAAGCCCAAACTTTGACAATGATATGAACGCTCATTACACTTTCAGAAAATCGGTGCTCGAAAAACCCCAGCGCTGGGAACTTACAGAACAGGAGCTGGTATGCACACAGGAAGCCGGGGCCAACTTCCGCATTCCCTATACCCGTGTGCAAAAGGTACGGCTGCTTTATCTTCCCAATAACCGGTACCGCCTCAATAACTATTGCTGCAAAATAACCATGACAAACAACAGGACTTTCGATATTAATTCCTGCACGTATGAAAGTTTTGCCACCTTTCCCGACCAGGCGGAAACCTACATCCCCTTTGTAAAAGAGCTGACGCAAAAGGTAAAAGAGGCCAACCCGGATTGTAAAATCCTTGCCGGGCAAACCCCTTTTGCCTATTATGGAAACATCGTGTTTGTGGTAGTTGCCGTATCATTCCTGTTTTTGCTTTTCTCCTGGCTGCCTGTTGATTACGGAAATTCCTTCATCGTGGTAAAACTTATCGTCATCGGTTATATGGGAATTTACCTGGCGAAATCCCTTAAAGTAAACAAACCGCGACAGCTTACCGGAACGGAAATACCCGGTACTGTTTTACCGCAGTTGCCAAAGCCCGGAACGGAAAACACCACATGAGCCCACAGGAAGGAAGAAACATGAATAAACCCAGAAAAGAAGTAAAATAATAAATGCTCACAGATGGCACAGAAAACCACCGATATTATTTTCTTATCCGTGCAAATCCGTGAAATCCGTGAGAGAAAAATAAAAACCAATCATTCACTAAAAACCAAATATCATTATGAAACAACTTATTTTATGCTTCCTGCTGCTGGCAGGTTTTACCGCACAGGCGCAAACCACAAATATTAATTTAGGCAGGTTATTACCCGTTAAAGACAGCCAAACAGGAAAATACGGTTATCAAAACGTAGATGGCAAAATGGTTGTGGCGCCGAAATACGACAATGCCGATCCTTTTTCGGAAGGGCTTGCAACCGTACAACTCAATGGTAAATGGGGTTTCATAGACCAAACAGGAAAAGAAATTGTACCGCCGAAATACGATGATGCCGGTTCTCTTTCAGAGGGGCTTGCTGTCGTGTATCTGAATGAAAAATGGGGTTTTATAGACAAAACAGGAAAAGAAATTATTCCTGTTAAATATGACGCTGTAAATCCTTTTTCGGAGGGCGTGGCAGTCGTAAAAATGGCCGGCAAATTCGGATTTGTGGACAAAACAGGAAAAGAAATTGTAGCGCCTAAGTACCAGGGCGCTGATAATTTTCAGGAAGGGCTTGCTACCATACAATTAAACAACAAATGGGGTTTTGTAAATAAAACAGGAAAAGAGATTGTGCCGCCAAAATACGATGACGCAGGCAAGTTTAGCGATGGCCTGGCGGCTGTATTGCTGAACAACAAAAACGGTTTTATAGACAAAACAGGAAAAGAGATCGTACCGCCAAAATACGATATGGCAGGCGCTTTTTCGGATAGGCTTATTGCCGTAGCGCTTAACAATAAATGGGGCTTTATGGATAAAACAGGAAAAGAAGTAGTACCGCCCAAATACGATGATGTACATCCTCTTATGGAGGGTATGGCCTTAGTAGGCCTTGGTGGCAAATACGGTTTTATTGATGCCGGCGGCAACGAGGTAATCCCCGTACAGTACGAGAGTATTTATCCCTTTGGACCCAAAGGACAGGAAAAATACGGTTTCCAAAACGGCAAAGTAAAGGTTTGGCAAAACCAAAGAGCTTATTACATAGATAAAACCGGGAAGGAAGTGCAATAAGCATTCATTCATTAAATATCATTATGAAACGAAGCAGGATACAAATTTCTCACACAGGAGAATGTAAAAGCGAAGTTCCATCCGGCCAAAAGAATCGCCGCGCAGCGGCAAACGCAAAAATCATACGGATGAAACGACTTATTTTATGCTTCCTGCTGCTGGCAGGATTTACCGCACAGGCACAGGAATTAACTGCTTTTAAAGATGCCAGTGGCAAATACGGCTACAAAGACAAATCCGGAAAAATAATTGTACAGCCGAAATACGATTATACCTGGTCTTTTTCCAAAGGGCTGGGCAGGGTAAAACAAAATGGTAAATGGGGCTATATAGACAGCACAGGTAAAGTGGTTGTAGCACTTAAATATGATGATACCCGTGGTTTTTCCGAAGGATTGGCGGCAGTAGTGCAAAATGATAAATGGGGCTATATAGACAAAACAGGTAAAGTGGTTGTAGAACTTAAATATGATGGTGCCGGTGGATTTTCTGAAGGACTTGCCGATGTCAGCCTTAACAAAAAGTGTGGTTTTATAGATAGATCCGGCAAAGTGGTGATTCCCCTGATTTACGACTTTGCGGGTTCTTTTTCTGAGGGGCTGGCGGTGGTAAACATTGATGGTACCGGTGCACGGGGCTATGTTCGTGGCGGCAAATGGGGTTTTATAGATAAAACCGGTAAAGAACTCATCAAACTACAGTATGAAGATGCCGGTAGTTTTAAAAACAACAAAGCCAAAGTAACACTCAACAGCAGAGAATTTTACATAGACAAAACAGGCAAAGAAATTGCAGCGTTTACCACGCTAAGCCCCGCCTTTTACGAACAGTTCAAGGCAATCCTCATGGCAAAAGAAGTACCCGGCACAGGCAAAGTATTATCTAAGGATAATAGCGGGTGGACCCGTTATTCAAGTGCATACAAATTAGACGGATTTAACGTAGAAGAACGCATGTCAGAAGGCTACGGAGCGGTAACGGCTGATGCTGAAGCCAACACCCAAAAAATAGATTGGGCCAACGTGATGGTTAGAAATGAATTATCCATTTATAAGCCTGTAAATGAGACCTGGAACGAGTGGATGGTCCGTGAAATATCATTTGAACTGGAAAAGCTGAAAAACGAAGGTTTTAATGTAATCAAAGACGAAAATATGTTTCGTACTAAAAGTATTACGGTACGTAAGAAAGACAACAACCGGGATGTTGCCAAGCTTTTCCTGAACAAAGACAACTCAATAGAGATTATCTTTCCCAACAAAAAAGTGGGTGCAAACGCAAACACCAATCCACAGGCAAACAACACCCAAACAACAACCACACTAAAATACAAGAGCGGTACCATCTACGACGGCGAGGTCGTAAACAATGTTCCCAACGGCAAAGGAAAAATGACCTTTACAAGCGGCAGTGTTTATGAAGGTGATTTTGTAAACGGAAAATATGAAGGAAAGGGAAAATATATCTTTAACAACGGTGATATTTATGAAGGCGGTTTTGTAAACGGGAAAAGAAGCGGTAAGGGTAAGTTCACTTTTACAAGCGGAAAAGTACAGGAAGGCGATTGGGAAGATGATAAATTTATAAATGGCGAAAAAGCACCTACGCTAAAACCATTCTCCGCAGACAACGGTAAATACGGATTCAAAGATGAAAGCGGAAAGATAATCATACAGCCGAAATACGATTTAGCATGGGATTTTTCAGAAGGATTGGCAATGGTGGTGCTCAGGAAGAAATACGGCTTTATAGACGAAAGCGGTAATGAGGTTATTCCGCTAACATACAATTATGCCGATTTTTCTTTTCAAAACGGTAAGGTCCAGGTGAAACAGAATGGAAGATACTTTTACATAGATAAAACCGGGAAAGAAGTAAAATAATAAAAGCTCACAGATAGCACAGAAAACCACAGATGTTATTTCCTATCTGTGCAAATCCGTGAAATCTGTGAGAGAAAATAAAAAATAACCCTTCTCTAAATAAATATCATTATGAAACAACTCATTTTATGCTTCCTGCTGCTGGCAGGTTTTACGGCACAGGCGCAGGAATTAAAATCATTTATGGCTGACAGCGGGAAGTTCGGCTACCGGGACGATGCGGGAAAAATGATCATAGCGCCGAAATACGAGGCCGCCTACAGTTTTTCTGAGGGATTGGGTGCAGTAAAACAAAACGGGAAATTCGGTTTTATCAACAAAGCGGGGAAAACAGTCATTGCGCACAAATACGATGTGGCCTACGGTTTTTCGGAAGGTTTGGCCGTTGTAGAAATTAATGGCAAGTATGGCTTTATAGATAAAACCGGGAAAGTGGCTATTATGCCCCAATACGATGTGGCTTTAGATTTTAAAGAAGGCCTGGCCGTCATCAGGCAAAGCGGCAAATTCGGATTTATCAGCAAAACCGGGAAAGTAGCTATTGCACCAGGATTTGATTATGCCCGCGGTTTTTCGGAAGGCCTGGCTGTTGTAACACTTAACGGCAAATACGGTTTTATCAACCATGCCGGTGAGCTTGTTATCAAACCTCAATACGATAATGCCGGTAATTTTTCAGAAGGCTTGGCCGCCGTAAAACAAAGCGGGAAATACGGCTTTACAGACAAAACGGGGCAAGTGGTTATTGAACCCACATACAATGAGGTTGGCCAGTTCTCAGAAGGTTTGGCCTTCGCAGAGCTTAACGGCAAAGTGGGCTTTATAGACCAAACCGGGAAAGTGATCATAGCGCCTAAGTACGACATTGCCGGAAGTTTTAAAAACGGCAGGGCCACCGTACTGTTAAACGATAAGGAACTGCATATTGATAAAACCGGGCAGGAAGTAAAATAATAAAAGCTCACAGATAGCACAGAAAACCACAGATGTTATTTCCTATCTGTGCAAATCTGTGAAATCTGTGAGGAAAAATAAAATATCATTCGCCAAATAAATATCATGATAAAAAAAATCATTTCATGCTTCCTGCTGCTGGCAGGTTTTACGGCGGAGGCGCAGGATTTGATAATAATAAGTGATAAACAAGGCTTCCGCAAAGGCTTTAAAAGAATTTCTACCGGCGACACGGTCATAAAGCCAATCTATACCGATGCCCTTAATTTTTCCGAAGGGTTGGCAGCTGTTAAAAGCTATACCACAGACGGCTCACGGTGGGGCTACATAGATACAACAGGTACATTGGTATTGCCGTATCAATATCTCGATGCAGGTAGCTTTGTGAATGGGTATGCATGGGTAGTTCTGTCGGTAAGAAAAGGAGGAGCTGATGATTATCGTATAAATAAAAAGGGCAAAGAATATGTGATAACAGGGATCGATTACCCTATCCAAAAAATGGAATTTCCCTTCGGTTTATACGAAGGGGAATGGTATCGAACTGCCGGTAACGACTTTATGCCCTCTGGTAAAGGAACGTATTATTACAAGGACGGCTCTATGTATATCGGCGATGTACTGAATGCGATGAGAAACGGCAAAGGCAAATATATATCGGCAAAAGGCATGATATACGATGGCGATTGGGATTGGAACAAGGCACATGGCAAAGGGAAAGCCGTTTATCCTGATGGCAGGGTAGAAGAAGGCTATTGGGAAAAAGGTATTTTTAAAGGAACTAAGCCATAAACGTAAAAGCTAAAAATTAATTAACAACTATGAAACAACTCATTTTATGCTTCCTGCTGCTGGCAGGTTTTACGGCACAGGCGCAGGACTTAACGCCATTTCAAGATGCCAACAAAAAATACGGTTTCAAAGATGCCAAAGGCAACATAGTAGTGCAGCCGAAATATGACGATGTGCATGGTTTTTCCGAAGACATGGCGGCCGTAAACGTTGGTGGAACAAGCTATGGATTGTCCCATGGAGGGAGCTATGTTCGTGGCGGCAAATGGGGCTTTATAGATAAAACCGGCAAAGAAACCATAAAACCGCAATATGACGATGTGTATGGTTTTTCAGAAGGCATGGCATCTGTAAATGTTGGTGCAAAACTTAGTTCTGCTACTATGGCGATGATCGGTGGTAAATGGGGTTTTGTAGACAAAACAGGGAAAGTTGTTGTCGAGCCTAAATATGATAATGCGGGTAGTTTTTCAGAAGGCTTCGCAGAGGTAAGCCAAAACTATAAATTTGGTTTTATAGATAAAATGGGTAAAGAAATTATAAAACCGCAATATGACGAAGTGGGTCGCTTTTCAGAAGGTATGGCTTATATGCGTAAAGGTGATACATACGGTTTTATAGACAAAACCGGGAAAATTGTTGTAGCACCTAAATATGATTACGCGGGTCTTTTTTCAGAAGGATTGGCGGCAGTAGAACAAAGCTATAAATGGGGGTTTATAGATAAGAGCGGGAAAGTTGTTATTGAACTTCAATATGGTAGTTCCGGTGGTTTTAGGGAAGGGTTGGCGCCAGTAAGCCTAAACGGCAAACATGGCTATATAGACAAAACAGGTAAGGCGGTCATCCCTCTGCAATATGAAGGAGGTGATTATTTTTATGACGGCATGGCTGCTGTAAAGAAAAACGGTAAATGGGGCTTTATAAACAAAACCGGTAAATTTATTATCGAACCGCAATATGACTTTGCCGGTGGTTTTAAAGACGGCAAAGCCAAAGTTAAGCTCGACAAAAGGGAATTTTATATTGATAAAAAAGGAAAGGAAATTGGCGGCAATCCGCAATCTGCAACAACTACCACTAACAAGAACAATAAAACCACTTCAACAAGCAGCGCTTTAAGTCCCAATTTCTACAACCAGTTTAAAGCAATTTTAAATACAGATTGGGAAACACTTAAAGGAGAAGGATTAGACGAGGATAGAGATAGTTTAGGCTTTACCGTGTATTATAAATCTAACAAAAATCTGGATGGATTTGAGCTTACAGTGGAGTATGAAGAAAATAAGGAAGGGAACACTACATATTTTGATAAATATGTTTATGGTGAAAATAAATCCAATCCGGGCAACGCCCAGCTTTTTGAAAAAATAAAAACGGAGCTCAGCAAACTGAAAAATGAAGGATTTCAATTGAAAAATGAAGAAATCAGTTCAATGAGCCGTTTTTATATTGACTCAGACAAGCAGGGCGAAAAGATATTATCACGGGTATCACTGATATCATTGGACGAAAATAGAATTATCATCAGATTTAATAAATACTTTATTTTTAAGACAGTCCATTCCAATGGAGATGTATATGAAGGCGATTATAATAAAGGAAAATATACCTGGGCGAACGGCGATGTATATGAAGGCGGTTATGTGGCTTATCAACGAACAGGAAAGGGCAAATTAACCTGGGCAAACGGCGATGTGTATGAAGGCGATTTTGTGGGTGGCAAGTTCAACGGCAAAGGCAAATTAACCCTAAAAGACGGCAAAGTGTATGAAGGCAATTTTAAAGATGGTAAATTTTTGGATGGTGCAAATACAACCACCAACACCACTTCCACGCCTACCATCACCACCACAAAACCCGCCGGCGAAGCAGGGCTTGTGTGGTTTACAACTTCGGCTTCGGGCGGCAAATACGGATTAATGGACAACACAGGCAAAGTTGTTGTAGCGCCCAAATATAAAGAAGTAAACGATTTTTCCGAAGGATTGGCGAGGGTAAAACAAAATGATAAATGGGGTTTTATAGATAAAACCGGTAAAGAAATAATCAAGTCGGAATACGAGACCGCTTATAGTTTTTCGGAGGGGCTGGCGGGAGTAAAGCAAAATGGTAAATGTGGCTTTATAGACAAAACAGGGAAAGAGGTAATTCCCCTGAAGTACGATGGGGCGGAATCATTTTGGGGAGGATTGGCATCAGTAAAACAAAACGGGAAATGGGGTTTTATAGACAAAACAGGGAAAGTTGTTGTAGCACTTAAATATGATGGTGCGAGTGCTTTTTCCGAAGGGCTGGGCAGGGTAAAGCAAAACGGTAAATGGGGCTTTATAGACAAAACAGGGAAAGTTGTTGTAGCACCTGAATATGATGATCTGGGCGGTTTTTCCGAAGGACGGGCGCAAGTGTCACTTAATAAAAAATTGGGGTTTATAGACAAAGCAGGTAAAGTTGTTGTAGAACTTAAATATGATGATGCCTGGCCTTTTTCCGAAGGATTGGCGGGAGTAAAACAATATGGTAGATGGGGTTTTGTAGATAAAGCCGGAAAAATAATCATACAGCCGAAATACGATAATGCCTACCGTTTTTATGAAGGGCTGGCAGCAGTACAAGAAAACGGGAAATCTGATGGTAGTAAATGGATTGGGGGTAAATGGGGCTTTATAGACAAAACCGGTAAGGAAATAATAAAACCGCAATATAAATATGCCAATAGTTTTAAGAACGGTAAGGCAAAAGTAACCGATGATAATGGCCGGGAATTTTACATAGATAAAACAGGGAAAGAAGTAAAATAGTCTTAACTATGATTCTTGCGATGAAATGATTTTTATGATAAAAAAAACAAAATCACGGTAATCATACCAATCAAATAAATCACAGTCAAGACAATTACGACAATGAACCCAAAAATATTATTCACCATCATCCTGGTACTGTCCGGCGCAACGGCATTGCAGGCACAGCTTTTCTACTATCCTTTCCCGCCCTCAAAGCCGGAGTATGCCCTGAATGAAAAAGCACAGGTGAAAATCTGCAAAGAATATAAGACTACGGGCAACGAAAAATCTCTTAGCCGAACGCTGGAATACGGAAACGGAGGCTTGCCCACAGCGCTGTATGAAACCGGGCTGCGCTACAATGGCGATACCGGTACCGTAATTACCGGAAGCTATTATAAATACAGGGACGGAAAATTAACAGAAAACAATACGGTCTATCATTACCAGGGCGATGCAGGCTATACCATTGCTTATGCTTACGATGCATCGGGCAGGCTGCTCAGCAAAATGGTAACAGATACCGACCCTGCCATTTATACTTATGTGTACGACAAACCGGGCAAGATAGCGCGGGCCGATATTTCGCTGAAAACGCCTGACAGCAACGGGAACACGAAAGCCATGCCCGATGGCAGATGCGAATACAGCTACGATGCAAAAGGCAGGCTGGTGCAGGAAACGCGCTATACCAAAGACGATGAAAAACAATTCACCTACCAATGGGAATACAACAGTAAAGGACAAATAATAAAAGTAACCGGCACATCGGCAGAAGACCAGGTTTTTTATGAATGCCTGACGGAATATGGAAAGAATAACCTGCTTTCAAAACGTACAGAAAATATACCGGACGAAGAAACAGGCATATATGTGTATGAATATTGTACCGACTGCACACAAAGCCTGATGAAACAATAAAACACAAATTTTTATGGGCCAAAAAGATTTCTATCCTTACACCCTGATGTCCGAAACCCCGGAAACGCTGGTGCTTGAACTTCCAAAAGGCCGCCAAGCCGGTACTTTTGTTACATTCAGGGTGATGCCCTTAGTGTTGTTGGCTTTTTGTGCATTCATTCCCGAAAATCTTCGCCGCGACCTGGGGGCTTTGATGTATTGGGGACTTATGCTGTGCCTGTATGCCGGTATTTTCGGCCTCGTTTTTCACCGGTATACTGCTGCGCTTACCTTTAGCCGGGGCAGTATGATATTGCGATTCAATCTTTGTTATTTTGATTACAACGAAACCGAACGGTTAGACCCCGGCGATGAGATCCTGGCCGCAAAAGAGCGGGCGGGAAAAGGCGCTTATTGGATGTTTTACTTAGTACAGCAGGGGCAAAAAAAGAAAAAGCTGTTTAGCATTCCCGCTACCCTCGCCCAAAACCGGGCATCACGGGATAATTTCATCGCCATCTTTGAACAGAAATACCAACTCAAAACGACAGTGCAGGAATAAAAATTAAAATGAAATGAAAACGACAATTATCACTATCTGCCTAATACTGTTTGGAGCAATGGCATTGCCGGCGCAGGAATTAACCCTTTTCCGGGATGCCGGCGGGAAATACGGCTTTAAAGACCAGGCCGGGAAAACGATCATTAAACCTGAATACGATAAGGCCTTTGAATTTTCAGAAGGACTGGCAGGTGTAAGGCAAAACGGCAAATGGGGCTTTATAGATAAAACCGGCAGGGAGATAGTAAAGCCCCGGTACGATTATGTGGGGTCTCTTCATAACGGCATTGCGTATGTAAACACCGGCGGCAAAGTGGACGGGTACGGCAATCCGAACGGCGGCAAATGGGGGCTTATGGATAAAACGGGAAAAGAAATCATACCGCCGAAATACGATGAAGTGTATCGCTATTTTTCGGGAGGTTATACCATCGTGGGGCTTAACGGGAAATATGGGGTGATAGATACGACGGGCAGGGAAATTGTTCCGCCTAAATATGATATGATACCCAACCCGGAGGAGCCTGAACCCTACCCGCTCCGGGAGGTGTGGCTCAACGGTAAAGCAGGATTTGTGGAGATGACAACAGGGAAAGAAATAGTCCCCATTAAATATGACGATGTGGTTTCTTTTTCGGAAGATTTGGCTGCCGTAAATACAGGTGGCGAGCCGCAGAATTTTCGTGTGCTCGGCGGCAAATGGGGTTTTGTGGATACCACCGGGAAAGAAGTAATCCCTTTGGTGTATAATAATCCTGACATTTTTGAATCATTGCGTTTCCAAAACGGCAAAGTGCAGGTGAGCAAAGACGGAAGAACTTTTTTTATTGATAAAACAGGAAAGGAAGTGAAATAGCCTAAACCATGATTTGTGTGATGAAATGATTTATATGATAAGAAAAATCCAAAAAAGTCATGGTAATCACAGTAATCAAATAAATCATAGTAAATGATAGACGAAAAGTATAAATATTCGGAGCTTACATCTCAAATCATCAGTTGTGCAATGGAAGTACACAACCGTTTAGGCAACGGCTTCCGGGAAGTAATTTACCAACGGGCGCTGGCAATAGAAATGAAGTTGAAAAGTATCGCTTTCAAAAGGGAATTTGAAATGCCGATATATTACCGCGACCAGCATATTGGAACAAGGAGAGCCGATTTTTCGGTAGAAGAAGTAGTGTCTGTTGAATTAAAAGCGGTTACTAAATTGGAAGACGTCCATCTGGCTCAGGCAATCAATTACCTGGAGGCTTATAATCTTGAAATAGGTATGCTCATCAATTTCGGGGAAAGAAGCCTGAACTTTAAACGCCTTACCAATAAAAAGTACAAATCAGAATAAAATCATAGCAATCACAGCAATCAAATAAATCACAGTCAAGACAATTATACGTATGAAAACAACACTTTTTACCATCATCCTGCTGCTGTCCGGCGCAACGGCATTGCAGGCGCAACAACTAAGCCCCAACTTTTACAACCAGTTCAAAGCCATTTTAACAGCCAACTGGGAAGACATAAAAGGTGTGGAAATAAACAAGGAAGGAAATGAAGATAACTATATCATTGCCTGCGATTCTAAAAAAAGCTTAGATGGCTTTAAAGTAAATGCTTATCAATCCAAAGATGAATGGGGCGAAAGTAAAGATGTGATGGCAACCATAGAAAAGCCTGATGACCATGCGCCGCAGCTTTTTGACCAGATAAGCGCCCTGCTAAAAAAACTGCAAGCCGAAGGGTATGTATTAAAGCCGGATACCGATATTCCCGGTGCGTACCTGAAGAGATTCTCTATATACAAAGGAACAAATACAGATGCCGCAGCAAAAATTTCCTTGTCCAAAACAGGTTATATTGAAATTAATTTTTACAAATACCAATTGCCAGCACCAAAATCTGCCACAGTTACGCTTGGCCCCAATTTTTACAGCCAGTTCCAGGCTATCTTAAACGCTAAGTGGGAAGAAATAAAAGGCGATGATGTGGTTCAGAATAATGGCGGCAACGGAACAGGCATTACTATTTACAACAGCAAAAAACCATTAGACGGGTTTGCGGTATATGCCGTAGAAGACAATAAGTCTTTTTCAAGGGCTGGGGTGGCCACCAGGAGCAGCAATCCTGCCAATGAGCAATTGTATTCGGAGCTGGCAAGCGAAGTAAAATGGATGCAAAGTTGGGGTTATATTGTAGTAAAAGCCGGCGTACCTACCGAAATAGAATCAAAATCCCTTTTGCTGTATGATAAGGACAATCCCGCTGTTCTTCTGGCAAAGGTTTCCCTGTTCCCAAACAACGAAATCCGGATGGTAATCCTCAAAGGCCAGGGCTCCGGTGCCACAGGAAAAAAATAATCACTCATTAAATTCCAGATATAATGAAAAAACTACTTTTTCTTTTTCTACTCTTTCCGTTTTTTGCCAATGCACAGGCCAATAAAGAACAACAGGGTAATGAACAAGCGCTGAAGGCGATGCTGGGCAAAACGTATATCAAAAAAAGCACCAATAACCCTTATTTGGTAGTTGCCTATGTAATAGCGGAAGATGAAGTGCTTATACAACAAAAAGGAGTGTTTACCTTGGGCTACGATACGCTTGTTCGGAGCAAATTTATGAAAGACTTTCGCCTGCCCGAAATGGTTGAATGTATGGTTTGCCATGGTAGAGGCAAGGTAGTAAAAGATGTTTACGTAGCAACAGGTTATACCCAAATCGGCAATCGGAGTATAGCTAATGGTGTAACTACAACAAAAGTAACCGAAACCTGTGGCAAATGCGACGGCACAGGAAAGGTATTGGAAGCATCAGACATCCAATTCAAAAATGTTACCATTAGAGGTGCTGTGGAGGCCAAACCCAAAATAAGCAGTATTGACATTCCTATATTTTCACTTAGTGCATACCCCGCTAATAAAAATTTGCCTGCCGCATCAGATAAGTTAAGTCCCAATTTTTACAATCAGTTTAAAGACATTTTAAAGACCCATTTGGAAGATGTAAAAGGCGATTTGCTGGGCAAACATGAGGAAAACGGCAAAACCTATACACTTTATGCCAGTAAAAAAAACTTAGATGGATTTGGCTTGGCGGCACTCAATTTAAGTGATAAGGGAAATCTATGGATTGTAGCAGGAACCATAAAAAACAACCCAAACAATGCGCAGCTATTTGAACAAATATCCACCGAATTAAACAAATTGAAATCCGAAGGGTACAGCCTTGTAGATATGACCAACGGGGTAACAAATGCGGCAAAATATATTCAGGTAGTTAAAGGATGGGAACGGGTTGGTTATTATTTACTGCTCAAAAGCAATGATATTCAGGTCTTTTTTACACCCGAAAATGCCCCTCTCACCACACCCGCCGGCGTAGCAGGGCTGCTGTGGTTTAAATCTTCTACTTCAAAATCAAAACCCGAATACGGCTTAATGGACAGCCTTACGCAAACGGTGATTAAAGCGCCCACGTACACAACGGTAAGTGGCTTTTCTGATGGATTGGCATTGGTAAGTTTCATCCCTGCGGGCTATAACCGCCGTACACAGTACGGCTACATAGACAAGACGGGCAAAGAAGCCTTCCCGTTTACGGATAAATGGACAAAAGCGCACAGTTTTTCAGAAGGTTTAGCAGCAGTTTATGACGGTTTTACCTGGAAATTTATAGATAAAACAGGAGAAGTAGCCATTGGTACTGGAGCTAAGAATAAAAAAGCAGATAATTTACCAAGGTTAGGCGGTGTGTTAGATTTTAGCGAAGGATTAGCTGCAGTTGCAAAGTATAATGCAGGGGGATGGGGTTTTATAGATAAAACAGGAAAATTTATTATCGAACCTCAATATGATAAGGCAGAAAGTTTTACCAACGGCAGAGCAAAAGTAAAAAAAGGCACACAGGAATTTTATATTGACAAAACAGGCAACACGATAACCGATAACGCCACAGGCAACATAGGCAGCGAGGGCTGGTTTGTAGGCGGGCAAAGCCAGTTTGGCTTCAAAGATGGCGGAGGCAATATCCTGATACAGCCTAAGTATATGGAGTTACGCCCTTTTAAAGAGGGACTGGCAGCGGTAGCCGTAAAGAGTTCTTATGGTACGCCGTTATGGTTTTTTGTAGATAGAACAGGAAAGGAAATAGCCCAATCTAATAGCAAGGATATTAAAGGCAATTTGGGTTATGGTGAAGTATCGGATTTCTCGGAAGGGCTTGCTGCAGTAAAAGGCTATGGCGGGAAATGGGGTTTTATAGATAAAACGGGAAAAGAAGTCATAAAGCTGCAATACGAAAATGTATACAGCTTTAAAGACGGCATTACCTGGGTAGAGTACAAAGAGGATTGGGGACTGATAGATAAAACCGAAAAAGTGTTATTGCCGTTTTGTTATAACCAGGCTATCAGCTTGGGCGAAGGGCTGTACAAGGTAAAATACAATTATGAAAAACTTAAAAAAGAAGCAAAAAAATCCGCTGTGCTAAAGGAGGTGATGGGCAAACAGTCCGTAGGTGGCGTGACCAAAGGATATATTCTGGACGGCGGCATTATAGACAAAACGGGTAAGGAACTCAATCTAAAAAATCACTATCAGGAATTCCGGCCTTTTTCAGAAGGCCTGGCAGCGGTAAAACGAACTCTTTGGGGCTACATAGATACAACAGGAAAAGAGGTTATAGATGGTTACTACCGGGTAGCCGGGGATTTCAAGGACGACAAGGCCAAAGTAACAGATGACAGGGGCAGAGAATTTTATATTGATAAAACGGGGCAGGAAGTGAAATAATCACTCATTAAAAGCAATCAACACAGAATATGCAGATCACATCACCGAAATATTTCCGCACTACGGAAACCGTTACCTTTCTCCTTATCACCATCTGGGGTGTTGCACAAGGCCAGGTAACGGTTTTCTACATTATCTACTTTTTTTGGCTTCAGTTATTGATTCGCACCATTATCGATATCGTGCATGCCAGAAGAAACGGACAGGCAGACGGTACAAAACCAACTCCGGCCGTAATCATCGGAAGCATGTTCATATACTTTTGTTACCTCTTATTGATTATAGTGCATTTTGGGGTTATACTCAACTTCGACAACCAGGATCTAATAATTATCAATATGCGGACACTGATGTTACGTAATCCCGGTTTCGACCTCAACATCCTGCTTTTTACCATGCAGTACACATTTTACAGGAAGCAGGTGGGAAATAAAAATTTGAACATAGCTGTTTTCAACAGGGGTCAGATCATTCTGCACATTTCAATCATTGTTGGCGCGTTGATACAGATGCAATTTGTCAGAAAGCATCCCGGATATTTTACCGGACACGAGCTTTGGGGTTCGGCACTGGTGGTACTGCCGTTCCTGCTGCTAAAAATATGGATAAACCGGGTGAGAATTTAAAATTGAAAACGAATATTTGCAACTTTCCTAACTAACAGCCCGAACGCCAGGCCCCGTATCGTGATAGCTGCTATACAAAATGACCATTGCTTTTTTCGCTTACCTTTGCGCCTCATTTATCTGTTATCCATAATGAGTAAAATTGTTTTTATTACTGGCTCCACCTCCGGGTTTGGCGAAGCATGTGCTTTACGGTTTGCAGAAGCAGGATACGACCTGATCATCAACGGACGGAGGGAAGAAAGACTGGAACGGCTGAAAAAAGATATTGAAGAAAAATTTTCCGTTCGGGTACTTTGCCTCCCATTTGATGTGAGTAACCGAAACGAAGTATTTAAGGCCATAGCTGAAATCCCCGGCAACTGGCGGGAGATTGATGTGCTGATCAATAATGCGGGCCTCGCACTTGGGCGCGATCTTTTTGATGAGGCGGATATGGATGAATGGGATACCATGCTGGATACTAATGTGAAAGGCCTGTTATATGTTTCGAAAGCCGTTTTACCCTTCATGATCTCCCGGAATAAAGGACAGATCGTTAACCTGGGCTCGGTGGCTGCGAAAGAGGTGTATGAAAGAGGTAACGTATACTGCGCCAGTAAATTTGCAGTAGAGGCCATAAGCAGAAGCATGCGCATAGACCTGCTCCGGCACAATATCAAAGTAACCGCTATCCACCCCGGTGCCGCTGAAACGGAGTTTTCACTGGTACGCTTCAGGGGAGATGCCGGCAAAGCCGCTTCGGTTTATAACGGGTTCAAGCCACTGACAGCCAGTGACGTAGCCGATGTAATTTACTATACCACTACCCTACCGGAGCACGTTTGCATCAACGACCTTGTGATTTGTCCTACCCGGCAGGCAGATGCCATTTATTTTCACAAAAAATAATTTCAGGCAGCATATTTGCGTTCATTAGCCGGGTACGAATGGAAAATTTTCAGTTCCTGAGTGCCCCCTGATCATTTACCGGCAATAACAGGTAAAAGCCGGAGGATCAGATCCAAACCCTGTAAAAAACAGAAAAAAATGAAAAAGCCATTCCTTAGTGCGGTACGCTTCCTCCCCATATTATACAGCTTTTCATCCTTTGCCCAGTCAGACAATATTATTCGTGTCAGCCCGTGCGACGACCAATCCATTCAAAAGCAGGCCGACAGTGTTAAGCACCTGCTTGCTGATAACGGCTTCTCTGTATTACGCGAAGCTTCCATCACTATGGAGAGCGACTATGAGATCCCTATTATAGTGCCCATGAATAAAGGCACCCGTTA
Organism: uncultured Terrimonas sp.; assembly: GCA_964599035.1. Classification (GTDB taxonomy): domain Bacteria; phylum Bacteroidota; class Bacteroidia; order Chitinophagales; family Chitinophagaceae; genus Agriterribacter. Next base: position 15,280 of record CAZREP010000009.1, on the reverse strand, counting down.
CCAGTTTGTTTTTATAGGAGATGTGAAGTCAAACCTGTATGAAGTGCGGATGTATGATTATAATGAAAAGCAGGTGGTATACCAGCAAAAAAAATGGGGCGAACGTGAAGAGGGGAATATCATCAGCTACGCTTATATTCCCAGGATGTCTGAATATCATATGATAAAGCCACTCCAGGTAAACGCCCGGCAAAAGAAAGACCTTTGCGGTTATGTTATGCTGTTCAGTGCGTCGGAAAAACAGGATAAAAAGACCAAATAGCCTAACCTTTTTTATCGCTTTTCATCTTTGATTTAGGCAATTCCTGCTGTGGTGTGGCTTTTTTCTCTCCCGAAACAGTATTAGCCAGTTTTACAGCTTCGTACACATTTACGATACCTCCTGTTCTGCTCAGCTCAGCTATACTCACTTCTTCACCCGTTCCGGGTTTTGCCACTTTTATATCCGGCTGGCTCGCCGATTTTTCAATAATATTTTTTACCTGCTGCACCGTAAGGTCGGGATAGTACGACATCAGCAAGGCGGCCACTCCGGCTACCACTGGGCTTGCCATACTGGTACCCTGTAAGTTGCCATACTGGTTGCCGCCCGGTAAAGTGGAATAGATCTTCACGCCGGGTGCAAATACATCTACTTCTTTTTTGCCATAGTTGGAAAAAGAGCCGATAAGTCCGCCTGCGGCCGGGTCACCACTTGCACCTACCGTGATCCAGTTGCCAGCCCTGGCGGTGCTGTCGCTTTTAAACACAGGACTGGGAAAGTTATCATTGATATCTATATCTTTTGCGTCATTCCCCGCCGCGTGCACCAGCAGCACCCCTTTGGATTCGGCATAACGAACCGCATCATCAACCCACTGCTTCTGTGGCGATATGCTTTTGCCAAAGCTCATATTGATCACCTTCGCGCCGTTATCCACCGCATAGCGGATGGCATTGGCGATATCTTTATCATGCTCATCACCATCCGGTACCGCCCTCAGCATCATTATACGAACATTATCCACAATGCCGTTCATTCCTATATTGTTATTGCGTACTGCAGCAATGATCCCCGACACATGTGTTCCATGCATAGGTGTGCCCGCCATTACATCATTATTACCATAATGGCGGTCATTGATATCATCATAATTATCCCCAACCACTTCCCCACGGTAATCCTTTGGTTCCTTCACAATAGCTTCCGCTTTTGATTTTTCCCCGTTATAAAACTCTCCCGTCATTTCAATCAGCCTTTTATTCGTCATTTCACTTGCCTGAAAGCCAAGGAATAAGGCCATTATGGTACTTTTGGCCTTGCTCTCATCTGTGGAAGTAGGCTTGAACCGCTGCAGATCATCACCATTATATTCACTCATTTTTAAGCTGCTTTGCAAAATGCTGTCGGCCCAGGGCATCTTTTCTACGATGTTTTTCAGGAACATCACATTCAGCGAAGCTTCCCTGGCATCACCTTCTATCAGGTTCTTTACCTTTTTATACATCTTTATCTCGTCGAGCTCATCCGGTGTTGCGGCAGTGGCTTCATCAGGTAATTTGTCGCCAAATTTCTTTTTTAATTTATAATACACGCGGGCGGCCTCATAAGAGTCTTTGTTTACGTTCCTTCCGTCTTTGCCGCCCAGGAAATTCCATCCATATACATCGTCAATGTAGCCGTTATTATCGTCGTCGATGCCATTGCCGGGGATCTCGCCCGGGTTGCGCCACAAAACAGGTTTGAGATCTTCGTGCGCAGTATCAATGCCGGAGTCAATTACAGCCACTACCACCGGAACGCTTTTTTTACCCTTTAAAAGTTCATTATAAGCTTTTTCAATATCTATTCCGTAATAGCCGTCTTTCTGAAGATCAAGCATGTGCCATCCTCTGGGGACCTCTTTTATAGCAGTTTGCGCAAAGCCATGGAAGCTCACTGTCAATCCCAGGATCACAGGTAAAAAGATTCTCTTCATGTGTTGTTATTTGATTTAGCAAATTGGAGCAAAATTACTCATACTGGTCATTGCCTCCTATTAACGTAAATTAAAAGAATAGAGACGTCAAAAAAAAATGCCAGGGTTGCTTTCCCTGACATTTTAAATGAATATTAACTATTTAGTATCTTATTTGGATCTCCACTCCGGTACTGATCTCATTGGCGTTACTACCACTACTCTTTGCAGAAATGTTTATCTGCGTATCCTTAACGCCCAGGTCTCTTAAATACTTTACTACCGTGGCAGTCTGGGCAGCGGCGCTATCGCTGACCGGTTTAAATATATCAATCTTTGCACCGGCATTATTAATGGTTTTATCTGCCAGCTGCAGAATAATATTGAAATCACTGTTTGACAGAATATCGCCATCTTTTATTTCCAATTGTGCCCGGGTTGACTGCACTAAAGCATCGGATATGACAGTATGGAAATTATCCGTATTCAAGCTGTTTTCAATACCGGCTTCTGCCGGACAGCCCATGTTCACATCACTGCCCTGAACAAAAGGACAGCGGTCTTCTTCATCATTTATGCCATCCCCATCACTATCCGGCACAGGACAGCCTTCAAATCTTGCCACTCCTGCCACGCCCGGACACTTATCTTCAAAGTTGAACATGCCGTCATTGTCTGAATCTGCAAACTGCAGGTTGTTCCCATCAATGTCGCTCTTTACCTCAATATCCTCAAAGCTGCTCAGGGAAACAGATGAAGCAGATACAGTTGCTAAGGCAAAAGCCGTACTATTTTCCTCAGCCTCCGCTTCAAACACCCCTTCAGGAGCCATTATAGCCTCTTCCGCTAAAGCGTCGGGCATACTGATAGCAATATTGCCGCTTTCATTTTCCTGTAACTGGCTCAAAGCAGCAGTAGCAGGATTTATCCTTGCTAAATCGTGGTACCGGATCTGCTTCACGGTTGCCTCCGCAGTATAGGAGCCGGAGCGTTGTGCAGTATTTTCTGTAACAGTATAATCATAGCTACTTTCCGAATCCGGGGAACCGGTTAACGCTAACTCATTTTCACGGAAACTGCTGCTCTCTGTTATCAGAGAACTGCCTAAACTAATAATATCACTATCTACCAGGGTTTGGGCACTGTAATCGTAGAGCATCAGCGCAGACAGCAGGATGGCATCTATCTTTCTCATAAAATTCTTTTTTTAGTTTATAAAGGGGCGGATAGGATTTGGGTATATAACGTAAAAACACTTAGCAAGATTATGAAAATACTTAGTTATTCATCGGGGATATTGTGCAACTCATCGAAAGAGAAAAAAACAAGCGCTTTTGAGATTCCGGGCAGCCTGATCAGCGCATCATCTATATTACGTGGAAGATCACAGGAAAGATGGATAATGCAAAGCTATAATAAGCAACCGGTATATACAATCCTCTGAAACCGATATTACCTCATGATAAGCTTGTATACCTCATAATCAAACAGACACCATCATATAACCATATAATGGTGTCTGTCAATTTATTATACAATGTAACTAATATTTTGCCTTAAATTCAACACGCCTGTTTTTAGACCTCCCCTGTTCTGTATTATTATCCGCGATGGGACGCTCTGAGCCAAAGCCGGATGCCGTTATCCTTTCGGGGTCGATGCCTTTCTTCACCAGGTAGGTTTTAATAGCAAGCGCCCTGCGTCCGGAAAGCACCTGGTTCAGCCGTACAGACCCGGTATTGTCTGTATGCCCTTCAACATCCAGCTTTATTGCGGGATCATTTTCCAGTATTTTAACCAGCTTATCCAGTGCAGCATAAGAGGATGTTTTAATATTATCACTGTTCACATCAAACAAAACACTGCGCGCCGCTTTATTGATATCGTCAAGCATATCATCCGTAATATTAGGACAACCGTTATTTTCCTTTCTACCGGCCTTCAGCGGGCATTTATCATTATCGTCGTCCACACCGTCGCCATCCGTATCGGGTGCTGGGCATCCGTTGTACCTGGCCACACCTGCTATCCCCGGGCAATGATCCTTATCATCATCAATACCATCGCCATCCGTATCAGGCACAGGGCAGCCTCCATATTGAGCCACACCTGCCACATCGGGGCATTTGTCTTCGCTGTCGGGGATACCATCCCTGTCGGCATCCGGGACCGGACAGCCGCCCAGGCTTGCGATCCCGCTAATATCGGGGCACTTATCTTCTGCATCAGGAATATTATCCCCATCCGTGTCGGGGCAGCCATTGGTTGCTGCTGTACCCATTTGGCCGGGACATTTATCCACTTTGTCCGGTACTCCGTCACCGTCGCTGTCTTTTTGGCTGTCTTTGATTTTAGCAGTCCGCGACGGTGTCAGCCATATTACTGCGGTAGCTCCCCAAAGCTCATGCCTGAACGACCCGGTATATGCAGCAGTATAAAAGTCGGAAAGACTCCTGCTGTAATTGGCAGTCAGCATCAGGCGGTCATTGAAGTCGAATCCCGCTAATGCATTTATCCCCCAGTCCAGCTTCTTGTATTGATTAACCGCATCTCCCGTAGCCAGCTTATTATCAAAAATACTACGCTCACCGGAAGCGTTCAGTATCTCATAAGAAGTTTTGCTGTTCATATATAAAGCTGCATACGGACCACCTCCCAACACCAGCCGTACTTTTGATGTCAGCGGCAGGCGGTAAACAAAATTCACAGGAAGTTCGAGATAGCTGATCTTCCAGGAAGCATTGATCGCGGAGGTATCATTGAGGAAGGATTTTACAGAATCGTAAGATTGGGAGAACTTTCTCCCTTTATTGGTGTATAACAAGGCCGGCTGAATAGCCCAATTGGCATTTTTACTTAAACTGATCTCTGAAAACAGCCCCGCGTGAAAACCTGTTTGCGGTGAAAAATTTCCCTTGTATTGCTGATCCCAGCCCGGGAAATTATTTTTTTCAACAACCGTCGTGTTATGCAATCCTCCGCCAATCCCCAACTTCACCTGGGCATATATGGAATTGAAAAACACAATGTTAAAAGCTATAAGTAGATATGTCTTTTTCATACTAACGGGTTATTTCCAAAGGATGAATGGTATATGTGAAGATTATAACGTGTAATGTACTATGAATATTATTGGAACTCAGGAGTTTCGGAAAGAAGAATTTGAGATTTGGGATTTGAGATTTGAGATTTGAAATGGCGTCTCCTTCGGATTTTATCCAAAGATCCCTGGTTGTTGCTGCGTTATCCCACTGTTTCTCGCGACGCCCGCCACGAATCAAGTAGCGGTTTGACCCTGCGTTGTCGGGTGCCGACCGCAAATTCGGGTTTCGGGCTTCCGGCTTCGGGGTTTAGCCAAAGGTTCTTGGTGTTGATTTGTTGATCTCTGATCTTGAAATTTATTTGATGCTTGTCATTTGGTTCTTGGCGCTTAACTGATAGTCTCCTTCGGGTTTCGGACTCAGGGATTAAGGAGAGGAATGATCAATTCAAATTTTTACAAAAAAAGCTCCTTACCACCAAAAAAAGATATACACGTTTCACGGGGAACATGTGGATAAACAATTCATTTATAATTGCTTTAACAAAAAAATTAAATATTAAATACGATCCCCTGCGCCAAAGGGAGCTTTGCCGACCAGTTTATGGTATTGGTCTGGCGGCGCATATAATTTTTCCAGGCATCACTGCCGCTTTCCCTTCCCCCGCCTGTTTCTTTTTCGCCACCAAAAGCGCCTCCTATTTCAGCACCGCTTGTTCCTATATTTACGTTGGCAATACCACAATCGCTGCCCGCAGTCGATAAAAACAATTCTGCTTCTCTTATATTCAGCGTCATAAGGGCCGACGACAGTCCCTGCGGTACACTGTTATGTATGGCAATTGCCTCTTCCATGGTGCTGTATTTCATTATATAAAGAATAGGAGCGAAAGTTTCTTTATGAACAATGGGCGCCTCCGGCGGCACTTCAGCAATGCAGGGCTTTACATAGCAGCCGCTATGATAGGCCTGTCCCTCCAGCACCTCTCCTTCCACAATGAAATGCCCTCCCTGCTGCTTGCACTCCGCGATAGCGTTAAGGTAGCTCTGCACCGCATCCTTGTCAATGAGCGGTCCAACATGATTTTCCTCTTTCATGGGATCACCGATCTTTAATTGCCCGTAGGCTTTCACTAACCGGGCTTTGAATGCCTCATAAACGGCCTCATGAACAATAAGCCGCCGGGTGCTGGTACATCTTTGCCCCGCAGTGCCTACCGCTCCAAATACGCTCGCTATTACCGCAATATCCATATCGGCATCTTTTGAGACGATGATGGCATTGTTTCCCCCCAATTCTAAAATGCTTTTGCCCAAACGGGATGCTACCGCCGAAGCCACCGCTTTTCCCATTCTTGTGGATCCTGTTGCAGAAATCAAGGGGATCGCTGGTTCATTAGCCATAGTTTTTCCCATATTAGCATCCCCTACCAATAAACAGCTAACACCTTCTGGAACATTATTTTGAGAAAGTATATCTGAAATTAAATTTTGACATGCAACAGCACATAATGGTGCTTTCTCGGAGGGCTTCCAGATACAGGTATTTCCGCATACCCACGACAGCATCGCGTTCCAACTCCATACTGCTACGGGAAAATTAAAAGCAGTGATGATACCCGTAACTCCCAAAGGGTGCCATTGCTCATACATCCGGTGACCGGGTCGTTCACTCTGCATGGTTAAACCGTACAACTGCCTGGAAAGACCTGTTGCAAAATCGCATATATCGATCATTTCCTGCACCTCACCCATGCCCTCCTGCAGACTTTTGCCCATTTCATAGGATACCAGCCTTCCGAGAGGTGCTTTGTATTCGCGCAGCTTATTGCCTATCTGTCGTACTATTTCTCCTCTTTTCGGAGCGGGCCATCCTCTCCATTCCAAAAATGCCTCCCGTGCTTTGCGTACCACAGTTTCATACCCGTCGTCGTCTGCCATATACACCCTGGCGATCTGCGCACCGTCGACCGGGGAAAAGGACGACAGCAACGGCCCGGAAGAGCCTATATAAAACTGACCGGTGGAAACTCCCTGATTAACAGAACGGATACCCAATTTTTCTATAAAACCATCCATGGCATCAAATTTTATTGCAAGATAGCAATTGCGTTTGGAGTTTGCAGTTTGGAAGTTTTTAGTTTACAGTTGTATTCGTTGGATTTGAAATTTGAGATTTGAGATCCTTACCTTACACCTTTCACCCATAGCCCGCAGCAGATCGCCATCCCCATTGACTTATGGTATAAAGCGACGCTTAAACTCCGATTATCCGTACTAATGCTATGATATCTCAAAATTATTTCACTCCTTTGTGTCCTCATCATTCGTTCAGCATCCTCTTTGAAAATCCACCCGGTGCAGTTTTTTTTATTTCAGCACCCCTTTTTTCCTGTCATTTGAATAACCAAACGATTTTAATCGGGTTCCAACTGTGTTAAACCGCGTATCGTTAACTTGATTAAATCAAACAAAATGACAACTTCTGTACGTACCCGGTTCCTTATGATGTTATTTATCCTGGCCGGAGCAATGCCATCCGCCTGTGCTAACGAAGATGCCGCAAGACCAGGGCTCTTTAACCTTAACCTCTTTGTGCAGGCAACGATCGATATGGCAAGACCAGGCTCGGCAGCCGCACAGCAACTCCTTAACAATACCCGGAACAGCAATACCAATAGCGTTTGCGTTTGCGAAATCGTGGAATTGCGAAATAACAATGCCCAATTTTCCGACGTAGCCATTTTTGCAGAAAAAACCAACAACGGCGACCTTGGAAGGGAATATAAAGTGGCTGAACAAAAAATATCTAAAGAGAAAAAGCAGATGAAGTTAATGTTCTTCGAAAAAGTAAAGACCCAGACAAAAATAGCTGCAACCAGTAATTGCCTTAGCCTGTACCTGCAATTAAAAGGCAGATACCCTGAGTTAAAGCTTTATGATATTTTAAATGGAAATATAAATAAATAATTCTGATTATCAGTTAATTAATATTGTTATATATATTTAAAGTTGAATTATTTTTAGCTCTTTAATATTGCTCATTTTCACTGGGAAAATCCCTGTCTTTTACGTCGCTTATGTATTGCTGAACAGCGTGAGTGATCGTTTCATTAAGATTGAGATACTGTCGTAAAAAACGGGGCTTAAACTCAGTTGTAATACCTAACATATCATGCATTACCAATACCTGTCCGTCGCAATCCCTGCCCGCTCCAATACCAATAGTAGGAATATGGAGGCTTTGGCTTACCTGCCCTGCCAGCAAAGCGGGAATTTTTTCGAGCACTATGGAGAAGCACCCGGCTTCTTCCAGAAGCCGGGCATCGCTCTGGAGCTTTTCGGCTTCCGCTTCTTCTTTAGCCCTTACGGTATAGGTGCCGAACTTATAAATAGATTGCGGCGTTAGGCCCAGGTGACCCATTACGGGTATACCCGCAGAGATGATCCTTTTAACGGATTCTATTACTTCTTCCCCACCCTCCAGCTTTACGGCATGGGCCCCGGTTTCCTTCATGATCCGGATAGTGGAGTGCAGCGCTTCTTTTGAATTGCCCTGGTAGGCGCCAAAAGGAAGGTCTACTACAACCAGGCAACGTCCGGCCCCTCTTACCACGGAGGCGGCATGGTAGATCATCTGGTCGAGGGTAATGGGAAGCGTGGTCTCATGCCCTGCCATTACATTGCTGGCAGAGTCGCCCACCAGCAGGATATCAATCCCCGCCGCATCAAATGTCTTTGCAAATGAATAATCATACGCCGTAAGCATGGCTATTTTTTCACCGTTGCTTTTCATTTTCTGCAAAGTATGGGTAGTAACCCTTCTTATTTCCTTATTGACGCTCATAAACTATATATTATATTATTGGGTTATTGGTACTGACCTCCCTGTATAAATGCTGGATCAATCCGTCTGCCAGCCCGATCCTGGGCACATAAATTTCCTTACAATCTGCCCAACGCATGGCATTGATATAAATAAGTAAAGCCGGAACAATTACATCGGCCCTGTCTTCCCTCAATTTATATACCCGCATACGCTCTTCCAGGGTAAAGCTGCCCAGCTCCTTATAATAATCCTTGAGCAGCTCCAAAGACAGGGGTTTTCCTTCTTTTTTTTTGGAAAGGGAGAATACTTTGTTGATGTTGCCGCCCGAACCTATAGCGGTCACTGGTCGATGATCTTTGGTTTGGGCTTTTAGAAAGCCTTTCATGGCGTCCCATTGGGCTTCTGTTACCATATCCTTCAATATCCGTATAGTACCTACATTGAAAGACTCTTTGAACACCAGCTTTTCTTTGCTGAAGAAAGTGAACTCCGTACTGCCTCCTCCTACGTCGATATAAAGGTAGGATTCCTCTTTCGGCATATTTTCGGCGATATGGTTCTCATAAATAAAAGAGGCTTCGGTGTCTCCGCTGATTACTTCTATGGTAATACCTGTTTCCATCTTCACTTTTCTGATAATATCCGGGGCATTGCCGGCACTGCGCATGGCAGAAGTGGCGCAGGCCTTCACATATGTAATGCCGTACGCATTGATCAGGTGCCTGTACGCCTTCATGGTTTGCATCACCATGGCTGCCTTTTCACGGGATATTTCACCGCGCTCAAAAACGTCGAAGCCCAACCTCAGCGGAACACGTACAAGATTTAGCTTATTAAAAGCCGGCTCACCTTCCGTATTGACCTCTACGTCACTGATCAGTAACCGGGCTGCATTACTTCCAATATCAATAGCTGCTAATCTCAATATTATATAATTGCTTAAATGATTTGATCTGGGCGTATTTCAAATTTTCGGGGGTTGATCAAAAAGTGATATTTTGCCACGAAGTCACCAAGGCATGAAGAAAATTAAACCTGAAGATCAGGACTTTATGTCTTTGAGTCTTAGTGGCATATCTTTAGACCAAACCTTTTCAGTCAACCCCGGCGATTGCGAAAATTTGAAATGCGCCCTTTGATTGCCAATATTATTAAATAATTGCCGGTGAACGATATATAAAAATCCACATTTGTCAATAAGCACATTTCCTCCTTCCCCCTTTATATCTTTAGAGAAATATACGGAAGCCGGATAATTAGGGCTACTGCTGGGCTTTTTGGAGAAGATAATGATACGTTTCTACCTGCGACCTTATCTTTTTCCCTTTTGTTCTTACGTAGGTGTTGCTTAGTTCATTATCCAGCCGGCGGGCCTTTACATTATCTTTTAACTGTATGAGCAGGATATTCTTTAGTTCATTACAGATGGTGGGGCTTTTGATATAAACGGCGGCCTCTACCCGGTGATCGAGGTTCCTCACCATGAGGTCGGCCGATGATATCATCACCTTTTGCCTGCCCCCGTTATGGAATATCATTACCCTTGCATGCTCAAGATATTCGTCTACAATGCTGATGGCCTGCACAGTGCCTTTGAATTTTTTATTTTCGGTGATCATGCAGCATATTCCCCGGATAACCATGCGTATTTCCACACCGGCATATGCCGCTTCGTACAGCTTATTGATCAGTGCCTCATCAGAAAGCGAGTTGAGCTTTAGTAGTATGCCGGCAGGTTTGCCGTTCCTGGCACTTTTAATTTCGTGATTGATGAGCGCAGTAAGCTGCTTCCGCATATACAGGGGGCTTATCACTAATGTTTTGCAGGCTTTGAGAAAATGAGCTCCCGTTTTAGGCTGTGCCAGGTAATTAAAAATGCGGCTGATATCGGCCATCACATAGCGGTTGGCAGTAAGCAGGCAGTGATCACCGTATTGGGTAGCTGTTTTTTCATTAAAGTTTCCGGTACTGATAAACCCATACTGTATGACCTTATTACCCTGCCTTCTTTTAATTATGCATAATTTGGCATGCACTTTCATGCCAGGCACACCTATAAGCACCTGAACGCCCTCATCTTCCAGGCGTTCCTTCCATTCCAGGTTGGCTTCCTCGTCGAAACGGGCGCGCAGCTCCAGCATTACGATCACTTTTTTCTCATTCCGACGGGCATTGATGAGCGCATTAATGATCTTGGAATTGGGGGCAAGCCGGTAAGCGGTAATTTTTATTTCAAGCACCTGCGGATCCATGGCAGCCTCTCTTAACAGGTCAATCACAGCATTAAAGGAATGATAAGGGAAATGCAGCATGATATCCTGCTTTACCACTATATCCGTAATACGGCTTACATTTTTAAGTGCGGGATGTACGATCGTTTTTCTGCGGGAGCTTTTTTGGGCAAAGACAAATGACGGGAAATCCATAAAATGCCTGAAGTTATGGATCCTTCCACCGGGTATAATCGCGTCCTTGCGCTTGAGGTTCAACCGGCGGACCAGGTATTCAAGCAAGGTGGCGTCAATATGCTTATCATATAAAAAGCGTACAGGCTTTCCCTTCTTACGGGTTTTGAGTCCCTTCTTTATTTTTTGTGTATAGGGTATGCTTACATCGGTATCGAGGTCGAATTCCGCATCGCGGGTTACCTTTATGATATGGGCAGCATACCGGTCATAATCCATAAAGGAAAAGATATGCGGGATGCAAAACCGGATCACATCCTCCAGCAGGATAAGGGAATGTTTTCCCGGAGCAGACGGGAGATGTACAAAACGGGGAAGCACTTTTGTAGGCACTTCAATTAATGCATATTTCTTTTTGTATGCAGTATCTTTCTTCGACAGCACCACCGCCAGGAAAATACCCTTTTCGCGCAGCGATGGAAAGCTTTTGATGTTTTCGATCATCAGGGGAATGATGGAGGATGCCACTTCTTCCTCGTAAAAGGTACGGACAAACTTTTGCTGCTCCCTGTTCAGTTGCTTTTCTGTGACCAGAAAAATACCCTCTTTCTTCAGCTCATTGAAAATGGCTTTCCATATCCTGTCAAATTCACTTCTCTGCTCCAGAACGATGAGATGTATCCTGTCGAGTATTTTTTGAGGATCCTGCTCAAGATGTACCCCGGCCTTCCTGCCCAGTTCCTGCATCCTTTTTAATGTGGCCACCCTTACCCTGAAAAATTCATCCAGGTTATTTGAAAATATCCCGAGGAATTTTATACGCTCTTTGAGCGGAACGGTAGGATCTGCGGCTTCCTGCAATACCCTTGCATTAAACGCCAGCCAGCTGATATCACGAACGATCGTTTTACCTTTTGCCTTTACCATATACCTTACACTTGCCGGTAAAAATAAGTAAACGGCACAGGAGGTAAATATTAAGTTTTGGTAAAAGTTTTACAATTCCTGGATCTTTTGTATAAGCGAGGTGGTGGAATATCCCTTTAGGAGTGGCACTATTTTTACCTCTCCCCCATTCTTGATCACCTCTTCCGCCCCTACTATCCGGTCGATAGCATAGTCGCCACCTTTAATAAGGATATCGGGTGCTATCATGCGGATAAGCTCAAGAGGGGTAAGCTCATCAAAGAGTACCACCGCATCTACCATCGACAGCGCGGCAAGCATGCATGCCCGGAACGCCTCGTTATTAACAGGGCGGCTTTCTCCTTTCAGTTTTTTTACAGATGCATCCGTATTAATGCCTACCACCAGTATATCAGCAGAAGCGGCAGAACGAGATAGTATTTCCAGGTGACCTTCGTGCAGGATATCGAAGCAGCCATTGGTAAAAGCAATGCTTTTATCCAACAGCCTCCAGCGTTTTACCTGGTGCCGCATACCATCAAATGTCAGGATCTTATTTTTTGTTTCTTCTGGATATTTCATGCTTTATGCCGGTTAATAACGGGTAATAAAAGTAAACAGATCATCCCTGCAAAAATAACGATTCCTGTTTGGGCGATCCATAAAATCCATCCAAAGCCCAGGGCAGGCCCTTCGTTTACGGCATATAAGGGCAGTAGTTTTTGGATGGTATACTGGTATGCCCCTATACCTCCCTGTGTGGCAAGCATGGCAATGCTCCCAAAGCTTAAAATGGAAAAGCATGTTGTAAACCCGAGATGACTTACCGCTTCCATAGTATACAATCCTATGCGTATGCTCAGCAGGTACATGGTCCATATAAAGATGGTATGGAACAAAAAAGCGCCTTTGTTTTCTATATACTTAAAGCTGAGCATGCCCGTCCGGATGCCCTTGAGCAGCCGCTTTATGTTTTTAACAAATAGTGATGTTGCAAATACCCTTGAGAGCCAGATCATCAATACAACGACTGTACCCAGTACAACCAGGACCACGCCTATTTTGTATATTTTTAGCTGCCCCTGCCCATCGTATAATATATTGCGGAACTGTGCACCCGCATATTGGTGAATAAGATCAAACTGGATAAACACCGTAATGGCAATAATAACGAGCAGGCACAGGAAGTCGCATATCCTTTCTGTTACCATTGTGCCGATGAGCTTGTCGGCAGGAATCTTTTCGTGTTTGGCTAAAATGGTGCATTTCATCACTTCGCCTAAGCGGGGCATCAGCAGATTAAAAAAATAGCCCAGTATAGTGGCAAAAAAAGTATTGGTGACAGAGGGCCGGTGGCCGAGCGGCCGGATCAGAACTGCTCCTCCCTTCCTCGGTGCTGTGGTAG
>CAZREP010000009.1:0-1748 GCA_964599035.1 uncultured Terrimonas sp. | reverse complement strand
GGCCGAGCGGCCGGATCAGTATCCTCCAGCGCAAAGCCCTGCTGTAATGGCCGAGCATTAACAGCAGCATAGCAGGCAAAATCAGGAGATAACGGGCATTTTTCAGCGCATCTGTTAAATGCCGCCTGTTTTCGGAAGAAAGATTATGCGCACTCAGCCATAGCAGGAAGATGCCTAAACCCAGGAAAAAGCTATACTGAAGCGTATTGAGCGTACCTTTCTTCATTCGTATCTCTTTCAATGCAGCAGGTTCCCTTCTTTGGGAAATACGATAGCCGGCTTAAACTGTTTGGCTTCTTCAAAATCCATGGTAGCATAAGATATAATGATCACGGTATCTCCTACTGCACCCTGCCTGGCAGCGGGCCCGTTAAGACAGCAAACCCCTGATCCCCGCCTGCCCCTGATCAGATAAGTTTCGATTCGGGCGCCGTTATTCACATTCACGATCTGCACTTTCTCGTTCTCTATCAGATTGGCAGCATCCATCAGGTCTTCATCCAGGGTAAGGCTTCCTATATAGTTCAGATTGGCTTCCGTAATAACTGCCCTGTGTACTTTCGATTTCAGTATTTCAATTTGCATAGGCCGCAAAATTAAGCGGTAATCATTATATTATCAATCAGCCTTATCTCTCCCATAAAGGCAGCGATCAGCGTTACTATTTGGGTGTGGCCGTCCCAATGGTCAATATCGCGTAGATCTTCTGCTCCTGCGATGGCTATATAATCTGCACGCAATGCATTGCGTGTGAGTATATGTTCCGCACCTGCCAACACATGACTTACCGGCCCGGGCTTCAAATGCTGCCTGATATAGGATAATGCTTCAAATATACCGCCAGCTTTTTTTTTCTCCTCATCCGAAAGCCGCATGTTCCTGCTGCTCATAGCCAGTCCGCTGGGGTCACGCAGGGTGGGACAAATAACTACATTAGCGGGGGAATGCATCAGGAGCAAAAGCCTTTTTATTACCATGCATTGCTGGTAATCTTTTTGCCCGATATAGAGCTGACCGGGCTGTACTATACGCATTAAGCGGCTCACCACACGGCATACCCCCTGGAAATGTCCCGGCCGGTATTTTCCCTCAAAAACAGTTTCCAGGTAGCCCAGGTCATAGTTTTCATCACATATTGTACCGGGAGGATAGATTTGATCCACACCCGGGAAAAAAAGAACATCACACCCTGCTTTTTCGAGCAGAAGAATATCGTTCTCAGGAGTTTTAGGGTAGCGCTCAAAGTCTTTTGTATCGTTAAACTGTACCGGGTTAATAAAAATGCTGCATACTGTCACATCGTTTTCCGCTCTCGCCTTTCTTACCAGCGAAAGATGTCCTTCATGGAGGGCTCCCATAGTAGGTACAAACCCGATTCTTCTGCCTGACATCCGTTCTTTGCCTATGTATTTGCCGAGGTCTTCAGCCTGCTTAATAATGAACATAATGACACTAAAAGTAGTAATTGCGGGCATTTCCACCTCGGTTTCGTCAAAAAAAACTTACCTTTGCGCACTCTTAACCTTTATCCTCAATATTAATCTTAACACAAAAACGGAAGATGTCTACCAAAAAGCGAATCCTGTTTATTGCCAATGAAATGTCACCCTACCTTGAGCTCACAGAGTTTTCGGAAACTGTAAATCACCTGGCAATAAAGTCGAATGATAATGGATTTGAAGTCCGTTGTATCATGCCCCGTTTTGGAACGATCAATGAAAGAAGGCACCGGCTGCATGAAGTGGTGC
>CAZREP010000008.1:0-53672 GCA_964599035.1 uncultured Terrimonas sp. | reverse complement strand
TTATTGTAATACAACACAACAATAATAAATTATAATACCGGTATGATCTGGTCTCTGCCGGGACCGTTGGAAATGTATTTTATTTCGGCACCCAGGTAGCCATTGATATGCTTTATATAATCTTTCATGGCTTCGGGAACGGACGCGAACGAAGACAGATTCGTAATATTCGTACACCATCCCTTAAATGGCGTATATACAGGTTCTATTGCTAATTTAGCCATTTGATAGGGTACCTGTTGCTGAAGGACGCCTCCAATATTATACCCCTCGCACACTTTTAATTCCGTAAAAGCGTCCAATACATCGGCCTTGGTCATTACCAGTTGCGTAACGCCATTGACCATACAGGCAAATTTCAGGGCCACCAGGTCGATCCATCCACACCGGCGGGGACGCCCCGTGGTAGCGCCAAACTCGTTGCCGGTTTTACGCAGTGCCTCTCCCATCTCGTCGTTTAATTCGGTAGGAAAAGGCCCGCTGCCTACCCTTGTGCAATAGGCCTTGGTTACTCCTATCACTTCCCTGATCTTCTGGGGGGCCACGCCAAGCCCCGTGCATACGCCTGCCGATATGGTATTGGAAGAGGTTACAAAAGGGAAGGTGCCGAAGTCCACATCCAGCATGCTTCCCTGCGCACCTTCGGCCAGCACTTTTTTAGCTTCGCTTATTTTATCATTAATAAAATATTCGCCGTTAATGATCTTGAACCGGCGCATGAACTCAATACCTTCAAAGAATTCGTCTTCCCATGAGGAGATATCTTCATGGAACTGCATACTGTCGAGCAGTTTCTGATGTTTAAGGCGCAGCCGGATGTATTGCGTGGTGAAATTTTTGTCGAGAATATCGCCTACCCGCAAAGCATTCCTGCCGGTTTTATCCATATAAGCCGGACCGATGCCTTTGAGCGTTGAGCCTATTTTGTCGTTTCCCTTTAAAGCTTCGGAAGCCTTGTCAAGTGCCCTGTGAGTGGGTAAGATAAGATTGGTCCTTTCAGAAATATAGAGATTTTTGGTGTAATCAACCCCGAAAGAAGCCACCGTCTCACATTCCTTTTTTAGCACAACGGGGTCGAGCACCACCCCGCTGCCGATGAGGTTGATGGTATTATCGTGGAATATCCCGGAGGGGATCTGGTGCAAAACAATTTTCTTACCTTTTACATACAGGGTATGTCCTGCATTTGGGCCTCCCTGGAAGCGTGCTATCACATCATAAGAGGGTGCGAAATAGTCTACGATCTTACCCTTTCCTTCATCGCCCCACTGAAGGCCTAATAATACATCCACCATTTGAAATGTTCATTTGAAAGAGCGCAAAAATAGACGAATGGCGGGAATAAGGGAAATAAAATGTGGAAATGTGAGAATGTGGGAATGTGAAAATTTGAAAATGATGGTACTTGCAGCAGCGTCAACAATTTCGGTAGCATCAAAAATAGACCCTTATCTTTGAGCACGAAACTTTTGGCTTGAATGACTCCTACACAGATATCCTATCTTACTTTTGGCATTGTTCTGCTTATAGCGCTGATTTTCGATTTTGGACTGTTCAGCAAAAAAAACACTACCGTTACCATTAAAAGCGCGTTTTATCAAAGCGTTTTCTGGGTGGTTATTTCCCTTGCCTTTTGCGTGTTCCTTTTCTTTGAGGACGGCTCAAAAGTCGCCACCAAGTTTTTAACCGCCTACCTGATGGAAAAATCACTCAGCATTGATAATATCTTTGTGTTCATTCTCATATTCAGCTCTTTTAAAATACAGGAATCCGATACGGGCAGGGCTTTGCTTATCGGCATCCTGTTGGCTATCGTGTTCAGGATCATTTTTATAGCCATTGGCATCGAGCTGATAGAAAGGTTCCACTGGATCCTCTATATTTTCGGGATCTTTCTCATTTATACCGGCTATAAGCTGTTCTTTAAAAAGGAAGAGGAGGAATTTGATCCCCGGGAATCAAAGTTATACCGGTTTATGAGAAAATACCTGCGGCTCACCACTATTGAGCCGAGAGGTAAATACATTATTAAGCGTAACGGGAAAGTATATTTCACTACCCTTTCCATTGTGGTGTTCATGCTTGCCGCCATTGACATTGTATTTGCCCTCGACTCTATCCCTACCGTGGTTTCCATCGTACGCGAACAGGCTCATATCCCTTTTTCCCCCGATGATGTGCTGGTGATCTATTCATCAAATATTTTTGCGATACTGGGATTGCGGGCCTTATTCTTCCTGCTGAAAGGAGCGGTCAACAAATTCGACTTCCTGCAGCAGGGCATTGCCGTGGTATTAAGCTTCATCGGTGTTAAAATGCTGATCGAATTTTTCAACATTCATATTTCCATATACATATCCCTGGCTGTGATCGTTATCTGCCTGGCAGCATCCATTATATACTCTATTTACCACGACCGGAAAAAATCAAAGGAATTGCAAGCGCACTAAAACCCTTATTGGTATAATGGGGAAATACACTATAGAAAGTATTGCAGCTATTGTGCAGGGACAGCTCCAGAGAGCCGGCGGCGAGCCTTTCATTGTCAGGCACCTGCTTACCGACAGCCGGAAGATCGTGCAGGCAGCGTCTTCGCTGTTTTTTGCCCTGCCCGGACCAAGGCGCAGCGGGCAGCATTTCATACCTGAATTGTATGCCCGCGGCGTGAGGCAATTCGTTGTGGCGCCTCCGTTTGAAACCGTCAGCTATCCAGGCGCCGCCTTTATTTTTGTTGACGATATTCGTGCGGCCTTACAGGCACTCACCGCCTATCACCGTTCTCAGTTCAACATACCGGTGATCGGCATCACCGGCAGCAATGGAAAAACAATCGTAAAAGAATGGCTGAACCAGTTGCTTGAAAAAGAGTATCCAATTGTTCGCAGCCCTAAAAGCTATAACTCACAGATCGGCGTGCCATTAAGCGTATGGCAAATGAGCAGCACTCATACGCTCGGCATATTTGAAGCCGGGATTTCCCAGCAGGGAGAAATGGAGGCATTGCAAAAAATCATCCAACCCACGATCGGTGTACTTACACATATCGGGGATGCGCACAGCGAAAACTTTGAAAGCCGGGAGCAAAAGATAGCCGAAAAGATCAGGCTATTCCCGCAGGCGCAATGGATGGTAGCCAACGGCGATGACCCGCTGACCGTTGAAGCCATTAAGGCTTCGGGCATTCCCTGTTTTTTTTGGGGGAAGCAGGCACATTGCACTGTTAGGATAACCGGTATTAACAAGGAAGAGGCGTATACCACTATCCATCTTGAAGTAAACGAAGCGGAGATGGCAAAGACGCCTCTCCCTCCACCCTCCACCCTTCACCCTTCACCCTTCACCTTTCACCCTTCACCCTTCACCATTCGTATCCCTTTTACCGACGACGCTGCTATTGAAAATGCCATTACCTGCTGCTGTGTGTTATGGAAGCTCGGGTATCCTGTTTCCACTATAGCGCAAAGGATACAGTTGCTGAAGCCGGTAGGTATGCGGCTGGAGCTGAAGAAGGGCATTAATAACTGCACTGTTATCAACGACAGCTACATCGCCGATCTCAGCTCTTTAAGGATAGCACTTGACTTTTTGCAGCAACAGCAGCAGCACCACAGGCACACGGTTATTCTCTCCGACTTTTTTGAAACCGGCATAGCAGGAAGCCAATTGTATACCGAGATAGCCAATGCATTGTATGAAAAAGGAATAAGCCGGTTCATTGGCATAGGCACGAAGCTGCAGGAATATCAGTCCCTATTCCGTCAGGTTTGTGATGATACCGCATTTTTTATTTCCACAGATGATTTTATACAGCATTTTCACAGCAGCCGCTTTCACAATGAAACCATACTGATAAAAGGAGCAAGGGCGTTCGGCTTTGAGCGCATCAGCGCTTTACTTGAGCAGAAAGTACATCAAACCGTGCTTGAGGTAAATCTCACAGCCATTGTGCACAATCTTAAGCAATACCAGCAATTGCTGCAGCCCTCCACCAAAATAATGGCCATGGTGAAGGCTTTTTCGTATGGCAGCGGCAGCTTCGAAATAGCCAATATCCTGCAGCTCAACGGGGTGGATTACCTCGCAGTTGCTTATGCTGACGAAGGGGTTGAATTACGAAAGTCGGGCATCAGCCTTCCCATTATGGTGATGAACCCCGAGGAGAGCAGCTATCATGCTATAACGGAAAATAACCTGGAGCCGGAACTGTTTTCGTTTAACATCCTGTACTCTTTCCGAAATTTCCTACAGGATCAGGGCTTGCAACACTACCCCGTACACCTGAAGATCGATACCGGGATGCACCGCCTGGGCTTTGAACTTCATGAAACAGCCGCCCTGGCCGAAATGCTTGCCGGCAATGATCTTTTTACCGTTCAGTCTGTATTCAGCCATCTTGCGGGGAGCGAAGACCCCACATTGGATGCTTTTACCAGCCGCCAGGCTGATCAATATATGCAAGCCTGCACCATATTACAGGAAGCACTACCCTATCCTTTCCTCCGCCATATTGCCAATTCGGCAGCGATCATCCGTCATACCGATCTGCATTTTGATATGGTGCGACCGGGTATCGGCTTATATGGTGCAGACAGCAGCGCATCGGACATCCTTACACTGAGAGAAGCAGCCACATTAAAAACCACCATTGCACAGATCAAAACGATCAGGCCGGGAGAAACAGTGGGATATGGCCGTAAAGGGAAGATCGAAAAAGAAAGCACTATTGCCACTATACGCATCGGCTATGCCGACGGCTTCCGCCGCAACCTGGGCAATGGCGCCGGCAGCGTGCTGGTGAACGGTAAGCTGGCGCCAGTTGTAGGTAATATCGCCATGGACATGACGATGATCAATATTACCGGCATAGCGGGCGTAAAAGAAGGCGATGAGGTGATCCTTTTTGGAGAAGGCCTACCGGTTACGCAGCTTGCCCAATGGGCACAAACCATTCCTTACGAAATCATGACCGGTATATCGCAACGGGTGCAAAGGGTGTATTTCGAGGAATGAGCTTAACGGCTATTATTTTAATTTTTCCCGCAGCGGAGCAGCGTGCGGGGTACTACTCTTAGAATTATAGTCATACGATGTTCCCGGCTTTATTTCACTGTAATCAAAAGTGGCTGGAATAGTGTTTTTTTGATCCTTGCCCGGCCGATAAACTGGTTGTCATTGATTTTGGTGAACTCGGTAGGAAAGATCATTACATCCTCTGAACGGGTATTGAACACAACTTCTTTTTTTACTTTTCCGGCATTATCTATTTTACTCACAAATACCTGTCCTCCCAACCCGTCTACATGCACCTTCGGCGTTTCTCCCTCACCAAGGTTCAGGTTTTTCAGATTATCCAGGTATAAAAAATAATATCCTGTTGCATCACTGATCAGCTTAAAACTCATCGTACCTCTCCCGTTTGTACCACGCTGGAACTTGGGGATTTTACAAAACCACTTAAAATTCCCCTGAGCATCAATCTTCGTTGCCAGAATATCATTGTAATAATAGGTATTATAGTAACGCTGGGTTCTTCCGTCGTAACTGATATTTTGTTTTATAAAAAACTCTTCCAGGGCAATTAACACACTGCCGTCTTTTTCAATCACAATATCCCTAACCACCAGATTCCCCGCTTCATAATCTTCTTTTCTTTCAATTTTCCTGCGGCGGGAAGCATTTTCAAATTTTTCCAACTCCTCTTTAGGGAATTGATACTTCCCTTTGTGATAATCTGCAATTTTCCCGTCTGTACCGAGTATTTCCAAAAAGAAACCGGCAGTTCCTCCGCCTTTTGCTTTGTTGCCATACGTGCTGGCTATTACGATGTCTCCATTGGCATTTTCAACCAGGGAAGATTTCCTGATAAATGCGTCTCCAACGGAAATGCGTGCATGGATCACCTGTTCATTCGCATCGGTAAACTTAAATACTTCCAGGTGATAACCAGGCTTTCCCGTTTCTTTATCCACTTCTTTCCTGGATCCGGAAGTGTACACTTTTGCCAGCAAATATGCATTCCCATATTTATCAAGCGCAAAATCTTCATTATCCATTACCGCTTCGGTATAGGGCATTGTAAACTCTTTCCCCCATATTTTCTCCATTTTATTGTCGAACACGTATACACCAATTATATCATAGCTGTTTTTATCTTTCCTGGATTCGGGCGCCACCCTGTATGTAACCAGGAGCTTTGTTTTATCGGCATTGTAATTGATCTGATACTTATTCACTTTTTTATAGCGGTACAGCCCCGTCATGGCCACATCTCCCGCCAGCTTTTTAGTTTCTATCAGTTTTTTTGAGGCACCGTCTAACTTACCGGTTTTTACATCTACCTGGTTTGAATACAGGATCTCCTTTTCCCTGTCCTTATCCCAGTCACTTCTCAGCCAGTAGTAACGGTTGTCAAAAGACACGATCATTTCACTGTTCATGTTCCGTACATTTCCAAGGTCTACTTGTCTTTCGTACGTCAACGCCAGTGTTTTGGGGTGAAACCGGGTGATGAAAAGCTCATCTTTCTTTAGCGAGAAATTTACAATACCATCTGTTTCATTACCGAAGAAACTCAGGTCTTCCGCTTTTTTGGGCAAACCATACTCGGCACCAAGCTTGAAAATGAATTTTTTATCCTGTGCATAAGCGGAGAAAAAAAACAGGCAGGTCAGGAAAAGGAGTGCTTTTTTCATACCATTAGTTATACGTTATAATAATATCTGTTTTATAAAAACTTCAACACCCTGTAAAATATTGTCCCGGACTAAACAAGCCCGGCACAGACACCAACAGGAGCATGATCAGGCGATACCCTGTCTCTTAAAATCTATACCCGATAGAAAGACCACCCTGTGCTGTTTTTACGGAGCTTGTCTCATCACTTATCCCATTATATGACGGATCAATGTCTAATAAACCCAATTGCCCGTTAAGATGGAAATAAAGATTTTTATGGAATTCATACCCGATAAGAATATTAGCCCCGAAATCAAAAGGTTTGGTATAAGGTATCTTCCTGCTGTTACCGCCAAGAGAAGAGTCGTTATCGGAGTAGTCGTTCAGGAATTTCAGCTTCCCTGTTATCCCCATGCCGTTTGCTTCAGCCTTCCAATGCCCGCCAAGCCCATAAGCGATATATGGCCCGGCTCCCAAAAGCATTTTACCATTTCCCACCTGCGGCCTGAAAAGAAAGTTCGCCGGCAATTCTATATAATAGCTGGTAAATTTTATTTTGTCAACGCCATAGAGATACGGGGCTCCCCCACTTTTATCTATCGTAAATCCCTTGCTGGTCAATAGTAATGAAGGCTGGAAAGAAAACTTATCTGAGAGCGCCAGATCTGCCGTACCTCCAAGATGAAATCCCGGCCGCAATTTTACCCTGATATATCCGGTTTCATCCTTAAGCAGCATTGCCGACAGATTCCCTCCCCCTTTTATACCCCATTGCACCTGGGCGGAAACGGTAAAATGGATCGTAACACAGGTCAGCAGCATGGTGATGATTTTCATTTTCATGTTTTTAGGTGAAGGTATAAAAAATAGTATCCGGCATCTGATCGTGCAGGTAATTTTTATTAAAGCGTGCGATTTCACATAATTTAATTTCTACGCACCGGTGTATGCATCCCTCTCGCGGACCCTTATTTGAATGCCCGCACACTTTCTACTAATGAATGCTTCCCTCAATCACCCCAGCAGATCATCGTTTCTCCTGTTGCCTGGCATCCTGCATCGCATTACCTCCGGCGCTGGCCCCTCTTGCTGAAAGCTGTCCTACCTTAAACAACTGGAAACGGCTGGGCAGTTCCTTTGCCGGCCACATGTTATTCCCTTCATCAATATCTGCAGTTTCGCGGTAGGGATCAACCCGGATGGCAGCCACCTCTTTATCTTTAATAAATACCTTGGTAAACCGCTCTTCATTCAACCGCCATACCGTTACAGGCACGCGATCCACTTCCTTCGATCCGTCTTTAAAGGTCCACTCCATGATCACCGGCATTACCATACCGCCTTTATTGGAAAAATGCAGCTCATAAAAATTTTTGCTGCTCCACTTCGAAGCATTCACAGGATCTTTTTGAACCTGCACATCTTTTATGGCTGCACTGCGCTGTTCATCCGCCTTCGGATGATAATAATAAAAATCGCGAAGCGCCGTATCGGCATCGGTTGCAAAAGTAATAGCGGCATCTTCTTTATTGCGGCGCTGGCCGATATGCACAAAATCATTTTTCTTCAACGCCCCGGCATTCCCGGGAGCATCCATCTTAAACCATTTTACACTGTCGAGCGCAATATCCACAGGCTCTGTTCCAAACCACCAGCCCCTCCAGAACCAGTCTAAATCCACTCCGCTCGCATCTTCCATCGTTCTGAAAAGATCGGCGGGCGTAGGATGCTTAAACGCCCAGCGGCGGGCATATTGCTTAAAGGCATAGTCAAACAGCTCACGTCCCATAATGGTCTCACGCAAAATATTAAGTCCCGTAGCCGCCTTGGCATAGGCATTCCAGCCAACGCTCAGCAGATTATCGCCCATTGTCATGATCGGCTCCAGCTCATTTTTCGGCAGCTTCATATAGTCTGCGATAAGATAGGCCGGGCCGCGGCGCGACGGATAATTGTTATCAAACTCCTGCTCGGTTAGGAACTGGCAAAAAGTATTCAGCCCCTCGTCCATCCACCACCACTGTCTTTCATCGCTGTTCACGATCATAGGAAAGAAGTTGTGCCCTACTTCATGTATGATCACGCTGATCATACCGTATTTTATGGCTTCGCTGTAGGTACCGTCTTTTTCTGTTCTCCCGTAGTTGAAGCAGATCATCGGGTATTCCATACCGCTGGAAGCTTCCACGGAAATGGCTACCGGGTAAGGATAGGGTATAGTATGCTTCGAATAGGTTTTAATGGTGTGCGCCACTACTTTAGTTGAGTACTTGCTATACAGATGGTATGCCTCTTTAGGATAATAGCTCATTGCCATCACCTTTTTGCCTTCCACCATTACCGGCATGGCATCCCATATAAATTTCCGGGAAGCCGTCCATGCAAAATCCCTCACGTTCTGCGCTTCATAGATCCATGCTTTTTTACCTGCGCCTTTGTCTTTTTCATTAGCGATGGCTTCATCCAGCGTAACGATCTCAAGCGGCTGTTGCACGGATTGTGCCTGTTGCCATTTCTTATATTGAGCCGGGCTTAACACCTGGCTGTAATTGCGGCATTCGCCGGTGGCGCCGATAATATGATCGCCGGGAACGGTCATTTTTACCTTAAAGTTCCCAAAGGTGAGGGCAAACTCAGCACCACCTGTGAACTGGAGGTTCTGCCATCCCTGGAAATCGGAATATACAGCCATACGCGGGTACCACTGGCTCATCGTAAACACATGATTGCCATCTTCAGGAAAATATTCATATCCGCCGCGTCCCGACTGGTAATAACGGTCGGGGATATTATAGTTCCAGTCTATCCCGAATACGAATTTCTGCCCCGGCAACAGGTCGGCAGGAAGGTCAATCCGCATCATGGTATGATTGATAATATAGGGTAGATCTTTACCTCCTGCCGCCACGCGGGTGATCTTTACTCCATAGTCTTCCATTTTTCGCCAGGTTTCAAGATCCATGATCTCGCTATGACTCATCATCGGCTTCATTGCCGACCTGGTATTGCGGTTGTTGTCGCTGCCGGGATCATGAATGTTTTCATCTAACTGGATCCACAGGTAACTGAGCGGGTTGGGTGAATTGTTGTAATAGGTGATGGTTTCTGAACCGGTAAGCTTCAGGTTAGCCTCGTCCAGCTCACAGCTGATATCATAATCTGCACGCTGCTGCCAGTACTTCGGACCGGGGGCGCCGCTGGCCGCGCGGTATTCATTGGGGGTAGGCAGCAGGTAGCTCAACTGCTCAAACCTGTTGCCATGATTTGAACCGGGGTTACTGAGCGGCTGGGCATCGGCAAATCCGCAGATCATGAACAATGCACAACCCAATAAAAAGCATTTCATTCGTATTGTATTTACAGTTTTTAATAACGGTTATTATTTCCGATGCATGAAAATGCATATCAAAGTCCGAAGGTGAAGCAAAAGGAATAAGGATCCTGCTTACTTTACCATTTGCAGTCCAGGCGCTGCATGGAAGCTATAATTCCGCAGACCGTTCGACAGCCATTAGTAAGGCGATGGCAAAGATGCCTCCCGACACAAACAGCACCCATTCCCTGCGCGGCGCTTTAAATATATATACAAATATAAACGCCACAAGTATAACAATCGCCACAATGACCAACTGCCCGATCTCAAGCCCTATATTGAAAGCCAGCAACTGGGCAAAAATGCTTTCATTCTTCCCCATCATGCTGCGCAGGTAATTGGAAAAGCCCATGCCATGTATTAAGCCGAAAACGAGCGCCGAAGCATACCGGATATTCGCTTTTTTAAAATCAAATTTCCTTACCGTAATATTTTCTATGGCGGTAATGACTATGGTAACCGGGATCAGGAACTCTATCCACGAACTGGGTACCAGTATTTTATTGTATATGCTTAATGCCAGTGTGGCGGAATGACCGATAGTGAAAGCCGTGATCAGCACCAGTATCTTACGCCAGTCTTTCAGCAGGTAGGGCAGGCAGAGGGCCGCTACAAATAAAATATGATCGTACCCCCTGATATCTGTAATGTGATAAATACCTTCCCTGAAATAAAATAAAAAGTCATTCATGCCGGCATATTGCTTTAGTGCTAAAAGTATTAAAATAAAACGGACTTTTGTACCGGCAAAAAATCATTGAATGACGGCTCCTGCTTTATACAGATCACTGCTATTGCTCCTTTTTACCGCAGGAAACCTGTTTTTTACCCCTGCTTACGAAAAGGCTCATCCTTATTATGTAAGTGTAACAGAAATCGGGTACAGCCAGCCCGATAAGGAGATACAGGTGGCCTGCAAAATATTTACCGACGATCTTGAAAACGCTTTAAAAGAGATGTACCATACCAAAGCTGACCTCTACCATCCCGCAGACAAAGCGACCCTGGACAGGCAGATAGCAGGATATATCGGAAAGCATTTCCGGGTAAAGGCAGATAACAACCCGGTATCATTACGCTTTATAGGATATGAAATAGAAGGAGAGGCCGCCTGGTGCTATCTTTCGGCAGGTGATATTCCCCCTGTAAAAAATATTGAGGTGTTCAATGACCTCCTCTACGAATACAAAAAAGAACAGGTAAATATCATGCATGCCCGGGTAGGCGGAGACCGCAAAAGCGCCCGGCTCACTTACCCCCATACCGCTACGGTTTTTTCCTTCTGAACCAACCCTTTTACCCCGTTCAGCCGTATATGTTACCGGAAAATAACTCATGTTTAAATAGTGTTATAATCGTTTAAAAAACAGGTCAATGTGTATGGTATAAGCAACAATATCTTTATCTTACCTCTCGAAAATCACGCCTTAAAGCATTTTTATCCGGGCAGGGCATTAAAAATCAAAAAGGAATTGAGTAATACCTCTGCAGATATTGACCTGATCAAAGGATGTATTAACAACGACCGGGCAGCACAGGAGCTTTTGTATAAACAGTTCTATGTGTCGATGATGTCTATATGCATGCGCTATACGTGTAATGAAGAGGATGCGGTGGAAGTATTGCACAACGGCTTTTTGAAAGTATATAAAAATATGTACAGGTTTGATCCGCTCAAAGCCGGCCTGTATACCTGGATAAGAAGCATCATGATCCACAGCGCGATAGATTTTATACGGCAAAATGCCAAATACAGCAGGCAGGTAGAGATCGAAAAAGCCGCAGAACCCTTTATCGACAGCGAAGCGGTGAGCAGATTAAATGCGCAGGAATTGCTTCATCTGGTGAGGAAGCTGCCTCCTGCCACCCAAACCGTTTTTAACCTGTATATCATGGAGGGTTTTACGCATAAAGAGGTCGGTGCCCTGATGGGCATCAGCGAAGGCACAAGCAAATGGCACCTCAGTGAAGCAAGACGCCTGATGCAGAAACTATTAAAATCCCTACACACAGTATAATGAACCGAAAACTGCCATACGAGAAACTCATTGCGGAAAAGCTGCAGCATTTGCAGTTGCCCGACCAGGAAATGTCGTGGCAGCAAATGAAGACGAAGCTAGACGCTGCCTTACCATTACACGGAAGCAGCAAAAGAGGAGGCGGTAAATGGTGGAAAACAATCATTATTATTACGGCAATGCTTGCCGGAACCTGGGGGATCATTTATACTACAACCTCGGGTGATAAAAACACAACAGCAGCGGCTCAGCCTACCGGCGATATAAAAAATGCCGGCACGGTATCTTCTGCACCCGTACCTGCTACAGATCCCCTATCTGCTTCCGGTCTAAGCAAGGGCAATGCGGATAAAAAAAGTATCGATGCAACAGGTGCTGTTAACGCACGGGATATAAATATATCTCCCATAGAAATACAGGGGGATCAGGCACTGGCAGACGGGCGTAAGGCATCCGGGGAAAAGGGAATACAACAACCAAAGACTTTCAATAATGCCGGAAATACTTTTGATACCCCCTTAAATACGAACACAAACAGTAAAGGGGATCTCTCTGCAAACGAACTGCGGGAAATGATGCCGGAAGAGGATGCAGCAACGCAACATGTTATTGCTTCCCAAGAAAAAGATAACCTGCAAACCACCACGGCTCCCGGCAATAGTATCCGGGATGATCTGGCTTACAGTTACTATAAAAATAATATAGCCGATGCTCCCGCATTACCTGTTACAGCCGGTTATCAGTCAATATACACAGAAACCGCTGATCACAGCAGCCGGAAAAACATATTAGGCTCAAATGCGCCCGGTACGTTAACGGTGCCTGCCTACGTATTTGCCCTGCCCGATATAAGCACCAAACAAAAAGCCCTGCTCCGTGAAATGAAGCGGCAGGAGAGAAAGGAGGAAAAAGAACTGGCAAAATCCTATCGAACCTATCATTCCTTCTGGGGCGAAAGCACTGATCGCTGGTTTGCGGCAGGCATAGCGCCTTACCAGAATATCGCCGTTGCGGCCCAGCAGCCCTATCATTATAATTCGGCGACAGGTAAAAATCTCATCACCGACTATATTCCTTCGCCTTACCTGCAGCTGCATGTAACCAACAGGATCTACCTGCTGGGAGAATTCCAGTTCAATGCACCGCAGGCAACACCTTCCCTGCTGCTGTCCCAAAAAACGCTTTCTGTTCCTATGAGCAACATGGGCTACACCGAAAACATATATTTACGTAAGCTCTACTATTTTAATATGCCGGTAAGCTTTTATTACAGCCCGGTAAAGAACTTTTATGTAGGCAGCGGACTGCAATTCTCATCATTCAACAGCGGGCTGGCCGATATGGAGCAACGTTCCCCGGGTAATACCTTATTACGCTCCGAAACACTGAAGCTAAAGGATGATTCCTTATCTGCCAGGATCAACGGATCGGAATGGCGCTATCTCTTTGATGCCAATTATTACTATAACCGCTTTATGTTCGGTGTACGCTATAACCAGGCCTTACAACCTTTTGTTGATCTCCGCATCAATAACAGCCTGCCTCCCACCCAGGCGCGTAACCAGGCTTTCCAGCTCTATATCAGGTATAACCTTGTAGTGAGCGACAGGAAAAAATAAAGTATGGAGAGAGGTGAATGGTGATTTGTAACCGGTTGAAAACAAAATTTTTCTCGCGGCGCTAACAGCGAAGCAGCGACGCGGCGGTCACATACCCACCATTTTTAAGGCTTTACAAAAAACACTCAAAGAGGAAAATCCCAAAGAGGGGTACGCGTCGTATACGCTGCTCCGTTGCGCACGCTGCCTGTCCGAATAATCTGGTCAGACGGGCGAGAAATTATGGATTACATATATTACAGGAAAGATCAGATCAGCAAGAGTTAGATACAGAATAAGCTCGGAACACTTCTTTCTCCTTTATCGTCTCACCTTTCACGATAATAAATGCTGAGGTGAATGACGAAAAGAGGATGGTAGTCTTTTTTCACTATTCAGAAAATGCCAACCCACTTCAGTTAGGCGCAGCCTTCTACCCTCCACCTTTCGCCTTCTACCTTCACATCAATTACCTGATCCGCACCCATATCCGCTTTTGTTATCGCAATGTTACACTTCCTGCCAAACCACATTATTTCTTAATTTCATAGTATCAATGGTATATTATGAGAAAATTTCTGCTGATCCTATCCAGCCTGTTCATTATTTGTAATTTCTTATACGCACAGGAAGCACGGTTACTCCGCTTCCCCGCAGTACACGGTAACCAGGTAATCTTTTCCTATGCCGGCGATCTGTATACCGTAGCGAGAAACGGTGGCACGGCAAGAAAGCTGACTACAGACACAGGTTATGAAATATTCCCCCGTTTCAGTCACGACGGAAAACAGATCGCTTTTACGGCACAATACGACGGTAATACGGAAGTGTATGTGATGCCCGCGCAGGGAGGAATACCCAGGCGGATCACTTATACTGCTACCATCAGCCGCGATGATGTATCCGACAGGATGGGACCCAACAATATTGTAATGGGCTGGACACCCGATGATCGATCAGTTATATATCGTGGACGCAGTTCCTCATTCAACCCTTTCAAAGGGGAACTCTATAAAGCACCACTGAACGGAGACCTCAGCGAGGAGCTTCCTTTTTCGGTAGCTAGCTGGTGCAGCTATAATGCTGAAGGCTCAAAGCTCGCCATGAACAGGGTATTCAGGGAGTTCAGAACATGGAAATATTATAAGGGGGGGATGGCCGATGATATATGGCTGTACGATATAAAAAGCGGGCAATCGGAAAATATCACCCACCACCCTTCACAGGATATTTTCCCGATGTACCACAACAACAGTATCTTTTTTTTCAGCGACAGGGATCGCATCATGAACCTGTTTGAATACAATACCCAAACAAAGCAAACCCGGAAAGTGACTGACTTTGATACCTACGATTGTAAGTTCCCTTCATTGGGTGATGATGCCATCGCTTTCGAGAACGCCGGCTATATTTATCTCTACGACCTGAACAGCGGTAAAACGGAAAAAGTCAATATCCGCTTTGCGGAAGACCTTTCATCCGGCCGCAGCAAGCAGGTCGATGCGTCTAAATTTGTAGAAGGGTTTGCCCTGTCGCCCGACGGGAAACGGGCGATCTTCAGCGCGAGGGGAGATATATTTACCGTTCCTGAAAAAAGCGGCGTTACCCGCAACCTTACCCAAAGCAGCGGGGCGCACGACAGGAACCCGGCGTGGAGCCCCGATGGCAAATGGATAAGCTATATCAGCGACAAAACAGGAGAAGACGAATTGTATATACAGCGGCAGGATGGCAGCGAGCCTGCAAAGCAGCTTACTAAAGGAGGAGGAAGCTATAAGTTCATGCCGGTATGGAGCCCCGACAGCAAATGGCTGTTGCTGGCAGATCGCGGGCAGGATCTTTATTATATCAATGCCGCTACCGGAGCCAGAACCCTGATCACCCATTCCGACGACCTGGAGATAAGCGAGTACGGCTGGGCGCCCGACAGCAAATGGATCGCCTACACGCAACCCGGAAAAGCAAGACGCTTTAATATAGTAAGGCTGTATAATATTGAAACGAAAAAAAATGTTCCTGTAACAGATGAGTGGTACAATAGCGGACAACCCGTTTTCAGCCCCGATGGCAAGTGGTTGTACTTCGTTTCAGAAAGGGACTTCAATCCTATATACAGCAACACAGAATGGAATCACGCCTATATAGATATGAGCAAGCCGTATATGGTGCGCCTGTCCGATAGCGCCACATCTTACTTTGCAACAGAAAATGATGAAGTGACAATAAAAGAGGAAGACAAGAGCGTAGCGTCCAAAACAGGACAGGAGAAAAAAGACAACAGTAAAAAAGAAGACAATAAAAATGATCAGCCTGTTGCTGTACGGGTTGACGAAAACGGGTTGACTGACCGGATAGAAAGCCTCCCTGTCACACCGGGTAATTACTGGGGAATCGTAGCCGTAGAAACCGGAGTTTACTATATGGCTTCCTTCACCCGCTCTGCGCCTTCACTCCGTTATTTTGATCTTAAAGACAAAAAAGAAACCGACTTAGGCCCTGTATCGGGATATGATATAAGCGACGACAGGAAAAAGATACTGTTCAAAAAAGATAGCGATTACTTTATAGAAGACCTGGGGAAGATCAAAATTGAACCTAAGCACAAGCTTGATCTCGATGGATTGAAAACCCATACCGATCTGCATGCCGAATGGAAGCAGATATTTGATGAGAGCTGGCGGCAGATGCGCGATTATTTTTATGATCCTAATATGCATGGCGTGAACTGGAAAACGATCCATGATAAATATGCAGTATTGCTTCCTTACGTAAATCACCGCAATGACCTCACTTATATCATTGGCGAAATGATAGGAGAACTAAGCATCGGGCATACCTATGTAAATGGTGGCGACCGGCCGGAGGTAAAACGCATCCCGCTGGGGATGCTGGGAGCCACTTTCTCCCGTGATAAAAGCGGTTACTATAAAATAGACTCCATCCTGTCAGGGGAAAGCTGGGACAAAACACTAACATCACCTTTAAGAGCTCCCGGTGTCACAGCCCGGAAAGGTGACTTTATTATCGCCATCAATGGCAACGATGTAAGCCGGCTATCGAACCTGTATGAGGCATTGGTGGGTAAGGCCAACCAGGTGATAGAGCTCACCCTCAATTCAAAACCGTCGGCAGCAGGAGCAAATAAATACTACGTAAAGTCCATTGCCGACGAGTCTCCGCTATATTACCACGAATGGGTGCAACAAAACATTGCAAAGGTAACCGTGGCTTCGGGAGGAAAGATCGGGTACCTTCATATTCCCGACATGGGACCGGAAGGTCTGAACCAGTTCGCCCGTTACTTCTATCCGCAGTTAGACAAAGAGGCATTGATCATCGACGATCGCGGCAATGGCGGGGGCAACGTGAGCCCTATGATCATCGAGCGCTTACGGCGTGAGCCGGCGCTGGGCACTATGATGCGCAACAACAAAACAGCAGGTATTAAGCCCGATGCGCAGGTAGGTCCTAAGGTTTGCCTGATCGACCAGTATTCCGCTTCCGACGGGGACCTTTTTCCTTACCAGTTCCAGTTCTATAAGATCGGACCATTGATCGGACAGCGCACATGGGGAGGCGTTGTGGGCATACGCGGCTCGCTTCCATTTATTGATGGCGGCGACCTTCGCAAACCCGAATTTGCCCACTTCGCGGCAGACGGGTCAAAATTCGTTATCGAAGGCTATGGCGTTGATCCGGATATTGAAGTGGCCAACGATCCGCACCAGGAATGGCTGGGCAGGGATGCACAGCTACAGAGAGCCATCGAAGAATTGCAGAAAAAGCTGCAGGAGCCGGGGCCTAAAAGCGTACCGCCGATCCCTGCCTTCCCGGATAAGTCGAAGTAATGCGGTCGGCACCCGGCGAAAGGAAAGTCAGACTGCATTTGTATGAATGAAGCACCAAGAGATTGCCGATTGCCCAATGCTTCGTACCTTTGCAGGCTAATTTAAACCTAATTATGAGCCGTAAAGGAAAAGTGTTGGTGGCGATGAGCGGCGGTATAGACAGTACCGTTACGGCGCTTATGCTCCACAACGAAGGATACGAAGTGGTGGGTATTACCATGAAAACATGGGACTATGCCAGCTCGGGCAGCAGTAAAAAAGAAACCGGATGCTGCAACGTGGATAGCTTTAACGACGCACGGATGGCGGCAGTAGAGCACGGGTTCCCACATTATATTCTTGATATACGAAGTGAGTTTGGCGATGCCGTGATCGAAAATTTTGTGGAAGAATACCTGGCAGGGCGCACGCCCAACCCCTGCGTGATGTGCAATACCCACATTAAGTGGAGGGCACTTTTGAAAAGGGCCGATGCCCTGGGCTGCGACTATATTGCCACAGGGCACTATGGCAACATACACCGGCATTCCAACGGGCGGTATTATATCAGTAAAGGCATTGATGAAAACAAAGACCAGAGCTATGTGCTTTGGGGACTGCAGCAGGATCTGCTGAGCCGAACGATCTTGCCGCTGGGTAAATACCGCAAGCCAGAGATCCGGCAAATGGCGCTCGACTACGGCTACCCCGAACTGGCAAAAAAAAGCGAAAGCTACGAGATCTGCTTTGTACCGGACAATGACTACCGGGGCTTCCTGAAACGCAGGGTAGACGGACTGGAAGAAAGCGTAAACGGAGGTAACTTTACCGATATGGCAGGGAATATTATCGGCAAACACAAGGGGTATCCTTTTTATACGGTAGGCCAGCGTAAAGGGCTGGACATCGCATTGGGCAAGCCAGCCTATGTTACCCGGATCATACCCGAAACCAACACGGTTGTTTTGGGTGATGAGGAGGACCTGAACCGGCAGGAAATGCTGGTGGGAAAGTTGAACTGGCTGAAATATGACGGTATTACGGACGGCGTGGAAGTTATCACTAAAATCAGGTATAAAGATAAAGGAGCCTCTTCCCTGTTATATAGCTACGAAAAAGGCATTAAAGTGGAATTTAAGGGAAATGTAAAAGGTATTGCTCCCGGGCAAAGCGCCGTATTTTACGAAGGCAACGATGTAATCGGAGGAGGGATCATACAAAGGGGATAAACCCATCCCTTAAACGGAGCACTACCCTGCAATAAAAAGACAGTCAGGACGTTAGGGATCGGGAAGCTGCTTCCGGTTTTTATTTTTAATGGATAGAAACCACTTTATCCCTGTCAGGATTACAGCTTTTTTCTAATCTTTGTGTATGAGCAGAAGCCGCCATTTTCTTTTTCTTGTTCTGGCAATACCAGCCCTCCTGGGCTTGCAGCGTTGCACAAAAGAAACAGCATCGTTTACTCCCACACCTGTTTCGAACTATTTCCCTCTCGAAGTCGGCAGGTATATCACCTATCATTTAGACTCTACTGTTTTTCTCAACTATGGGAGCATCAAAGAAATACGCAGCCACCAGGTAAAGGATATTGTGGATGCCGAAATGACGGATAACGAGGGACGCCGCAGCTATAGGATACGCAGGATGATCAGGGATGTGGAGGGACATAAACCCTGGGAAGATAATGCAGTTTTTATGGTTACCCTCCTTCCAAACTCCATTGAAGTAGTAGAAAATAATCTCCGGTATATCAAACTGGTCAACCCTGTGAGAGAGTGGTATGCCTGGAAAGGGAACGCTTATATACAGGCCGCAGATCAACTGAACTACCTGGCTTATTGGGATTATACCTATGCCAATGTAGAGCAGCCTTTTACCGAAGAAGGGCTGGATGTAGCAAACAGTATTACAGTGAACCAGGAAGATTATTCCACCGGCGATCCTGAAGCTTTTCCTAACAACATAGCAGCGAAAATATTCAGCAGGGAAGTATACGGAAAAGATATCGGACTGGTGTACAAAGATTTCATATACTGGCAATACGAACGTGCCCGCACCCAGGAAAACTGCCGGGTGATAGTGCCCGGACAAAGCGGGAACACCCCCTGTCCCTACGATATCGACTGCGACTCACTGGCTAAAACAATGGGCGGTTATATGACCTGCGATACCACCTATGGTAATTTTTCTTATGACGGCTACGGTATTAAGCTAAAGATGATTGAGCACAATTAGCCGACACCACCTAATCTGGATCAGCTCATGAAAAAAATAGCAGTATTGTTCATTTTTTTCCCGGCATTTGCCTGGACCAATGTCTATTCCCAATCTTCACGGTATATTATCGTTTTAAAGAATAAAGATAATAATCCCTATTCCCTGAATAATCCTGCCGCGTATTTATCCGATAAAGCCATAGCAAGAAGAATACGGCAGCAGATCGTCATTGACAGTTCCGACCTCCCCATTACCCCGGCTTATTTAGACAGCATACGCCAGACCGGCACGGTAAGCATACTCAATGTATCCAAATGGCTGAACCAGGTACTCATACAAACCACCGATCCCCAGACGCTGCAAAATATAAACCAGCTCTCCTTTGTTCAATCGGTTTCGGTCATTGCCCCCAGGATAGCTGCCGGGATGAAAGAGCCTGCAAATAAATTCAGCATAAAGATAAGCCCTGTAAAAAAGGTGCACCGGGTTCAGGGTATCAATGATCACTATAATTACGGCAGTATGTATGCGCAGGTAAATATCCACGAAGGAGAATTCCTGCACAACAAAGGCTTCAGGGGGGAAGGCATAACGATCGCTATTTTAGACGCAGGCTTTTATCATTACGATACCAACCCGGCATTCGACAGCGTGCGGCTGAACAACCAGGTACTGGGCACCTGGGATTTTGTAGGCAACAAAAGCAGCGTTACGGAAGAGCACTCGCACGGGATGATCTGCTTTTCCACCATCGCTGCCAACCGGCCGGGACTGCTGGTAGGCACGGCGCCGAAAGCGAATTTTTATTTATTCAGAACAGAAGATGTAGCCAACGAATACCCCGTTGAAGAGCAGAACTGGGTAGCTGCAGCCGAAAGGGCAGACAGCCTGGGCGTTGACCTTATTACTTCCTCACTGGGCTACAGCACGTTCAGCAACCCTGCTTTAAACTATACCTATGCCGATATGAATGGCAGCTCCACTATCATTACCCGCGGTGCAGAATGGGCTGCAAGGAAAGGGATACTGGTAACCAACAGCGCAGGCAATTCGGGCGGCGACAGCTGGCATTATATTTTAGCCCCGGCAGACGGGGAACATGTACTCGCCATTGGAGCGGTGAACAGCAACGGGGAGGTAGCCGGATTTTCAAGTTATGGACCATCCTCCGACGGAAGGATAAAACCCAACGTGGCTTCCGTGGGATGGGGGACTGTAGTGGCAGGCACCGACGGCAATCCTTCGA
This sequence comes from uncultured Terrimonas sp., assembly GCA_964599035.1. Classification (GTDB taxonomy): domain Bacteria; phylum Bacteroidota; class Bacteroidia; order Chitinophagales; family Chitinophagaceae; genus Agriterribacter. Next base: position 32,715 of record CAZREP010000008.1, on the reverse strand, counting down.
GCGCCAACGGAACCTCTGTTGCCAACCCCAACCTGGCAGGACTTATTGCCTGCCTCTGGCAGGCCTTCCCCGAATTTAACAGCCAGGCGATATCCGATGCCGTACAAAAGAGTGCCGATCAATACAACCACCCGAACGATCGCGTGGGATACGGCATTCCCAATATGCGCATTGCCTACGAAATACTGGAAAAGAAAAGACAACTGCAAAACGCAGAACGCATACTGAACAGCGACTGGTTGAAAGCATATCCTGTTCCTTTCACCAATACCCTCACCGTGCTGCTCAACCCCCGGGTAAACGGCAAGATCACGCTTTCACTATACGATGCTGCCGGCAGAAAGCTGATGGAAAAAGTAATGAGCGTACAAACGGACGAGATCCAGTTCCTGTCATTCAACAGCCTGACCCGCCTGCCGCAGGGCGTTTACTGGCTGCATTACTTCGATGGGACAAATAAACGTATTGTGAGGGTGATGAAGTAGATTGCAGGTCTCAAGTTGCAGGGTTACAAGTTTCAGGGAAGGCAGGTTACAGGTTTTATACTTATGCCCTACACCTTACTCTTTACACCCTCCTCCTCATCCCTGATCACTGAATCTTACAGCTCACAGTCGCTTTCGAATTTGAAATTTATTTGGATCTTATCTTTTGGCTCTTGGCGCTTATATCCGGATTGTTTCACGCAGAGGAGCAAGATCGCCCGCCTGCCCGGGCAGGCAAAGACAATACATTATATATTATTCCCTTGCACACGGATTTCGGATTTTACATATGCGCTGCTCCGCCGCGTACGCCGCGAGAAACAATTGCAGCGAATAGCTGATCGCCGAAAGCCCTTTCCGGATTGTTTAACACAACGATCGCAAAGAAGAATACTTTACGCTGCCTCCCCGCGTACGCCGTGAGAAATGTTGCAGTGAAGCTGATCGCACAGCTCATAGTCCTGGCAATCCATTTCAAATCTCAAATTTCAAATCTACAGGCGGTCTGGTAAGCAGGGCAGCAAACATCGTATCGGCTTTTTTATCGTACCCTTTCAGCACTTCCATTTTTACGGGCTGCAGTCCAAGACCTTTTTCCATATCATTTACCATTTCCTCATTTTCCTGTCGAAAAACCGAACAGGTAATATACAAGAGGTAACCGCCGGGCTTTATAAAGGGAATAATATTGGCAAGGATCTTTTTTTGAAGCGCGGTATAATGCAATATATTTTCTTCCTTCCAAAAATATAACTGCTCAGGCGTTCGCGCCCAGGTGCCGCTGCCGGAACAGGGCGCGTCGCAAATAATAAGATCAAAGAGGGAAGGATGGAGAGCAGATGATGAATGGTGAATGGTGAATAGTGAATGGGAAGCGGTGAGATCCATTACCCTGGCAGTATATGCTTTTATACCGGCGGCAGCAAAACGTTTCTCCAGGTTAATAAGTATGGATTTTCGTATGTCCGATACGGTAAGATCCATATTTTTCAGCAAATCCGCCGCCAGTATGGATTTTCCGCCGCTGGCTGCGCAGCAGTCCCATACTTTCAACGCTTTATCTCCCTGCAACGGCTTCAAAAATTCAGCTACCTGCTGTGAGCTGTAATCCTGGATCACGGCTTCTCTGTCCGGCTCAATTACGATATCGATTTTTGCGGCGTTATCCAGTGCGATGCAATTTTCACAGATAAGCCGGTATGGTATCCCCGCAACGTCCAGCTTCTGCTTCACTATTGCTGTAAACCCGGGACGGATACGGAGAAACAGATCGGGCTGTATAAAAAAGGAACGACAGAAGCCTACATGATCCATTCCCTCACTTAGTGCCGCTTTCCAGGGGAAAACAGAGAGAAGGGAGTAGTGGGGAGCAGGTGCCGGATTATTTACAGGGTGGTCGCTCCTGTTTATTATTGCACATTTTTCTTCTACCGAAAGGTGCACGCTTTCCTTCCATGCAGGGCGTAACTGCCGCAGCATTTCATCCGGCTGCGAACTGCATAAAAATAAGCCTGCCAGTATACGCGCCTGCAAGGCACCGGCATTCGCAGGTGCGCCGTCAGGGGATATTTTACCTGTACGGTAATAACAATAGCATAAATGACCGACCTGTTTCCTGTCTTTCGACCCGTATTTTTTATCGGCCGCAAAAAAAGATCGCAGAAAGACGGACAACGGCATGCTACCATCATAACGCCTGATGATCTCAGCGGAAGTATTAAGATAAGAATGATACCTGCTCACCCTGCAAAAATGAATAATTAAGTGCAGAAGGGAGCCTTATTAATAAAAATAGCTGTAGTTGATCTTTTCCTGCGTTACAGGATTATTGTACACACCCTTCACTGGCTTGTTCAGGTCATTGTATTCATAGCTCATATTCCAGGAGTTATCCGGCTCCGTAAGATCGTTGATACCTATGAGACAATGTGGTGAGTTAAATCCATCCATCACAAACCCGTTTAAAAAAGCCTCATCTCCAAAGTTCATCGGTGAAAGCTTATCATTGTACGAAAAATTGATCACCTGGGGTGGATCCTGCCCGTTAACAGCAAACTGGATGGTCATTATCGTAATATTATCCTTATCATCATAAGCATAGGCAGTAATCTGTTCATCGGCATACTCATTGCTGTAGGGGTTTTTCCTGAGTATTTTAACCTGTGCTATGCGTCCTTTGCTATTATAGGTGTAAATAATGCTGTCTTTTACTTTAGCACCTGAAGTATTTAAGGAAGTTCTGATACCATACAGGTATTGTTCGATCCCCGTAAGATACAGATCCAACACTACACTGTCTCTCAGCAGGAGGTTGCGGTCTTCATCATAAATATTCCCGATATCAACCAAACGTTCAATAATACCCTTTCCGTTGCGGTAATAAACAGATTCCTGCTCCATAAAGGGTTCATCCACCTGCCCTTCTATCTTGTTTTTTACATTAACCAGCTTTCTGTTATTGTCGTAAGCCAGCGTAACCACACTGGTGTACGAAACGCCAACAGACTGCATCGTTACCTTTACCAGCAGAGGGCCCTCCTTGTCTGTATCCGACTTCTTCTTTTCAAAGGATTCTTCCTTACTGCAGGAAAGCGCAAGCACCATTAACACGAGTAACGGTGTAAGCCGGAAAAATTTCATAAGTGGTATTTAAAGGTTTAGAGTAAACTATTTATTATAATTAAAATAACGTTTAAATCCCTCATTTGGAGCGGAGTTGAACGACTGTACAACTGGAAGGTTATCCGCATTATAGGTATAAACGCATATATCCGGACCAGCATCAACATTTAAGATATTATTGGGCGTGGGTATGGAATAAGAGTCTACGCCAAATAAAAAGCCTTCCATTCCGAAATTAAAAGGGTTTATCTTGTCATCATACCTATACGTATATTCTATCAGGGGGTCGCCTTGATTATCATAGTTTTCATTGCCTCTTGTTGTAACGATATTGCCCGACGCATCGTATGCATATTCATTTCTTTCCGCTTCGAAGAAAATACCACTTACCGCATCTTTTCTTAATACCTGCATCAGCACAATTTTGTCATTACTGTAGGCATATACTATACTGTCGCGGATAAAATAAGGAGTTCCTGCATAATCAAAGTTGGAAGTATAGATGGCATACTTACCGTTTTTTGAAACAGGGTCATATACAAGATCATACACTGAACTGTCTTTTCTTATAAAAGTACTGCTTTCATAATGACTATGCATTACGGTAAGCCGCTGTATGATATCATCATTATTCCGATATATAAGCCGCTCATCATCCTCATAACTGATATTCGTTTGCGAAGTCACCGTATGCTGCCTGATCCTTATCAATTTATTATTTTCGTTATAATAATAGTCAGTAGTTACAGAATCTTCCGGATATTTTTCCTCATAATCCACCGTCCTTATTAAAAGTGGCTTATCGGTATTTGTCGTGGACGTATCCCTCACAGGCGGGTCATCATCCTGCTCCACCGACACTTCTTTTGTGCAGGAGCTTATCCATACAATAAGACAGAGCAGTAGGGAAAGCCATTTTATTTCTATACTGCCGGGGCGTATTTCAAATTTCCGCTGATATATAAGTTTTGTGGATGGTGAGGCACCACCAACCGGCGAAAATTTAGAATGCACCCCGAGTTCTGATACGCTCATCACTTGAGATAATAATATTTAAAAGTCATCTTTTCACCGCTGTTGTAATGCCATGTTGCCAAAACAGGTTTATTGTGACTGTTGTAGATGTACTGCACCGTATATCCGTCTTCGGGATAAACGGCATCATTGCAAACTGTAACATTATTAACGGTGGGCATGGAAATCATGAAATCACCGACCAACAGCATTTCCTCCCCGAAATTCATGGGGTTGATCTTGTCGTCATATTCAAACCTGTTGGTAAACCAGTCTTCCCTATCGGAATTCCTCACTATGGACGCTTTTCGAATGGTGATATTGCCCTTGGTGTCATACACGTATTCAAACTCATTGTCGAGCAGAGCGGTATTATTGTTCTCCAAAAAATGATATACAGCCACTGTCTTTATACGTCCATCCGTACCGTAGGCATATGCAACGCTGTCGTTAATGGGATACGATTCCCCTGTACCCTTTGCTAAAGCATACCGGTATGTGGAAGCCGCATCATCATAATGCAGGTCAAAATCTTCGGTCCAATGCAGTTGGGGATCGTCGGGTCCACTGTAGTATAGGTAAGTTACAATCTTCATCTTATTCACAAATCCCTTTTCATTTCGCTGAAATTTTTCCAGGAAGCTATACATTTCATCATCTTCCGTAGCCGTTCCTTCGTTCACGCCACTTATTTCCGTTATCCTGTTATTACTGTCATATATAAAACTGACAACCATAGAGTCCTCTTCTCCCTCATATTGGTAAACCAAACGTTTAAGCAAACCGCCATTTTCCGCCAGCGGGATCGTATCCGTCACAGGCGGCGAGTCATTGTCCTGCTCCACCGACACTTCTTTGGTGCAGGAACTTATCCATGCAATAACGCATAGCAGGGAAAGCCATTTTATTTTCATACTACAGTTCGAGCAACGACTTTACAGGATCTTTTCCTATTAAAAGCATTTCAGGGTTTTCAAGCAGCTCTTTCACCCTCACCAAAAAGCTCACCGACTCCCTGCCGTCAATAATACGATGATCATAGCTTAATGCAATGTACATCATCGGCTTTATCACTACCTGGCCGTTCACCGCCATGGGCCGGTCCTGTATTTTATGCATGCCCAGGATGGCGCTTTGCGGGAGGTTAATAATGGGAGTACTCATGAGCGAGCCAAACACACCGCCATTGGTAATGGTAAATGTGCCACCCTGCAGTTCTTCCATACTCAGCTTATTATCACGTGCTTTGGCAGCCAGCTCTATCACTTTCTTTTCGATATCGGCCATGCCCAGGCTCTCCACATTACGTATCACCGGTACCGTTAGTCCCCGCGGGGTGCTTACGGCAATGCTGATATCCGCATAATCGTGGTACACCAGCTCATCACCATCGATATAGCCGTTCACGGCCGGCCATTCGGACAGGGCAATGGAACAGGCTTTTGCAAAAAAGCTCATGAAACCCAGCCCCACACCATGCGTTTCTTTGAATTTGTCTTTATACAGCTTCCTGATCTCCATGATCCTGGTCATGTCTGCCTCGTTGAAGGTGGTAAGCATGGCCGTAGTGTTTTTCGATTCCACCAGCCGCCTGCTGATCGTTTTGCGCAGGCTGGTCATTTTTTGCCTGCGTACGTTACGGGACAAAAGCTCCTGGCCATCAAAGGCCCTTTTGCCGGGGTGAGCCAGCGCAGCCAGCACATCGCCTTTTACGATCCTGCCTGCCGTTCCGCTGGCGGTTATGCTGTTGGGATCAATTTTTTTATCGGCTATGATAGCAGCCGCTACCGGGGTGGCTTTTACGCTGTGCGTGGAGGATGCGGCAGATTCACCGGATACCGCCTGCCTGGTTTCAGCAACCGCCGGCTTTTGCGTGGTAGTTTCCTGTGCAACAGGCACCGCAACATCCGTATCAATAACTGCTATAACATCTCCGATCTTAACGGTATCTCCCTCTTTTGCAGCAGTAGCCAGCCGCCCTGCCTCTTCTGCATTAAGCTCAAACGTGGCTTTTTCACTTTCTAATTCCGCAATCACCTCATCGCGACCTACCAATTCGCCGTCTTTCCTGGTCCATCTCAGCAGCGTAACTTCGCTTATGGATTCTCCCACCGTTGGCACTTTCACTTCTATTTTTCCCTTACCGGCTGCTTTCGCTTCTGCAGCAGGCGCGGCTGCCGCGGGAGTATCTTTTTTCTTGCTATCGCTATCCGTTTCAGGAGCCGCAACCGCTGCACCGGCAGGCTTGGCTGCTTTTTCATCTATCTGGGCCAACAGGGATCCTATGGCGATGGTGTCCCCTTCATTTACGCAGGCTTTCAATATTCCGGCTTTTTCAGCATTTACCTCAAACGTGGCCTTTTCACTTTCCAGCTCCGCGATCACCTCGTCTCTCTCCACATATGCGCCATCGGGCTTCACCCATTTTAATAAAGTAACTTCACTTATAGATTCTCCAACTGCCGGAACCTTAATATCGATCATGTTTTTTCAGTTTATGCTGATTATCCTGGTATATAAAGTTAAATGGAAAATGCCGTTTCAATGATCTCTGCCTGCTCCTGCGCATGTATTTTGCTGAAGCCGGTTGCCGGGGAAGCACTGCTTTCCCGGCTGATCACACCATAATTGATTTCCGGCAGTCCCAATTGCCGTAAGCCGGTGTTAAGGTTCATCTGCAGGAAGGAAGCGGCTCCCATGTTCAGCGGTTCTTCCTGCACCCAGTACCATATCGCTTTATTATATTTTCCATATAAAGCAGATAATTGCCGATAGGGTAACGGGTATAATTGCTCTACCCTTACCAGCGCCACATCTTTCCGGTTATCTTTTTGCTGCCGGGCGGCAAGGTCAAAATATATTTTACCCGAACAAAAGATCACTTTCTTTACGATGGAAGAATTATCCGTGAAAGGATCATCTATTACCTCCCTGAACCTCCCAGCAGTAAATTCCTCCACAGGAGAATAGGTGCCCGGGTGACGCAGGTTGGCCTTAGGTGAAAAATTAATCAGCGGCTTGCGGAACGGCCAGGCCAGTTGCCTGCGCAAGGCATGGAAGAAATTGGAAGCGGTGGAGATATTGGTAACTACCATATTCAATTCGGCGCACATTTGTAAAAATCTTTCCATCCTCCCCGAACTATGCTCCGGTCCCTGCCCTTCATACCCATGCGGCAATAACATGGTTATGCCATTCATCCGGTTCCATTTCTCCTCTCCCGATGAAATAAACTGGTCGATCATGGGTTGCGCCACGTTGCAAAAATCGCCAAACTGGGCTTCCCATATCACCAGGGCATTGGGATTGGCCAACCCAAAGCCATATTCAAAGCCCAGCACACCATATTCGCTTAAAAAAGAATTGAAGATCCTGTATTGGCCTGTAGCCCCGGGTATAGCGCTGAGGCGGTTGTAGGGCTCATCTGTTTTTTCATCCTGCAGCACGGCATGGCGGTGAGAGAAAGTACCCCTGCAAATATCCTGTCCGCTCATCCGCACATCCTTTCCCTCAAGCAATATGCTGCCATAAGCCACCAATTCGCCGGTAGCCCAGTCCAGCTTTTTTTCGGTATTGTATAGCTTTATTTTTTCCTGGATGATCTTCTCTACCTTACGAAGCGGGGTAAAATTCTCCGGCCACTTCATCATGGCATTAAAAACAGAGGTAAAATTCTCGTTGCTGATAGCGGTTACCGGCGACTGGTCAAAGTCCTCGTCGGTAGCTTTCCTTAACTGCTTCCACCACTGGTCGGGCTGCTGATAGGTATAAGGAAGGGGATTCTGCTTCACCTCATCCAGGCGATCCTGCAGGTCGTCCCAGAACTTTTTCTCCATTCCCTTTGCCAGTTCCTGCGCTTCGGGCTCCCCGTGCTCCAGCAGGTATTTTACATATACTTCCCGCGGATTGGGGTGCTTGTCAATTAAAGCATACAAGGTAGGCTGGGTAAATTTAGGATCATCTCCTTCATTATGCCCGTGCTTGCGGTAGCACACCATATCTATAAATACGTCCGATTGGAACGCTTTGCGGTAACGGGCGGCTATTTCAGCACATTTCACCACTGCTTCGGGATCGTCTCCGTTTACATGCAATACCGGCGCCTGTACCATGGCTGCCAGCGAGGTACAATAATCCGAACTGCGGGCGTCGTCAAAATCGGTGGTAAACCCTATCTGGTTATTGATAACAAAGTGAATGGTACCGCCGGTATAATAACCTTCCAGCTTGCACATTTGCAACACCTCGTACACAATGCCCTGCCCTGCTATGGACGCATCCCCGTGTATAAGAATGGGCAACACTTTTTCATACTCAGCTTCATGAAGTATATTGGCCCTTCCTCTTGCAAACCCCACCACTACAGGATCAACAGCCTCTAAATGGGAAGGGTTTGGCATCAGCTTAACATACATGGATCTGCCCCCGGGAGTGGTGACTTCACTGCCAAAGCCCAAATGGTATTTAACATCGCCGCTGCCCATGGTTTGATCCACCTTGCCGGTGCCTTCAAATTCACTGAATATCTGCTCATAGGTTTTACCCATAATATTAGCCAGCACGTTCAGCCTGCCACGGTGCGCCATTCCTATCACTACTTCCTGCACATCAAATTCTGCCGCCTTATTGATAATGGCATCCAGCGCAGGTATGGTAGTTTCCCCTCCTTCCAGTGAAAATCGCTTTTGCCCGATATACTTGGTGTGAAGGAATTTTTCAAACATAACCCCCTGGTTGATCTTTTCTAATATCCTTTCCTTCTGCTTGAGGGAAAGTGGCCGGGTGAAGTTCCTTTCCATCTCTCCCGTCAGCCAGTCCACTTTTTTCTGGTCGCTGATGTATTTGAACTCAATTCCCACATGACCGGCATAACAGTTCTGCAAATGCGTTAATATATTCCGTAAGGAGGTGGTTCCCAAGCCGATGAGGTTACCTGCAAAAAAATTTTTGTCCATATCCTCCTCACTGAACCCAAAAAAACCCAGGTTAAGATTGGCTCCCCTGTCTTTACGTTTACGAATGGGGTTGGTATCAGCAATGAGATGTCCCTTATTGCGATAGCCCAGGATAAGGCGATATGCTCCCAGCTCTTTTTTCCAGTCTACCCCATCGGTAGTGGTATAAGGGGCGGCCTCAGGGGCGGTTGCCGCAAGCGAGGCACTCCCGTTTGCAGCGGCCTTATGATTTGCAACGGCAAAATCGAACCCTTCAAAAAATTTTTTAAACTCAGGATCCACGCTGTCCGGATTCTTCACAAAATCATTATATAATTGCTCTATATAGGATGGATCTGAACTGGTTATATACGAAAAATCCTTCATGAAGCTATCTTTTGAAAAACAGGTACAAACCTACGTGATTTTGACGATATCATGACTGAAAGCCACCATCGTAGGCAGTCATTTTCAGGTTATTTTATATTTTCCGGAGATTGCTCTTTTCAAAAGTGACCTGCTATTATTTTCCGGCTCCGGAAGATGCTCATACCGCATAACCCACCCTCCCAAACCGGGTTCCGCTATATAAAATTTGGATCGGATCGTATATACGCCTACCTTTGCCGTCCTAAATTTTAAAAGATGGCTAATCATAAAGCTACGAAAAAGGATGTGCGCCAGGCCGCAAAAAGGAGGGATCGGAACCGGTATTATGGTAAAACCACCCGTAATGCCATACGCGATCTGAAGACCTTAACAGATAAAAAAGGAGCGAAAGAAGAGCTTCCTTCCGTAGAAGCTATGATAGATAAATTGGCCAAACGCGGTATCATACACAAAAATAAAGCCGCTAATCTCAAAAGTAAATTAGCCAAAAGAGTGAATGCGCTCGCATAAGCTGCTGCGTTTACCTGTATATACTTAAATGCATTCCGTAACAGGAATGCATTTTTTATGTATATTTTTACAACATGAAGCATTGTTTGTTTTCCTTTTTGCTCTTCCTGTTTTTTTATGGCAGTGCCCAGGATACCATATCCTGCTTTTTTGATGAGCAGCTTTCGCTTACCGGAAAAAAGAACGGCTTATACCCGGGAAAGATCACAGCATACGCCGATGGATGGGAAGCCCTCGCATTTTACAGCAACGGCACCGTTTTAATGCATGGCTTTTTTGCAGACAAAAAGCTAAAGACCAAACATGGTCCATATACGCTATATTACCCTAATGGTAACCGCAGGGCATTTACTTCTTTCAGCAATAATGAAGCCGACAGTGTTTTTATAGGCTGGCACCAGAACGGGCAGCTCAGCGATTCCGGCATCATACAGCAACAGATGCGAAAAGGACTATGGAAAACATGGTATACCAATGGCAGGCAGGAATCTTCGGGCGTTTATTACAACGGGGCGCCCGACGGCGAATGGCGCTGGTATCATCCGAACGGCAAACCGGCAACCATAGAAATATACAGCAATAATAAATTACAGGATCTCACCTGCTTCGATACATCGGGTATGGCAACGGGGAGCAACTGCCGCATAGAGAAAAAGCCATGCCCCGAAGACGCTTATGATTTTAACAGCTTTATCGTAGAGAACCTCTTGTACCCGAAAGATGCCTTAAAAAGAGGGATTGAGGGAGAGGTGGCTTTCGAATTCCTGATCACCAGGGAAGGGAAACTCACCAACATCAATTTTACCAATGAAGCTAATAAGCTGCTCCAGGATGAGGTAGTGAGACTATTAAAGTCGGTTAAACAATGGGAACCCGCCATTTCGCATAACCGGGAAATTGATTACCTCTACAGCTACAAGGTTCCTTTTTATTTACCGGATTAGAGAATGGGCGATTTGAGATTGGAAATTGGAAATTTGAGATGTATCATAGGTATCAGGTAGAGGGCGTAAGGGTGCAGTTTGAAAGTTTATGGTTTTTAGTTTATTGTTGTATTCCTTCGGATTTCGAAATTGAGTTTTCGAGCTTTATTTGGACCTTGTGATTTGGTTCTTGGTGCTTTGTGTTTCACGCAGCGTTCGCCACGGGGCAGCGACGCAGCTTTGTAGCTATCACGTTCAGGTTCCGAGGCACGTGCTTTGAACAAAACACTCAAAGCACATAGCAAACCGATAGCCTTTTCGGATTTCGTCCCGAGTCTTCGGGATTTCTTTTTCGGATTTTATATCTCTTTGGTTCTTGTCTTTTGGTTCTTTGTGCATTGTTTCACGCAGCGACCGCAAAGGAGAATATTTTAACCATGTTGTCGATAGCCTCCCTTCGGATTTAGAGCTTGTGATTTCGGATTTTAGTTGGTTCTTGTCTTTTGGTTCTTGGTGCTTTATGGCCGAATGCTCATCGCCCACAGCTAAAACAACCCGTACAACTGTGTATCGATTTTGTGGATGATCTCCCCAAGATGCTCTTCATTTTCGGGAAATTTGTTCTTATCAATATCAATCACCAACAGCGCTCCTTCTTTATAGCTGTCAATCCATTTATTATAAAACTCATTCAGGCGCTTCAGGTAATCAAGGCGGATGTTTTCTTCATATTCTCTTCCCCGTTTCTGTATTTGACCTACCAGTGTAGGTACCGATCCCTGTAAATAAATGAGCAGGTCGGGCGGGTTGACCATGGTTTTCAGCGTTTCAAAAAAACGGAAATAATTTTCAAAATCCCGCTTGCTCATTAATCCCATTTCGTGCAGGTTAGGCGCGAAAATATGGGCATCTTCATATATGGTCCTGTCCTGTATCACGGTTTCGTTACCATTCTGTATTTCCAGCAGATGTTTGAGCCTGTTGTTCAAAAAATAGATCTGGAGATTAAAGCTCCAGCGCGGCATGTCTTCATAAAAGTCGTAGAGATATGGATTATGATCCACATCCTCGAACTGGGGTATCCAGCGGTAATGCTTGCTCAGCATTTCGGTGAGGGTGGTTTTCCCGGCTCCTATATTCCCTGCTACAGCAATATGCTTGGGTTTTTTAGTTTTCGCCATTACGATTGTATTCAAAATTTGAAATGCGGGATAGCGGATAACAGTGAAAGTTCAAGGTAAATAATTTTAACCGCTTTCGTTTCCCGCGCTGCGCTTTTCTTAAAAATATTTTACCCCTATCGCTTCCCTTACCAACTGTATGGTTGTTTTAGCGCTCTCACCTGCTTTGGCAGCACCCTTTTCCATCACGTCTTTCATATAGGCTTCATCACTTCGGATGGCTTTAGCCTTTTCACGTATGGGCGTAATGAACCGTATCATATCTTCCGCTAACTGCTTTTTCAGATCGCCATAGCGGATGGTACAGTTGTTATAATCTGCTTCAAATTTTTCATACACGCCGGGCGCACCGGTGAGCTTTATAAGCTGGAATATATTTTCAATATAGTCTGGCTTGGGAGAATGCGGTGCTTTGGGTCCTTCATCCGTTTTGGCCTTCATTATTTTCTTACGGATAAGATCATCATCATCAGAAAGATACAGAGTAGCGTTCTGGTTCTCGCTTTTGCTCATTTTACCCGTACCATCAAGGCCCGGTACCTTCACCAGCTCCTCACCAAAATTAAAAGCTATCGGCTCGGGGAATACCTGCCCGTACCTGTGATTAAACCGGGCAGCAAAATTTCTCGTCATCTCCAGGTGCTGCTCCTGGTCTTTGCCCACCGGCACAAACAAAGCACGATGCAATAAAATATCGGCTGCCTGCAAAACCGGGTAGGTGAGCAAAGCCGCATTGATGTTTTGCGGCTGCAAACGGATTTTATCTTTAAAAGTGGTGGTTTTTTCAAGCTCTCCTTTATAGGCAAGCGTGTTGAGGTAAAAATACAGCTCTGAAGTTTCATACACATCACTCTGGCAATAGAGCGCTGCTTTGTCAGGATCAAGACCGCAGGCTAAGTACTCTGATATAACATGCAGCACATTTGCCCTTAAGCTTTTGGTATCGGGATGCGTGGTAAGCGAATGCAGGTCGGCTACCATAAAATAACATTCATAGTCATTTTGCATGCGCACGTAATTCTGCAGCGCGCCAAAGTAGCTGCCCAGATGCAGTATTCCCGTTGGCCGTATACCGCTCATCACAACCTGTTTTCTTTCACTTTTTTCCATGGCGGCGAAGATACAGAATTTAGAGGTTGAGGATAATCATGAAAGATTGCCGAAATTTGGGGTATTCTTATCACTTAATAACGCATATCATTATGAATACTTTTAAGGACGCTACCGCAGAAGAGATCAATGAAGTAATGGAGCGATCCTGGGCTGCATTTGAAGCTTACAGGGCTTTTTCACTGCGGCAAAGAGCCGGTTTTATGCGTGCCATCGCTGAAGCGCTCGGGTCAGCAGGTACCGCACTTGTTAACACAGCGATGAAAGAGACCTATCTCCCCGAAGCCAGGCTGAAGAATGAGCTCACCCGCACCATGTTCCAGCTCAACAGCTATGCCGATGCCTGCGAGCAGGGCAACTGGCTGGATACCAGGATTGATACCGCTATTGCTGACCGCAATCCGCCAAAGCCCGATCTGAGGAAAATGCTGGTGCCGCTCGGACCGGTAGTGGTATTCGGCGCCAGTAACTTTCCGTTTGCCTACTCTACAGCAGGGGGCGATACCGCCTGCGCATTGGCTGCAGGATGCCCGGTTGTTGTAAAAGCCCATCCTGCACATGCCCAAACTTCCGAGATGGTAGCAGAAGCTATTATAAAAGTTGCCCGGCAATATAAGATGCCCGACGGTATATTTGCGCACGTGCACGGTGCCGGATTTGAAGTGGGGAAAGCCCTGGTGATGCACGCCCGCACCAGGGCGGTGGGATTCACCGGCTCTTATGCAGGCGGCAAGGCTCTCTTTGACTGGGCTGCACAGCGCAGGGAGCCCATACCTGTTTTCGCGGAAATGGGCAGCATTAACCCGGTATATCTCCTTCCTGAAAAATTAAAGGAATCCCCTGCAGAGCTCGCCAGGTTGTATGCTGCCTCTATTACCCTCAACGCCGGGCAGTTCTGCACCAACCCCGGCCTGATCATCGGTATAGACAGCTATGATCTTCAGCAATTCATAACCCTGCTGGGAAAAGAGATAGAACTGGTAACCCCTGCTCCCATGCTGCACGCGGGAATAGCCAAAGCCTTTGCCGCCAACCGTTCCAGGGCATTAACACAGGAGCAGGTAAGTACGGTTGCTGTTGCCCTGCAACCACCACTGGAAAACCAGGGGATCCCCACCATCGTCTCGGCTACCGGACAGGCATTTTTAAACAATCCCGTGCTGCACCAGGAGGTTTTCGGACCTTACTCGCTGGTAATTAGATGTAAAGACATAGCTGAAATGACTGCCATAGCAAAGCAGATGGAAGGGCAGCTCACCACCACGCTGATAGCAACGGAAGCCGATATACGCAACAACAGCACATTGGTAGAAGCAGCCAAAAACACTTGCGGCAGGATCATCATAAACGGTGTGCCTACCGGTGTGGAAGTATGCCTGAGCATGCAACACGGCGGGCCATTTCCGGCCACCACGGATGCACGCTTTACCTCCGTGGGCGCTGATGGCATCCGCCGCTTTGCCCGGCCGCTGAGCTTCCAGAACTGGCCCAATGAACTGCTGCCCGACGAACTGAAGGACAGCAATCCGCTGGGGATATGGAGAACGGTAAATAACGAGCTGACGAAAGAGTGAGAATTTGAAATTCGAGATTTGAAATTTATGACCCGCTACCGGTCGGTGAGTCACCGATAGGGAAGTTATAAGTGGAACGGAAAAATTGAAATGCATCCAAAGCTACCTTTGAGCGCCTCAGCTTTAGTTTATTAGTTATATTTCTCTTGAATATTTATTATTTTTTTTAGCCAAGAGGAACTCCCATAAAATTTTTCATTCATCCTTTGTTTATTTTATGAATGAAAAATTTCATGTACGTTTGATAAAGGGTTCCATAGCCTTTACATTCTGATATTAAAACGTATTCAAAAACAATAAACCGTTCTGAACATGAAACCTTCTTTATTATGCGCAGTGCTTTTCAGTTTTATCCTGCTGTACGGTACAGCACAATCGCAGGAACATAAGCTGGTAAAAATATGGGAAACCGACACCCTGTTAAAAGTGCCGGAATCGGTGCGGTACGACGCCGCCAATAAGATATTGTACACCTCCAATATCGACGGACAACCCTGGGGTAAAGACGGGAAAGGTTCTATCGGGAAAGTAGGACTGGATGGCAGGATCATTGCATCGGAATGGGTTACCGGCTTAAATGCCCCCAAAGGCATGGGTATTCATGCAGGTAAATTATATGTTGCCGACATAGACGTGGTAGTGGTAATTGATATCGCTAAGGGGAAGATTGTACAAAGGATCGCTATAGACGGGGCAAAAGGCTTAAATGATATCAGCATCGACGCGAAAGGTGTGATCTATGTTTCAGATTCGCAAACCAAAAAGATACACCGCATTGAAAAAGATAAAACCACGGTAGTGGTAGACAACCTGCAGGGACCGAACGGTGTGCTGGCGGTTGGGAGCGATCTGTACCTGACCAATTCGGGCGGATTGTATAAGCACGAAAAAACGGGTACTTTAACGCTCATCGCCGATGGTATGGAAGGCGGAACGGATGGCATTGAAGCCGTAGGCAACGGCGATTTTATAGTATCGTGCTGGGCAGGCTCCGTATGGTATGTATATGCTGATGGCAGGAAGGACCATTTGCTGGATACCCGCGAACAAAAGATCAATTCGGCAGATATTGGGTACGACCCTGTAAATAAGATCGTATATGTACCTACTTTTTTTAAAAACAATGTAGTGGCCTACCGCCTGCAATAACCATTAAGTTCATCGGCGAAAAATAACCAAAAATCGAAGAAATAACAGGTGTTGGCGAATAAAGTTTCATAACTGCTGTTACTGCAGCATCTTTACATCAGCAAGCAAATAACAGCAAAGCCAAGCAAATAGGTAAAACAAATTCCGTATAGGAAAAACAAGAGGTTGCTTAATTCCGCCAAAAACACCTGGTCCCGATCAGGATCCCATCCATCAAAGATAAAGCCGGTTGTTTAACAGCCGGCTTTATTGTTGTATAGAGGCTGGGGGTTTGGTGTAGGGTGGGAAGCGGATGTACTTAGCTCTTGTATTACTATTAAGCTTTGCTTGTAGGGTCGAATACTGGCGCACCCATCCTTCCGGAGATGTTTCCAGCACCCGCCACATCGAACGTAGCGTGCCGATTTCCAGCACTACGCTCACCTATAAAGTTTCACATCAAGATTTATTGCCTAACGTACCGGTTCAACTACCCGATAGGTTGATTTAAAATCACTGTATATGTTATATGCAGCAAACAACCCTTTCGTGCTCCATTGCTTCCAGCCGTAACCCCTCAGTCCTTTGGACTTCATTAAATGACGGCGCATCCTGTTATTTAACCATTCTTTTATATAGTCGAACGTCTTCCACGAATGTCCCACCCTGAAGTAATTTACCCACCCTCTAAGTATAGGATTTATTTCATCCCTGACTTTTGTCAGGGGTTGAGATCGGTACCTCCGGAATACATCCCGCAACTTTGCGATAAGAGCAGTTCTCTTTTTAATGTTAGGATTACATTCGGGACGTTTCTTCCCTTTTAGAGTGGGAACTATCCGTATAGTAAATCCTAAAAAATCAAAGTGCTCCTTCTGGTTCAAATCTATACTTTTGGTTTTTGCCTCGTTGATCTCAACCTTTAATTTACTCAGTTCTTCCCGTATACGCCTGTTCACTTCTTCCCATAACCACTCCTGCTTCCAATGACCACTTACAAGAATCACCAAATCTTCAGCATATCTTGCGTACTCGATACGAATGAAGTTGCCTTCACGAGTGGCTTCTTTGGCTTTCTCCAACATTTTATCTACATCATTTAGATATAAATTACTAAGCAGGGGAGAAATTACTCCTCCTTGGGGAACGCCTTCTTTACCACCGGCTTTCAGTATCAGCTTTAGCAGTCGCATAATGCTGTCATCATTGATCCGCTTGCTTACTTTTTCTAACAGTATGTGATGTTTAACTGTATCAAAATAGGCTTTTAAATCAAGATCAAGCACTCTCGTATTGCCCTGTACTATCGCCTTCTCAACCTTCTTGAGCGCTTGGTGCGCCGTTCGCTTAGGTCGATAACCAAATGAACCATCCTGAAAATCTGACTCAAATACTGGTTTCAGTATCAACTTTAATGCCGCCTGTACCACTCTGTCCCGTATAGTGGGAATACCCAATGTCCGTGTTTTGCCATTTCCTTTAGGTATTTCCTTTCTACGGTTACGAAAGGGCAGGTATGTTCCGTCTTTTAATGATTCATGTATGCTCCGTAGAAAGCCTTCAATACCGTTCTCCTTGATCATTTCGAAGGTCACGCCATCTATTCCCGGTGCGCCGTTATTGGTTTTAACCAACTTATAAGCATCCCGAAGGGTTTCCAGCTTATATACGTGTACATACAATCCCCAAAAGCGATGGGCTGGTTCAGCCTTCGCCTTGATGTATATTCTCCTTCTCAGTTCCTGCGCCAGAGTGGGCATTTTTTCCCGCCGCCAGCCCGGCGGAAGGCAGCAAAGCGCCTAAAGCAGCCGCACCGCTTAATTTTAAAAGATCCCGTCTGTCAAGCATAGCAATTTATAGTGTATTTAAAGACGATCATTTTGTGCTCCCTGAAAATTCCATTCCCTTTGCTACAATACCATCGCCATGTGCAGCTCATCCAGGGTCTGCTGCGGATCAGGGCTCAAACCCGGATGTACCCTGGAAACCTGTACTACAGTGCTGCGAGTAGCAGTGAGCCAGCGAAACCGAGAAGCCATATCCAATGATGCGATCGGCCCGCCGGAAGGATATCCGGCACATACCTGCTGAAAAGCCCGGAGATGCTTTCTTACTTCCTCTATATCAAGTTTTTCTGAAAGCGTTTTCAGCTTCCGCTCATCCACGGTAAATTTTGTGCCGAGAAAGCACCGGTCGCGGCAATACAGAATGACCCCCACGTTAAGAAATTCTTCCCGCTCTACCTTCGGTACCACCCGGATAACAGCGTATTCAAATAATTGCCTGTCTTGCATGTTGGGCTTCTTTTACAAAAATAGCAGCGGCAGCTATGCGCGCAGTTAAAAACGAAATATATACCTGCCTGCGTTCGGCTGCGGTCTCGCCGGTTGAGCCGTCTGTAAGCCATTCATCTGGGATCAAATGTACTATAGCGCTGATACGCTCAGGATTAAGCAGGGCGGTATACACAGCATTGATCTCCTCCAGTTTCGAAGCCCGCTTCAGCAATACGTGATCCTTTACCTGCACAAAGGGCTTTACCGCCTGCTCTTTCCAGTTGTGCCAGGTATGATGGAAATATAACGCAGCTCCGTGATCAATCAGCCAGAGCCCTTTGTGCCATACCAGCATATTGGTATTCCTTACGGTCCGGTCTACATTGGTAAGCAGGCAATCCAGCCATACAATACGCGATGCAAGCGCTTCGTCTGCCGTATCAACAGCAGGGTCAAAACTAATGGCCCCCGAAAGGTAATGCAGCGCAAGGTTAAGCCCCGTGCTTGCCTTGAGCAGGTCCTGTATCTCTTCATCTGGCTCGGTACGGCCAAAAGCTTCATCAAGCTGCGCAAAAACAATTTCCGGCACTTTCAGACCAAGCAGCCGGGCAATCTCGCCGCCGACCAGGTCTGCAATAAGCGATTTTACGCCCTGCCCCGCTCCCCTGAATTTCAGCACATACAGGAACCCGTCATCAGCCTCTGCAATGGCAGGCAACGAGCCGCCCTCCCGCAAAGGGGTTACATATCGGGTCACATGCACTGTTCTCAGTTGTGGTTGATATTCATTCATTGTAAGGCACAAAATATTAATTGTCCGGTATAGTTGAAACCTGCTTTTCCGCAAGTAAGGATTCCAGATTACTTGTAAACCTGAATTACCGCGAAAGTTACGAAATCATCAGCTTGTTGCCGTATTGCGACCG
Source organism: uncultured Terrimonas sp. (assembly GCA_964599035.1). Classification (GTDB taxonomy): domain Bacteria; phylum Bacteroidota; class Bacteroidia; order Chitinophagales; family Chitinophagaceae; genus Agriterribacter. The sequence continues at coordinate 13,642 of CAZREP010000008.1, read as the reverse complement.
GGCCAATGCAGCATTGCTTTAGCTGGATTTATCGCCTTGATTTAAGGCGGTAAAAGTTCCTCTACGCCTTCCTATCTTCTCTATTTGGCGCTATTGTGGCGTCATTAGCGTTATTATGGCGTTATCGGTTTTGTGTCAAGTGAAAGAATGAACTAATCCCTTTAGTTCCAGAACTTTTTAAGATTTGCCCCCCCACTGGCGCAGGTTTGGTAGCATTGCTTGTGTTTAGCCAGACCTGTGCCTTGTTGTTAGTAAGTTTTTATCAATATACAGTTACTATTTCCAATAATCCTTTCTTGTTTTTTGTACAATAATCTGTCGCACTACTATACTTCCAGTGTTCTGCCAATTCAACAAAACCGGTCCGAGCCGGGTTTTCATGAAGGTAAGTTATTCTTTGCTCAAGCATTTCTGCATTGTCTAATAATACAGGATGATTCTCATGTTGCCAGAATTGATATTGATGATTGGATTTGTTTGCTTCGCCGTATTGCCTGTCTGCAATGATTGGCTGAGATGGCGCAGGTTGGGTAGCATTGATATGTGTTCAGCCAAACCTGTGCCTTGTTTTTACTTATCTTAGTTTCTTAAATCGATAAGACATAAACAATGCAGCCATGAACCTTTACCTGCTGCCATTGTAAAACAAGTAATACCCAGGCAGCAGATCAGCTATCACACAACGCCCAGGCTACAGACACTGCACCAGAGTAGGTACCAGTAATCAGGTATTAGCCAAAGCGGTCAGTAACCGGCTTTCGGGGGTCAACCAGTTTTCAATTCTTATACCATCTTTTTTACGTTGCGTATGCTGCTTCGCCGCGTACGCCGCGAGAAACAATCAAACCGCCATGATCCTGTCGTCTACAATGGCAAACACTTTATCCCGCTGCGCAGGTATCACAGGAGCCACACCGGTAAACCTGCTGAAGGCAGGAAGGGTGCAATAGCCTGCGGCAAAATGAAAGCAGGGCAGCCTCAGCGCCTGCTTCGCTTTCCCCCTGATATAAACGCCGGGATGAAGATGGCCCGAAAAAACATAAAACCCAGTGGGCTTACAATCCGCTATCGCCTTATAATTGTTATAATCATGGCGGAATATAAAGGTGCCGATGCTTAATTCCCTTGCATGCAGCACGATGCCGGTATCTTTATACCATTGATCCTGCAGCATATCGTGGTTGCCCTTAACAAGATGCACGGCAAGCGCGGAAAAATCTTTTCTCCACCTGCCGAACCATTCCAGCTCCTTATTGCCTTCACTATGGAACATATCTCCCACTACCACCATCTGCTCCGGCTTAAAGAACTGAATGAGGCTCACTAAGCGCTGCATATCTTCTTTAAAGATGGTTTGCGGCACCCCGATGCCGGCCTTGCGGAAGTGGCCGGTCTTGCCCAGGTGAAGATCAGCAAGGATAAGCGCTTTTTGCTCTTCCCAAAAAATACAACGGCCTGCACTCAGCCATAAGGTCTGTTCTGAAATGATATGTTTTATGGGGGGATGCAAGAATATGAAATTTGAGATTTGAGATGTCACGCTCACAGCCCATAGCTGATCGCCCATCGCCGACACCCCATTCAATGAAAATACTTTTCGGCTTCTTCAACAGCTTCGGGTTTGCCTACATCGATCAATATGTCGCCCGAATGATCATAGCCCAGGATGGTATGGTGGGCACACAGGCGAAGATAAAGATCTACCAAAGAGAACTTCCCTTCTTCAGTGATCAAAGCAAAAATAGCGGGATCAATAATATGAACGCCACTGAACGCCCTGGGTATATTTTCTTTACCCGGAACAGCTATCCGTTCCTGCCCTGATGCATTATTCCGCCAGCCGCATAACTGATCATTGCCGGTAAACAAAAACATCCGGGAGGTTTCCCTTCCGGTAACCGCCAGCGTAACCAACGGCCGGCGCTGCCGGTGAAAACTGAGCATGGCATTGATGTTGAGATCGGTCAAAATATCTGCATTCATCACAAAAAACAGATTCGCATTTTGTAAAAACCCTGCCGCTTTTTTTAGCCCTCCACCGGTTTCGAGCGGCGCTTCTTTCTCATGTGAAATAGTGATGTTGCAGTTGAAATGGTCATGCGCATTTAAAAAACCGATCACCTGTTCCGCAAAATGGTGCACATTGATGATGATATGGGTAATGCCGAAGCCTTTCAGGTATTCAATATTGCGTTGCAGCAAAGGCTTGCCATTAATTGGTGCCAGCGCCTTGGGATGATGATCTGTCCAGGGCTTTAACCGCGTACCCAAACCCGCAGCAAAGATCATAGCCGTGGTTAAACTGTTTTCGGAACGTATGCAATGTTCGCTGGTATCATTAGTCATATTAACAAGATCATTACGTTAAACAACTCATCTCTTCAGAGCGATCGTCCGGAAAACACCAGTAGAACGATCCTTCGCATTTCACTATTCACCTTTCACTTCTCACTTCTCTCCTCACCCTTCTCCCTAAGCTATCCCCCATTCGCCCAGTTCCTTTCTTCCTGCACCAGGTGATGCAACGCAACTTTAACACCGAACTTTTCCTGCAGGTGCGTGGCCAGGCTATCGGCAGCAAATACGCTGCGGTGCTGCCCGCCTGTGCAGCCAAAACTCACTACCAGGCTTTGAAAATTACGTTTAAGGTAATCTCTTACCGAGATGTCCACTATGCCGTATACATACTGCAGGAAAGCAGGCATTTCACTTTTATGCAATAAAAATTCCTGCACTTCCTTATCCCTTCCTGTGAGCTTTTTATATTCCTCAAAACGACCGGGATTAAATATCCCCCTGCAATCAAATACAAAGCCACCGCCATTGCTGTCAACGATCCCGGGAATGCCATTGCGGTAGGAAAAACTATTGATATGCACCACCAGTGAAGACTGGTCGGTAGCTTTAACCGTTTCATACTGTTCAATGATCCTGTCATCCACGATATGCCATAAGACCTTCTGCAGCTCGGGCAGGCGGATAGGAATTGCTTTATTTTCCAGGAACCACCGTAATTGTTTTAAGGCAAAAGGAATGCTGGCAATAAAATGCTGCTTCCGCTCAAATAGTCCCCTGAAGCCATAGGCCCCAAGCGTTTGCAGCATACGGATCAGCACAAAGCCATCGTAGCTGTCCAGAAAATCTTTTTTATTGAGCCGGCTTCCCAACAGCTCATTTACCCTTTCGAAATAATACAACACCAACTCTTCCTTCCATGCATGGGGCAATGCGGCCCTGGCCTGCCACAGCATAGAGGCTGCATCGTATTGCAAAGCGCCCTGCATACCACCCTGGAAGTCTATGAAATATACCTCATCTTCTTTCACCATCACGTTGCGGCTCTGGCAATCGCGGTGCATAAAGTACTTCGCCTCTTCCTGCATCAGATAGCTGCTCAGCAATTCAAAATCGTTAAGTAGTAAATTTTTATCGTAGGGCAGATCGAGCGCACGTACAAAATAATAAAGGAAATACAGGAGATCGGAATAAATGGCCTGCTTATCGAATGATTTTGTTGCTATACAATTATTATAGTCAAGTCCCTCCCCGCCTTTTACCTGCAACCGTGCTAACTGTGCAAAAGCTTTTTTATATAAATCCTTCGCCCGGTTGCCATAACCTTCTTTCTTGATGATATCAAACAAAGCAAGGTCACCGAGATCCGTTTGCACATATTTTTTCTTTTCACTGTCTGTGTACAGAATTTCAGGAACAGCAAGGCGCTTTTCATAAAAATGTTTGGCGAATGCTATAAAAGCATTGTTCTCCTGCACATTATTCGGGTTATAGGTAATAATAAATGAGCCACTGGCGGTAACCGCCCTGAAGTACTGGCGGTTGCTGCCTGCCTGTTTAAGGGTAAACAATTCCCGGGCAGGCTGCTTTGCCCAATGTTCAAAAAAATGCCTTACTTCCTGTATTACATCTGCCATAGCTGCTGTTTAGCGGATAAAGATAATTAACAGAACGCGGATAGGTGGTTAGAATGCAGCCGTTCATTTTAAAAAGGCGGTTTCCCGTTCCGGATGGATCATTCCATTCACAAAACCGATCATATGTTCCGTTTCTCCCGGCGCAAACCACCGGATGTCCGGATCTTTTTTAAACCAGGTAAGCTGTCTTTTAGCATAGTGCCGTGTATTTTTCTTGATGCGATCCACGGCTTCTTCCAAACTGATCTTTCCATCTATATACTCAAACAGTTCCGAATACCCTACGGTTTGCAATGCACTCCTGTAGCGGTAACATTCAAGTGCCTTCACTTCTTCCAGCAGGCCCGCTTCCATCATTGTATCCACTCTTTTATTGATCTGCTCATACAGGAGCGCACGGGGAAGCTCAATTCCTACCCTGATAATGTTGAACGGGCGTTGCCTCGGGGCCATTGTATGCCATTCCAGAACAGATCTCCCGGTCACTGTTTTTACTTCCAGGGCACGTAACATACGGTGCGGGTTAAGCATTTCCCCTTTTTCATAGAATAAAGGATCATTTTTCCTGATCATTTCCTGAAGCCATGCGATACCATTGGCAGCATACTCAGCACGAAGGGAGTTCCGCACAGACCCGTCTACCGGGGGCACATCATCCAGCCCCTCACAAAATGCTTTGATATACAACCCCGTTCCACCCACCATTACGGCATAATCCTTGCCGGCAAAGATCTTCCCGGCTGCTTCCAAAGCATACTTTTCAAAAACTGCAGCGTTTACCTCTTCATGTATGGAATGGGAATTAATAAAATAATGCCTTATCCTGCTCAGGTCCTTTTCCCCGGGTCTGGCAACGCCAATATTCAGTTCGCGGTAACATTGCCTTGAATCGGCAGAAATGATATCCGTGTTAAAATATGCCGCTAATTGCAACGACAGGTTTGTTTTACCTGCTGCGGTAGGTCCAACGATCACTATGCAGGTTTTACGGAACATTCAAAGAAGGATAAAATAATAAATGGTAAGCGGCTTTATACAAAATTATATATCTTCCTTATCATCCGTTCTGCCCTCTTCTTCCAGCTCTGTGTCTGCGCTACCGCCGGATTCTCCTTCCTCACCAAATCCTTCCACGCCTTTCGTGAGGTCATACTTTTCCTCGACATCCACAAAACGGTCACCCAGTATACTTTTTGTTCCATACTGGCTGGGCGCAATGCCTTCTGAACGGATCACCGCCGGGTAAACAAGCTTAGGATTTTCATCCTTGGATACGCTGATCAGCTCTATTAAAAATGTCCAGTTCCTGGTAAAGTCGTATACATATACAAATTTTTCATTAGGATTACGTATTTCAGAGCCGATAGTAGTTGCCGACATAATAAGCGGCTCGGCTTTATACGGCTTATCATATTTTTCAATACTTATTTCCCGCCCACGCTGCCAGTTGTCATTGCTCCGGAAAAAGGTAGCCTGGTGCTTTGAATCAAATTCAAAGCTTTTTAAAATAGCATAGTGCAGATCCAAAAAAGACTGGGTGTGCTTTATGGCAACATCACGGTAAATGCTATCATCTTCTTCGAAATAAGCCCTGAATTTTAAAATAGCCATGTGTATTGTTTAGATGTTGAATATCGTATAAAACTTCAAAAATACTACAATTCCACCAGTTAATATATGCGATCCATTTCATATTCACTTAACCGGCACGAGGTTCAGTTCCCCGGCCTTTGCAAGCATATAATCGTATGCAGCATCATAATTGTTCTCGATCTTACCGTCTAAGATTGCATCCTTAATAGCATTCTTGATATCGCCTACTTTTTTACATGGGGCAATGCCAAATATATCCATGATCATTTCACCCGTGATGGGCGGCTGCCAGTTACGTATCCTGTCTTTCTCCTCCACTTCGCGCAAACGTTGCTGCACGATCTCAAAATTATCGAGATAGCGCTTTACTTTTTGCCTGTTCTTTGAAGTAATATCTGCCTTACACAACATCATCAATGCGTCTATATCATCACCCGCATCAAACAGCAGACGCCGTATGGCGGAATCGGTAATATTCTCTTTGGTGAGGCTGATCGGTCTCAAATGCAGCTCCACCATTTTTTTTACAAAGCGCATCTTATGGTCCTGGGGAAGCCGCAACCTGGCAAATATTTTAGGCACCATTCTGCCGCCCACCACTTCATGACCATGAAAGGTCCACCCGTGACCTTCCTCAAACTTTTTAGTTGCCGGTTTACCTATATCATGTAAAACGGCTGCCCACCTCAGCCACAGGTCATCGGTTTGCACAGCTATATTATCTACCACCTGGAGGGTGTGATAAAAATTATCCTTATGTCCCAATCCGTCTTTGTATTCCGCTCCCTCCAGGTCAACCATCTGGGGAAAGACAATATGCATGAGTCCGCATTTGTATAACAATTCCAGACCAACAGAGGGCTTCTCGCTCATCAGTATCTTGTTCAACTCATCGGTTATACGTTCCTGTGATATGATACGTATACGCTCTACATTGTTGCGGATGCCCTGCCAGGTAGGATCGTCTATATAAAACCGCAATTGAGAAGCAAAACGGATGGCCCGCATCATTCTCAACGGATCGTCGCTAAAAGTCTGATCAGGGTCAAGAGGTGTTCTGATGATCTTATTTTTCATATCCGTCTTTCCTTCAAAGGGGTCAATAAGTTCCCCATAATCCTCTTTATTTAAGCTTACGGCAAGCGTGTTAATGGTAAAATCTCTTCTGTTCTGGTCGTCATACAATGTACCCGGCGCTACTTCAGGGTTCCTGGAATGGTAACGATAGCTTTCCTTCCGGGCTCCCACAAACTCAATATCCAGCCCGTCAATACGGAGATGCGCCGTTCCGTAATTTTTAAAGAACGACACTTTGGGAGCAGGGACGAAATGCCCTGCGGTTTTTTGTGCAAGCGCAATGCCATCGCCTACACAAACGATATCCACATCCGTAGTTTTACGGCCAATGAGCTTGTCGCGCACAAATCCTCCTATTACATAGCATTTCATATCCAGCGCTTCAGCCGCATGGGCTATCTTCCTGAAAATAAATCTTTCCTTTTCCGTACAATGGTTCAACATACAAATACAAAAATACGGAAGGTTTGAATCCCAAGCCACGCTAAGGTGAGATCCGCACAAGGCATCAGGGCATTCTACCTCGTATACAGGTGATGGGAGTTATTTACCGTTCTTTTTGAGGAAATCATCAATGACCTGCTTCACGTTCATAAGCTGTCTTTTATGATCTATACGGTTGGCCATTACCGGGTTCACCTCGTTCATAACCTGGTAGCTTTGGTGGATGAGCGCCTCAATAGACTTTGCACCTTCTTCATTCAGTCCAGCCTCTATTACCGCATTTTCTTCCTGCTGTTCAAAATCGGACTGAATATCCTGCAGGTCATCAATAATAAGGTAGAAGGTGATCAGCGCGTACCAGGCATCTACCAGCTTCTTTTTTAAAACACTGTCAAAATCAAAGCAGCAAAGGCTGAACAGGTAAGCATCGGCACGGTTGAGCGACCGGTATGGTGTTCCCAATGCCACGCCCGACTTTTCTCTTTCACCTGAAAAATAATAAATAAGATCCTGCAATAAAGAAGGGTTTTTACACCCCGGCTCTGCCAGGGCAATGCATTCTGCAATATGCGCTTCAAAATCAATCGCTTTGCTTTCCAGCTTCGCTGCGCTGTGCAGTATGGCTTCCAGTAATTGCAGGTGCTGTTCAGAAAGCAGCTCTGCTTTGGAAAGTCCCAGCCTGTATTGTATATCCATATACTGGGGAATGAATAAATAGCCGGCCATAGGAACGATATATAAAAGCCTGTTCTTCCAGTACAGATTTTCTGCAGGCACTTTGCGATCGATCAGGAACTTCCCTATTTCCATATCCACGCCATATACCAGCTTCAGATCATCCTTGCTTGTAAACATAAGTAAAGACTTTTTTTCCGAAAGGGTGAATGTACCATCAATTTTGAATAGCTACTGATATGATCACCGTTTAGTCAGATATCTCACGGTACAACTCATTTCTTTCCCGCTGCGCCCTGGCATTAAGAGAATCCATCATGGTTTTAAAGATAACGGGATGGGATCTGTAAAATCCATAGCTTTTTTTAAATTGGCCCTCTGTAACGTTATGCAATAAAAATATTTTCTGGTATTCTTTCCGGATCTCCACCTCCTTATTCCTGGAAGAGTCCTTCGCTATAAAAGAGTTTACGAACTCCTCTGCCATGGAGATCTCAAACAGTATATTCCCCATTTCATGCGGTTGAATAATATTGGAAGGCACACGGCTCCGCGAGCAGGCCGCTATTCCAAAAGCCATGATCAGCACTATATACCTGCCCGTTCTCACTTTAATTCCTGTTTATATTTACCGGCATTTGAAATATCAAGTCTTTGCAGCAGCTCCGACGCCCGTACCCTTTCCTGAGGCGGCGCTTTTTTAAAGAGCTTCGACAACTCATCACTTTTACCTAAGAAAAAGAACTGCAGCGCCATCAGATTGCGATTATCTGTGCTCAGCGTATTTAAATGGTTAAGTGCATTGAGCATTTGCTGCCTTGCTTCATTCTCATCTTCATACATCTTATCCATGCCCAGCCGGTAATAGGCATAATAGGCATCATGAAGCAGGGAATATTTGCTGTTATTAAAATTTTCAGCCAGCCAGTACCTGTTGCGTTGGCCGTCGAAGGCCTTCCAGCCGGTGATATTACGGCCATCGGGGGCGCCAGACACTATATTTTGCGCTCTTTTAAAATACGGATCTCCCCCTCTCGGTGAAAAAGAATCATAATCCAGCCCCAGCATCATATATACATAATAAGCAAATATGGCGGTAAGATTAGACGCTGCCGGATCCGACCCTGTTATATTGCTTTCATTGAATTCTACCTGCTGAAATTCGATATACTTAAAGGTAACATCGTTATCCTGGAAATTCAGCAGCGGAGAGATATAGCTGCTGTTATATACCGGCCGACCGGACTGGATGGTCAGAACAGCCCGGTATACATTGGGCTCAATATCCTGCGTAATATTTAAAAGAAAATGGCAAACGATCTTTTCCTGTTGCCTGTAGCTATCGTTCGTCCATTTCCTGCTATTCAGGAAACTGGTCAATGCCGTTTGTAAAGTCTGAAATACGTTCCTGTTCACCGAGCTTTTGATCTGCCCGGCCATTACAGACACTTTAGCGTTCAGCTCCTGAGCCGAAACAGAGGAGGAAAGGAGCAGACCCGCAGCAAGAATTAATATTTTATGCATGCATGTAATCAATTATGTAATCAACAATATCTTTGGCTACAGCCGCTTTAGGTTTCAGATCGTAGCTTTTTTCAGAGCCTTTCCTGTCAAAAATGGTAACCTTGTTGGTATCCTCGCCAAAGCCCGCACCCTTATCATGCAACGAGTTCAGCACTATGATGTCTGCGTTTTTCTGCTGCAGCTTGAATAGCGCATTTTCACGCTCGTTGCCGGTTTCCAGGGCAAAGCCTGCCAGCACCTGACTGTCCGTTTTTATTTTTCCCAGGCGTTTTAAGATATCAGGCGTTTTTTTGAGCGCTATCGACCAGGTCTCTTCCTTTTTCTTTATTTTTTCCGCTTCCACAGCAACAGGAGTATAATCCGCTACTGCAGCGGCCATAACTGCTATATCTGTTTCCCCGAATACACGGTGACAGGCATCATGCATTTCCTGCGCGGTTTGAACCCGGGTTACATTTAACCCGTCTAACTGCAATGTGCCCTGCCCCGGGCCCAGTACCAACGTCACTTCGGCCCCACAATTCCATAATTCCCTTGCAATAGCCACACCCATTTTTCCGCTGGAATGGTTCCCGATGAACCGCACCGGGTCCATAGGCTCATACGTAGGTCCTGCGGTAACCAATGCCTTTTTCCCTTTTAACCTGCCGGCATTATTAAAGTACATCGCTACCTGCCCGATGATCTCTTCCGGCTCTGCCATTCTTCCCTCACCATATAAGCCGCTGGCGAGCTCTCCATTTGCCACCGGCACGATGGCATGGTGGTAAGAAGCCAGTGTTTGCAAATTACGGCGCGTAGAAGGGTGCTTCCACATGTCTTCATCCATTGCGGGAGCAAGCATTACCGGGCAGGTGGCAGAAAGATACACAGACAATAACAGGTTATCACAAAGCCCTGCTGCCATTTTAGCAAGGGTATTACAGCTCAGCGGCGCCACCAGCAGCATATCGGCCCAGCGCCCAAGCATTACGTGATTTGCCCAGGTATCTTCCCTGAACAGATCAACTAAAACAGAGTGCTTTGAAAGGGTGGCAAGGGTAAGCGGAGAGATGAAATCTTTGGCTGCCGGTGTCATCACCACTTTCACCTCGGCGCCTTCCTTTACGAGCCCTCTTACCAGGAGCGCAGCCTTGTAGGCAGCAATGCTTCCCGTAACACCCAGTACTATTTTTTTCCCTTTCAGCATCTTTTTATTTTCTTATAATAAAGCCCCGGTCGAAGATATATACCCATAAAAATACAAAAGCGGCAGGTATGAATTGCCGCAAAAGAATATATAAGAAGAGCGCCGTACAACCTTAGCTAAACAGGTCGTTATCGCTTTTGCGATGATAGATCTTATCGTCAAAGAACTCCTGTGTAGCAAGTAAAGCAGGGTTAGGCATTCTTTCGTAGGCCTTGGATATTTCTATCTGCTCTTTATTTTCGTGTATTTCTTCCAGGCTGTCTGTATGGCTCGCAAACTCTTCTAATTTATTATGCAGCTCCTCTTTAAGTGCAATATTGATCTGGTTGGCTCTTTTGCCGATAATAACAATAGATTCGTAAAGATTACCTGTCTTACCCTTAATATCAACCACGTTTTTGGTCTCCACTACATTGGTAGTATTGGCGCCCCATTGTTTTCTTAATCTGCTCATGGAGTAATAGTTTTTAGATTATTTTGCGACAAAGTTAAGTAACGTTCCGCTTCTTTGAGGAGTTTACTTTCGGGAAACCTGTCCTGAAAATCCTGCGCCTCCTCAATCACCTGTCCATAACGCTCATTTTGCCTGTCCGGTATGCTCATAGCAGCATATTTATAGTAAGATCTCACTACCCAAAGCTTAAATTCATCCGCATTGGGTGCATCGGGATAGCTGTCCAGCAAGGTGGTAAAAGCAATAGCTGAAGCCTTGTATTGCCCAAGGTTGTAATACAATTCGGCATTTTTATACTCCTTGGCTATCATTTTGCCGTAGCATTGCTCAATAATCTTCTGCGCTTCTTTATTGCGCTCCGACCCCGGATGAGTATTGATAAAAGTTTGCATCTGCCCCATGGCCTTAATGGTATTGGTCTGATCCAGCTCTGGGCGGGGCGACTGCTTGAAGTAACAGAAACCATGCATAAAGTCCACTTCTTCCGCTTTGGCGCTATTGGGGAAATATTCGAGGAAACTCTTGAACAGATTTTCAGCGCTGATATAGTCTTTCAGGTAATACGCGCAATAAGCAAATTTATAATGGATATCCTCAAATTTATTTGAGCCTTTAAATACCGGGAACAGATCTTCATATAACTGCTGGGCAAAACGGTATTTTTTCTTCACAAAGTACTGATCAGCCATCCGGAGCTTATACTCGTAGTCCTTGCTTTTCATTACTTTAGAAAACTTGGAACAGGACGAAAGCACAAAAACAGCTCCAACCAGTAAAAAAAGGTATTTGATCATTCTCATAAAAAGCGGGCAAAAATAATAGTTTTATACCACATAGCATAAAGAGAGCGGGTAAATGTAAATATCTCTTACTTAGGAACACGTTAAGGCATTGATAAAAAAACCGGCTCCTTTCAATGAGCCGGTTGTATAAATCTATTTAACCGATTGGTAATAATATCTTTATCCTCTCCTTCTGAGGTTAGGATGCGGTGCAGGTACCGTGTTGGGACCTTCGTCACCTGCATCAGCGGATCTCAGATCCACCGTATTGCAATCTCCACCCATTTCACCATATTTAAAGATCAGGCGATCCGAGCTGATACCCTGCTTTTCAACCAGATAGTTGATCACCACGTTCACCCTGTCCCAGCTCAGTTGCTGTGAAGACTTAGATGGTTCACAGCTGTAGCTGGTCACCACTATCCTGCAACCCGGATTCTGGCGCATTCTTTCGGCAACATTGGCTAAAACAGCTTCTGCATCTTTAGACAGCCTGAACGCTTTAGGATTAAAGGAAATGCTGGGCAGATCGCCTATACCGCAATCACTGCCGCCTCTTTTCATCACATACCCTTCAAAGCATGACTCATCGGGGCATGGACATTTACCTACACCGTCGGCATCTACAGGCTGGCAGATGGTGGGCGTGATCAGTTCCTTATCTTTATAATCAGGAACACCATCGCCGTCTGTATCCCTGCTCACACCATGACTGTCTACCGGAGCTCCTGCAGGCGTATTGGGTTCCATATCGAACTGGTCGGGTATCCCGTCGCCATCGGCATCATCCAATACTGGTTTCGGTATTTTCATATGTTTGGGGGAATTCAGCTCGCTGTAAGCATAATCCAACGGGTTGAGCCACCACAAAGGTTGAACGGATTTGGAGCTTGAGCCTAAGTTAATATTCAACCCCAGGCTGGCATAATTATACATATCATTGTCAGGAGTAAGCACCCTTCCTGTATTAGGATTACCCGGGTCGCTTACGTTCTGCCAGCGAACGCCGTCCAGCAGATCGTCGCCTATAAACGTGAGCCTGTCTTCCAGTGCAAGGTTTAACCGGTCGCTCAATTTAACCGCAATGCCTACCCCCAAAGTCCTTGAGAAGCGGAGGGTATTGCCAAAAAGTTTAGCCCTCGCGTCCCCGTCGTTTTCAGCAGCAACATTATAGCTGCCGGCGTCTAACAGGTTTTTCACATCTTTAATGGTTTGCCTCCTGTCTTTATAAACGTTGTGGACTGAAATAGAATTGAAATTATATTGGGCGTTACCGTCGGTACGCACATTCACTTTAGTGTCGTACCATGTGGCACCGATGCCGGCCAGGGCATATAATACAAAGCCTGTTTTCCCTTTGTGGAAGCGGATATTATTAGTAGAAACAACCCCCTGCAAAGAAAGATCCTGTACATTGGACTTATAATTGTCAAATACAACGTCGCCTGCCCCATATCCTGCATCACGCCAGTGATTGGCAAAGCCGGATGTGCGCTGCTTCCAGTTCACCCCTCTTGCCATGCCATAGGTATACTCACCCCGCAAAGAAAAAACATAACCCACGGCTTTTCTCACATGCACCCCGAAGCCGGGAGTGGGGAACTGCGATGCTACGTCTCCCAATATATTAAAGGTGCCCACTTTTATACCCAGTTCCCATTGGTTCCTGGGCTTGGCGGGAAAATTATACTGGTTATTCAAAAACTCATTATGCTGGGCCAATCGCCTGGAAGGAATTAAGGAAGAGTCTCTCCAGTCGTAGCTACCCGTGGTTTCCTGGGCAAACAGGGAGGTGGTCAGCAAACTAAAAATCCAGAGTAGCAATACATTCCTTTTGGTTGCCATAACATCTAAAATATTAGTGAATAAATACTGTAATTTCCCGAAATAATGATATGCAAAAGTATCGATTGACCTGCAAATACCAAATTTTTTAAAAATAATAAATTACACTGCTAACTTGCAGTATTTT
>CAZREP010000007.1:4632-53922 GCA_964599035.1 uncultured Terrimonas sp. | reverse complement strand
CCAATGAAAAAAGTGGGGAAACGGAGATATACCTTAACGGGGAAAATGTAGAATACCTGATACGCGATCTGATCATAGCCGAAAAAGTAAGCGAGGTGGCCGCTATCAAAGCCGTAAGAACATTTGCCGTGGCACAGCAAAGAAAAATGGGCGGAAAAAAAGGGATAGTAATGGACGGGAGAGATATCGGTACCGTTGTTTTCCCAAAAGCAGAGCTCAAAATATTTATGACTGCAGATAATGCCGTTCGTGTTGAACGGCGGTTCCGGGAGCTGTATGCCCAAAACCCCAACATCACCATTGAGGAAGTAAAAAGCAATATAGAGATGCGCGACTACATCGACTCCCACCGCGAAGTAAGTCCTTTGCGAAAGGCGAAAGACGCCATTGTGCTCGACAATTCCAATATTACCCCCGAACAACAATTAGAACTGGCACTCGGCTTTGTAAAAGAAAAAATATAAAACAGCTTTCTTATGACCCAAAACAAGATACGCGTTGCCGTAGTGGGATTTGGTATTTCCGCCAAAGTATTCCACCTCCCTTTTATCGATATACTTCCCCACAAATATCAACTAACAGGCATCCTGCAAAGAAAAGGCAATGAGGCTGCCGAAAAATATCCCTCTGTAAAAATAATAAGGAACATCGGTGAACTGGTGGCGGATCCCGAAATTGACCTGGTGGTGATCACCACACCCAACGATACTCATTTCCCGTATGCGAAAAAAGCGCTTGAGGCAGGCAAGCACGTAGTGTTGGAGAAACCCTTTACCAATACCACGGAAGAGGCCCGGCAACTGGTAAATATCGCAAGAAGCTCCGGGAAAGTGCTGAGCGTATATCAAAACCGCAGGTATGTGAGCGACTTCCGCACGATGAAAGAGATCCTGGAGAAAAAGCTGCTTGGCGATATCCATGAATTTGAAGCACACTACGACCGTTACCGGGCAGAGGCCCGTCCAAACGCATGGAGGGAGGCTCCATTGCCAGGCAGTGGCATCCTATACGACCTCGGCCCACATATCATCGACCAGGCCCTGTATTTCTTTGGCATACCCCGGTCCGTTACGGCCGATATCCGGCTGCAGCGCCCTCATGCAAGGGCAGACGACTATTTTAACCTGTGGCTCCATTACGGCTTTACCAAAGTTATCCTGCATGCAGGCATGCTGGTAAGGGAACCTGGGCCACGCTACATGATACAGGGCACTTCAGGCTCTTTTATCAAATATGGCGAAGACCCGCAGGAAGCGTGGCTCAGGGCAGGTGAACTGCCTGTGGGAGAAGACTGGGGCAAAGAACCGGAAGCCATGTTTGGCCTGATACACACAGAAAAAGACGGGAAAATCATCAGGGAAAAATATCCTTCCCATACCGGCAGCTACGCAGATTACTACAACGAATTGTATGAAAGCATCATGAACGGGCAACCGGTAAAAGAAAAACCCGAACACGGCTATAACACTATCCGCATGATCGAGCTGGCCATACAGAGCCATTCAGAAAGAAGGACAATTGACTGCACCGGGCTGATGGATGTAGGGTATTGAAAGAAGAACCAAAATATAAATGACAAATTGCAATGCTTTGGCAGTCTAACGCTCCTTTATCGCGTACCGCCCCCTACATTTTCAAATTTTCAAATTAAATATATTTTCACATTATTCAAACCGCCATCAAACTGCAGCCCCTGATATCACTGTTATCTATACGCCCCAGTATTTCAAAGCTGCCGCCGGGGTACAGTTTCCCGGCATCATCCGTAGCAATAAAAGAACAGGAATAGATATTGGCAAGATCTATGACGTTTACAACACCGTTTGCCTCCTTGTCATTCGGCTTTATAATTTCAAATGGATCGTCTTCATTCCTAAGCAGCACCTTCATCCTATCGGAACAGTAAAAAATGCCATCCCCTTTTGAATAAGCCTGCGACAGCAGTTCTGTCATTCCATATTCCGAATGAATACACGGCAAACGGAATGCCTTTTTGAGCAGGCAATGTACTTCCTGCCTCGTCATTTCTGATTTCCGGCCTTTCATGCCCCCTGTTTCCATCACAACGGTATGCCGTAAGGGAACGGGATGTTGCGCTGCAAAGTCAAGCAGGGCAAAGGTAACGCCTATAAGCAGGGTCTTTTGTCCCTGCTGCTCCAGTTCCTGCAGGCGACTGGCAAGCAAATCGAATTCGTTTAAATAAAATCCACTCTTATCATGCCCGCTCTGCCTGATCAGCTCATCAACCATCACCACCAGCGAGGAATTTTCCCGTTCAAGGTAGGAAGGCAACAGCCCGATAATACACCAATCGCCCGGATCAACGTAGAATTGCACAAACCCTTTCAAAAAATTCCGCGTATATAAACCAAGATCCTTTACATAATGCCTGCTGCTGACGCTTCCGGTGGTGCCGCTGCTCTCAAAGATCATTTCGGGCTCAAAAGAGGTGGATTGTACCCGGTGAGTCTTAAAAAAGCTGATGGGCAGGAATGGGATCTGTTGCACTGTGCTGACGCTCCCGGGGTCAATACCCAGCGTATCCGAGAACTGCCGGTAAACGGCGTTATTTTCATACTGGAAACGAAATACATCAATTGCCAGCTCGTCGAAGCCGGAAATGTTAAAATCAAATATTCGTGCAGCCAGGTCGTTGTATGATGAGCGATTATTCAAACGGAATATTTACATTTGTTTTAATGAACAGGTATATGAGAATAAGTTTTGCAATATGCTTTGTTATCTTTTTTACAGTTTCCTGCGGCAAAGATAAGTTTAGCGATAAACCTATACTTAAATTAAAGTCCATATCACCCAGCCAGGAAGTGCCCGTGGGTGCTACTCTCATATTTACCCTTGAATATACCGACGCACAGGGCGACCTGGCGGGTGTGCCGGTTGGCATTGAAAAAATCTCCTCCCTTTCTCCCTGTCCTGACCTGGGTCTTGATCCTTCTTTCATAGAACCCACTTATTATACTATACCGGAGGATCTGCCCGCTTCGGCCAACCAGAAAGGAGAGATTGTAATTACGTTGTCTCCCTCACAATATGAAGGTGACAAAAGGTGCTACCCGGCCCAAGAATCTGAAGAAGCCATTTTTAAGTTCTGGATCACCGACCTTGCCGGCAACGAGAGTGACACGCTGGTGCTTGACCCGATCACTATCCTAAAAAGATAAATTGCCTGCAAACGCTATAAATGTGCGCACCCTCTTCCGTTTTTTCATCAATACGAACCTCTATATCTCCCTGTGTGCGGTACTAATGGTTGAACAAAGCAACCAACTGTTTTCTTTATCGTACAACAGAACTGTTTTTTACCTGTTCGTTTTCTTTGCCACCTTATGCAGCTATAACTTCCATTGGTATCTCACTCCCCTGGCGCCCTCGTCTTCACCCCGCATTGCCTGGAATCACCGCTACCGGAAGCTCCTCTTCGGCCTCTATATCATTTCCCTGCTCCTGTCGGCTTTTTTTGCATGGCGGCTTAGAGCACACTGGGTAGCACTCGGCGTTGGCGTTTTCGCCACTTTTTTATACAGCGCACCCAAGATCCCTCATAAATATTTCGCACTTCTTTCGAGGATAGCTGTAGGAAAAACCCTGTTTCTCACTTTTGTATGGATGTATGTTACCACGGCATTGCCGGTACTGGTATCAGATGCCGGATGGACCGCTGCACATACGCTGTTTTGCATCAGCCGCTTTTGCCTGGTATATGCCATCTGTATTTTATTCGACTACCGCGACAGGGAATCGGACCGGTTGCAGGGAGTGAAAAGCATGATCACCTGGATGAGTGAAAAAACAATAGCGGCAATATTTCTCTTTTCCCTTGCATTGTTCGTGATCAGCACAGCGGCCTTATACAGGGAATCATTCTCTGCCTTTACGATCGTCCTGCTGCTGGTACCGGGCGGCATTGTGTTGGGTTTATACAACTACGCCCGAAAGCATTTTAACGATTACCTGTATTACTTTGTACTCGACGGGCTGATGATGTTTTCTTCCATTTTGACCCTGTTGTTCGGGATTTGACTATTTTTGGCTTCCAATTCAAATTAAAATGGCAAAAAACACAAAGACCAGGCAAAAACCCATACTGAACGACAACTCTCTTCTTTTTCTTAAGAACTATTTAAATAACGCCTCACCAACCGGCTTTGAGAGCAGTGGCCAAAAATTATGGCTTAACTATATCAGCCCGTATATTGATACCCACTTTGTAGACCCTTATGGAACCGCGGTAGGCGTGATCAACCCGGATGAAAAATTTAAGGTGGTAATAGAGGCTCATGCAGATGAGATCAGCTGGTTTGTAAATTACATCACCAGTGAGGGGTTGATCTACCTGAAGCGGAATGGCGGCGTAGACCACCAGATCGCCCCCGGAAAAAGAGTGATCATACAGGGTAAAAAAGGCCCGGTGAAGGCAGTTTTCGGATGGCCGGCCATCCACACCCGTATGGGTGGAGGTGAAAAAGAAACACAGCCCAAGGTAGACAACCTGTTCCTGGATTGCGGCGCAAGAACTAAAAAAGAGGTGGAAGCACTGGGTATTCATATCGGATCTGTGGCTACCTATGAAGAAGGCTTCGATGAGCTTGCGTACGGCTACTATATAGGCAGGGCTATGGATAACCGCATAGGGGGCTTTATGATCGCGGAAGTGGCGCGGCTACTGAAAGAAAACAGGAAAAAAATACCTTTCGGGTTATATATTGTAAAT
The DNA here is from genome assembly GCA_964599035.1 of uncultured Terrimonas sp. Taxonomy (GTDB): domain Bacteria; phylum Bacteroidota; class Bacteroidia; order Chitinophagales; family Chitinophagaceae; genus Agriterribacter. Next base: position 49,190 of record CAZREP010000007.1, on the reverse strand, counting down.
GCCGTACAGGAAGAGATCGGTTTAAGAGGCGCCGAGATGATAGCCAGGCGAATAAAGCCTGATGTGGCGGTCATTACGGATGTAACACACGATACCACCACGCCGATGATCAATAAAATGATCGAAGGGGATGTGGCCTGTGGAAAAGGCCCCTCACTTGCTTTTGGCCCGGCAGTGCACAATAAATTGCTGGATGTGGTGCAAAAGGTAGCGGAAAGCAAAAAAATACCTGTTCAATTACGTGCCGTGAGCCGCAGCACCGGAACGGATACCGAATCATTTGCATACGCCAACGACGGCTGCCCTTCGGTGCTCATTTCCATCCCGCTGCGCTATATGCACACCACGGTTGAAATGCTGCACAAGGCAGATATAGAAAACACCATCAGGCTTATATATGAAACATTGCTTACCTTAAGTCCGAAAACAAAGCTGAGCTATCATTAGGATACCGCCTCCTGATGATATAACTTAGGACTAACGCCGGCGCAGCCAGTATTTGGTGCTATACGTCACTGCCGAAAACAACCATACAACAGCGATCATACCTAAAAGATAATTTGTAACCAACCGAAAATAAAACTGCCAATTCCCCCGCGTAAGATTGTCAGAATAAGTAGCATAATAAGGCCGTAGATAAAAGAATTTTTTTATCCGCTCGAACATGTTTTCGGGAATTTGCCTTTTAAAAAAGTCCTCATATAGATACTGAAACGAATTTCCGGGATGGAAATAATAACGCGCCGATCCGGATACTTTTTGAAAAGGTGTCAATGCGATGCTGTCATCATTAAAATGATATGCAGCAATACCGTCATTAGCAGTACTACCTGACCTTAATACGGTATACAGATCGAGTGTGTTTAAGAAACGATCGCCCTTTCTTACAAATACATTTCCTGCTGTAAGGTCAACATACGCCCAGCCATCCCATTCAGGTAAAAAAACTTCATTCCATGAATGTTGACCTAACGCCGTATTACCGATATGGTTCCCACATGACAGAATCCTGCCTGCTACACCAGCATAGGATGAAAATAAAGAGAACAGGTCAGTGTAGTTTCCGCACCACAACTGGGAATGCCCCGACCGTACATACTCCAATTGCTGGATAGGTGAAAGCTGTGCCATATAATCTGACGGAATTCCCAACCTGCCTTTTGTAGCAGCCAGGAGATACCGGGCTATTTTCAAGACTTTTATATGAGTGCTGTCGGTTGCAGCCACTTTCATTGAATCGTACAGGTAACGATCCGGCTTACTTTTATCTCTTATTTTTTCTCTCCAAAATGAAGAAATGTCCCAATCAGACAGGTTGTAAAATGATGCAGGCGATATGAGCATATCCCCGCTGGTAACCTCGTATAGTACCGTGCTGGAATTTCCAGCCTGCTGGTAGGTCGAAAGAGGGGTATAGTCTATATTTATCAGGTATTTCCGCGGCTGATCATTTATACGTAAAAAAAATTGCTTTTGTTTTGGGTCGGGGCGGATCGTCAAGTTTTCTGATCGTTGCGATAAAACCAGCACCGAATCGGCAAAAAGTTCAAAATGGTTACTTTTTCCAATACCATTTCCTTTAAATCTTATTATTAAGGAATCGCCCTCCTTTTGTTCTAGATCACAGATCCTCAATTGCTCATCTGTGTAATAAAGCTGATTATAAGGAAGTATCCTGGTATAGGAATAAGGTAAATATTTTCTGCTTACCAAATTAACAGCTGCTATTACAAAAAGGAGAAAGGAAACACGGATAAGATTTCGTTTACTATACATAGGCAATAAAAAATAAGGTTAAGAGAGAATATAAGGATCGTCTCAATTATCCTCTCTCCAGGGGAAACATCACCTCTCCTCTTCCCGCCCTTTATCCAGGTGGTGCTGCCATCTTTCATGATCCCTGTCGTACGCCTTAATGATGGCCTTCACCAGGCGGTGGCGCACCACGTCGTCCTCATCCAGCTCAATATGCGTAATGCCGTCAATATCTTTTAATATCCGGGCAGCTTTTTCCAGCCCGCTCCGCTGGTGCTTGGGAAGATCAACCTGCGTGATATCGCCGGTTATAATGGCTTTTGCATTGGCTCCTATACGTGTTAAAAACATCTTGATCTGCAGGTCGGTGGCGTTCTGTGCCTCATCGAGTATGATAAAAGCATTGTCCAGCGTACGCCCCCGCATATAGGCGAGCGGCGCTATTTCAATAACCCGTGTGCTCATGTAATAACCCAGCTTATCGGCCGGGATCATATCGTCTAACGCATCATATAAAGGCCGGAGATAAGGATCGATCTTTTCCTTCAGATCACCCGGCAAAAAGCCAAGGCTTTCTCCAGCCTCAACAGCAGGCCGGGTAAGAATGATCTTCTTAACAGACTTATTCTTCAGCGCCCGTACCGCCAATGCCACAGCAGTATATGTTTTACCTGTGCCAGCAGGGCCTATGGCAAACACGATATCATTTTTATCGGCCGCTACTACCAGCCGTTTTTGATTGGTAGTCCTGGCCCGTACGCTTTTGCCGTGAGGACCAAACACCAAAATATCATTGCTGTTCCGCTCTACAAAATGATCAACAGTTTCTGCATCATCTCCGCCCAGGATCTGTTCAAAATAGTTTTCGCTCACATGACCGTTGCGTTCAAGATACCGGATCAGCAATACGATCTTTTCCTTCGCCGATTCAATTTGCTCCGGGGCACCACTAAGTTTAATTTGCGTGCCACGGCTGAGAATTTTTAAAAGAGGGAATTTCTTTTTAAGAAGATCAAGCTTTCCATTGTTAACACCAAAAAATTCAATAGGGTTAACGGTTTCCAGATTAATGATTGTTTCTGTCAATTCAGTGTTTTTTGTTTTTCACTAATAGTCGTTCAAAAATTACAGACTACCTTATCCATGTAAATCAAATTTAAGGATTCATGATCTATAATATGCAAAATTACTTATACACAAATGTGAATACTTTTCTAAAACCGGCTCAATATCTTAAAGTTGAATAAACGTGGAGTGAGGCGGTTAGGAATAGCATATACGGCATTGGAAAAATCCCTGATAAGCAGGTAGGAAATGGAGTTGTCGCGGTCGAGCAGGTTAAATACTTCAAGACTTGCCCATATGCTGCTAAATTTACGGAAAGGGCTGTGGCTCCTGCGGCTGCTCTTATCCCCGCTCAGCAACAAAGCGCTGAAACCGATATCTACACGCATATACGGGTCAATGATCAAACCGTTGCGGTAACGCACACTGCCGGGGATATTATAAGGCATGCTGCTTCCGTAGATCATATTCAGATGCACTTTAAAATTTTTGTTGGTGCTTAAATAATCCTGGAAGAACATGCCAAAGGTGAGCAGCCTGTCGGTGGGACGTCGCATCCATCCTTTATCAAAACGAACACTATCGGCAACTACCTGGTCTTCCGATTGCGCAGTGATAAACTCCCCGTCTGCGTTCTTATACCGATAATAAGAGAAGCCTTCTATTTTTTCCATGGTTCGCATCAGCCCCATGCTGATCCAGCTTTCGGCATCCTTCACCAGCTCGCTGAACAGGCGCATTTCAATGCCTGTTGCATATGCCCGGGCATTATTATCGCCGAAATAACGGATACGTACGTTATCTATATCATAAGGATCAACATGCTTTAAGCGCTTATAATAGGCTTCTACTGTCATACGTGAAGGGCGTTCCCATAATGTAAAATTATGATCGGCACCGGCTACCACCTGCCAGCTTCGCTGTGCTTTTACTTCCGTATTCACTGTACCGTCATATCTCCGGAGCTCCCTGTAAAAAGGAGGCTGGTCATACACGCCGGCAGCCAGCTTGAGCACCCAGTCCTTGTCTGCATCAGGCATCCACGACATTTGCATACGCGGCGACAGCAGCAGCTCTTTACTCAACGCATTATAATTAAAGCGCACGCCACCCTGCATGGTAATGTTCGATTCACGACCAAACGACAGGTTATCCTGAATATAGCCGGAGAACTTACCAATGCCTAAATGAGTGGCAGATCTTCTTACCTGGCTCAGCTGCAACTGACCGGGCAAATAAGGAAGGGTATACCCTGCGGAGTCCTGCGCCTCCCATTCGCTGAGTTTATCATTAATCCATGTTTTTTCAGCACTTACACCCCACTGAACGAAATGATTTTTATTTTCCCACGTGCCTTTATGCGAAACATTCCAGTTTTGAATATCTAAGCTATTCCTGGCATGGTTCATAAATACGCCTGCGCCCAACGGATTAACAATGGACCCGAAATCCGGCTGTGATTTATCAAAATTCCTTTCACCAAATAAATAAGCGCCGGTAATATCATAAGCTTCCTGCTCATTATTTTCGAAGCGGCTAAGCATCCATTTCAGCTTTAATTTTTTATTTACCTGCTGTACCGCGCTTATCCCAAACATATTGGTCAGATACCGGTCCTGCTCATTCCCTTCGAAATATATGTCAAGCCCCAGGTTTGCGCTGAATAAAGGTGAAAGCACGGATGAAGTGAGCCTTGCTTCTTCGGGTATAAGGCTGAACTTCGTTTGTGAGACATTCCCCAATAACTCCAGCCGCCATTTATCGCTTAAGCGATACGTAAGCAAAGCCTGGATATCGGAAGAAGCAGGAATATAATTACCTTTTGTTTCCTGCGCGCTCAGCAGGTTCTTGTTCGACCGGTTACGCACACCCAGCAGATAGGTGAACTTTTGATCTTTTGAAATACCCCCTACATGAAACCCTTGCTCCAGCAAGCCAACATATGCAGATCCTGAAAATGCGTCCGGCTTTTTATATTGAATATCAAGCACACTGCTCATCTTGTCGCCATACTTCACCTGGAAACCGCCATTGTAAAAGCTGAGCCCTCCCGTAAGCTCGGGGTTAATAAAGCTCAATCCTTCCTGTTGCCCGTTACGGACCAAATAAGGACGAAATATCTCAAAGTCATTTACATATATCAGGTTCTCATCATAATTACCACCTCTGACCGTGTATTGCGATGTCAGTTCGTTATTGCTTCCCACAAATATTTTGATCAGGCTCTCCACCCCGCCCGTGGCAGAAGGAATAGTAAGCGCGTGCCTGGGATTAAGACGAATAAGTCCTGCTTCGGTTGTTTCCCGCTCGTCTTTTACAATTACCTCCTGCAGTACCTTGGAACTGCTTTCCATACGGACAACAACCCGCTCCTGCTCATTTTCACTGAGATAAAAATTACGCTGAACCGTATGAAAACCCGTAAAGGAAAAAGTAAGCGCTATCGCTTTGGTGGCAGGCACTTGTATGGTAAACCTACCTGAATCGGAGGTTACTACCCCGCTCTGCCTGCCTAACATAACGACCGATACATTCGCCAATGGTCTTTCCTCCGCATCTACCACTTTACCCGAAACAACAGCCGTTCTTTGCTGCGCCATCAGCATAACGGGTAGCAGTGCGTACCATGCAGTTAAAAAAGACCTTAAAGCAGGCATTGGTAAATTAATCGTTTTAGGGAGACAATATTATATAAATCATAATGATCAGGACGTCATACCTTATTGTACTGGCATATACTTCTCTAAGCAAGTTGGAACAGCATTTTCAATTTATTGTCAAGATCAGCCAGGTTATCAGATAAAAGTCTGCCTAAAAGACCCTTTGCAAGTGATTTATCAATTGTTGCTATTGTAGGTTTCTTTTAAATCCTGAATTGTATATAGTTCTTCTTCGTGGTTTAAAAAGTCAAACACCTGGCCTTCTTCCATTAGTTTTTGAAGTCCCTCCATTAATAGAAATTCTTCATATTGCCTCATGATAAAGTCTGCAAAATCTGATATTTCCCGGGCTTTGTCCTCAGGAAGCGTGTTCATTACTTTTATTGTTCGCTCTATTATGGCTTTCCTTGTCATGATTCGATATGTTGAACTCAAATCTACTATAAGTTTCTTAAACCCGGAAATGGTTGAACAGTATCGTTTATTGCCCTGTAACACCAACCTCAACACGATCAAAGCATTATCAAAAGCTCCTGTAACTTTTGAAAGTGGAATATATAATTTTCAGTTACCTTTACCTGTTCCTGCCAGGGAACGAAATTTTACCAGAACAATATAAAATACCTATATCATTTGCGCTTTACAGAATTTAATTTTCACCCGGATCTACAGGAAGGAATTGAAGCATCAAACTATGAAACAGCCACTCCTGTGCAGGAACAGGTTATTCCTCCCATACTGGCCGGGAAAGACATCATCGCTTCAGCACAAACCGGCACCGGGAAAACGGCTGCATTCCTGCTTCCTATCATCCACCGCCTGCTGGAAAAAGACACTTCAGGACACGTACGGGCGCTGATCATTGTGCCCACAAGGGAGCTGGCCATACAAATTGCCCAGCACGTGGAAGGGCTTACCTATTTCACCTCTATCAGCTCGCTGGCAGTTTATGGCGGCAGCGATGCACAGAACTTTGTAGGGGAAAAAAAGGCATTACAGATGGGTGCTGATATCATTATCTGCACTCCCGGAAGGCTGATCGCCCATCTTAATATGGGCTATGTATCCATAAAGGGGCTACAGTTCCTGGTGCTCGATGAAGCCGACCGTATGCTGGATATGGGCTTCCTGGATGATATTACCAGGATCATTGCACAACTCCCGGCTAAAAGACAGACCCTCCTGTTTTCGGCTACTATGCCTCCCAAGATCAGGAAGCTGGCGCAACAGATCCTCACTAACCCGGCAGAAATTAATATTGCTATATCCCGCCCGCCGGAAAAGATCGTCCAAAAGGCCTTTGTAGTATATGAGCAGCAGAAACTTCCCCTGGTAAAATACCTGCTCACCAAAACACCGTATAAGAGCGTACTCATCTTTTGCAGCCGGAAACAAAATGTAAAGCTGCTGGCAAGAATGCTGAAGCAAAATGGTTTTCCGGCAGAGGAAATGCACAGCGATCTGTTGCAGTCTCAACGCGAGCATATATTAGCTGGCTTTACGAGCGGCCGCATACCCATACTCGTAGCCACCGATATTTTAAGCCGCGGGATCGATATTGACACCATTGACCTGGTGATCAATTACGACGTGCCGCGCGACGGGGAAGACTATGTGCACCGGATTGGCCGCACAGCAAGAGCGGAAGCCGACGGCATGGCCTTTACACTGGTGGGAGAAAAAGAACAAAACAGCTTTGCGGCTATAGAAAACCTCATTGATAAGGAAATTGAAAAAGCAACCCTGCCGCAGTTTCTCGGGCAGGCGCCGGCCTGGCATCCGCGAAAAAAAACCGGCGGACAGAAGCCCCAAAGAAAATTTTACAGGCGAAAACCAGGGCAACGCTAACGTTAAGGATGTTGAAAAGCAGTATTTAAAAAGCCAGCCTGTCGTTAACCTGTTTTTATTGATTACCGTACCAATATTCGCGCCATTCTGGTTTATAAATAGGGGCTGCTATATAACTGAAGGTGCCCCGTAGATTAGGGAGAAAGGGGTAAAAAGCCTCGAATGCTCGAATATATAGTTGGAATTCGTGAAAACCTTAAGCGAATTATATACTTTTTGAGATATAGGAATTGATCAGGGAATCATTGCTGCAAGACTTTTGTAAGAATAATTTGAAAATGCCTGCAGCAATCCCGCACGAAAACAATAACACTAATTTAATATACGGATCCACCGTAGGCGCATTCGGGCATTTGTGGCATAGAAAAATATGCAATGCAGTCAAACAGCAAACTCTAAATGGAGGAAACTGAAATGCATTTAGCTTCCTCTATTTACTAATAGTGTTATGTTAACCATAACATATCGCATCATTTTGTGAATCGTGAATAAGTGAATCGTGAATTTATTCACTATTCACTATTGTCCATTCACCTGTACTACACGACATATTACACTTAACATATCACTAGTTTTATTAACAGCGATGCCTATGAAGCAGTTCTCAGGTAAGAATTGTTCAATCCAAAACTGTTATCCCTGGTCCTGAACCCTGACCGGATCCGGCTGAGGCTTTCCTTGGTGATCCCCAGGAACGAAGCAAGATAGGTAAGCGGTATACGCTGTAAAGCTTCGGGTTGTTTTTGTGTAAAATAATGATACCGGTCTGCTGCCTCCATGAACCGGGTAGCAAAAAGGTTTTCCTGCATTTCCATAATGAACGTGCTCATAATAGTGCGGTTCAGCTTATCCAACGCTGCATACTGACGCGCCAGGGTAAGCAACTGGTTATAAGGGATTACACCTATAACCGAATCTTCCAGGATATGCATGGTCTCCTTTGCCGGTATATTAAACAATAAGCAATGGAGGGAAGATATGATATGACCATCATATCCAAGCCATGTAGTATGCTCCTTTTGAGTTGTTTTGTGAAAAAGACGGTAAGAGCCTTTCACGATCACAAAAAGATCCCCGCAAAACTGATCCTGCTCAAAAGCATGATCGTTTTTCCGGTATTCCCTTAAAGTAATAATGCCTTCCAAAGCCTTTTGGCTGGTGTCATCCAGTGGAGTATACTGCCGGCAAATGGCTATAACTTTCTCCATAGTATTGGGTTCAATTAAAGTGAGTTTTTTCACGGGGGTAGAAATTAAATTCGATAAAAATGAAATTATCTTACATTAAACGGGCGCACCTATCTATTATTATGAAATCCGGCATTTTCTGTAACAGCATTATCTTATGCTAACAGCAAATAAAAGCGAGCCTGAAGCGCACCCAACATACGCTGCGGAAGAAATGGATGTATCTATCTCACTCCACCTTTACCTCCCCATGAAAATCAACGTTTTATATATGCTTTAATTGGCGGATCACCTCTATAGGATCGTCGGCATTAAAAATGGTGGTTCCCGCCACCAGCGCATGTGCACCCGCTTCAACAACAGCTTTGGCGTTCTGTAGTGAAATTCCTCCGTCAACCTCAATGATCGTGTGCAGTTTCAACTGATCAATACGCTGGCGAAGCGATTGTATTTTCTTTAAAGAGTGAGGTATAAATTCCTGCCCGCCAAACCCGGGGTTTACACTCATTAGGCAAATAATATCCGTATACTCCAGGATATCCTGCAACAGTTGAACAGGAGTATGCGGATTAATAGCCACTCCCGCCTTCATTCCGAGATTTTTAATTTGCTGGAGATTGCGGTGCAGATGCGGGCAGGCTTCATAATGAACAATAAGATGGTCGGCTCCTGCCATTTTAAAATCGGCGGCATACCGGCCCGGTTCCTCTATCATCAGGTGTACATCACAGGGTTTATCTGTAGCCTTCCTTATTTTTTCAATTACAGGCATGCCAAAGCTGATATTCGGCACAAAACGCCCGTCCATTACATCAAGGTGGAACCAGTCGGCCTCACTTCTGTTCAGCATGTCACACTCTTCCTGCAGCTTCAGGAAGTCACAGGCTAATAAAGATGGGGCTATAAGAGGCATGGTGTTGATTGAATTTTATAATTGATATGTGTATACCGGCTTACCGGCGACCAGGCAAATTAAACAAATCAGATGGATTTTCCGCTTTCTATATCTGCAGAGCAGCAACTGATATACGACCTTTACCGTTCTGCCTCTTCCTTCACCTGTCTTGCCTCAGCCTCCATTTTAAGATGATTGATGCTGACATTGAGTTCAAAGCCAATTAACAGGATCAGCGAATTAAAAAAGAAGGAAGACATCAGTATGATCACAGTACCGATTGAGCCGTATACCTTGTTATACGTACCGAAATTATTGACCCAATAGCTGAATAATATGGTAAGTAAGATGATCAGAAATGTAGCAAGTATGGTTCCGGGTGAATTCACATTCCATTTCCGCTGTATGGCGGGAGCAAAACGGTAGATCAGCCCGATGGCATAGTAGATCAACGCGATAATTACCAGCCATCGTAATGAGCTGATCCACCAGCGTATGCTGTCATTTTCTATATTCATCCAGCGAAGTCCGGCCCGTAATACACTGCCCTGGGTGATGAGCAACAGGATAGAAGCCATAAATATGACAGCAATGAAAAAAGTAAGCTTCAGCGCGGTACCCCTGCTTTGAAAAAAATTTCTTTTTCGCCGGTACATCACATGCAAAGAGCGGTCGAACGAGTTCATGATACCCAGCATGGCATTGGAAGCAAAAAAACCCGCGGTAATAAACCCTATGGATAGCAGTCCGCTGCGTGGTTTTGTAAAATCAACTATAAAATCCCTTACCCACACATAGGTATCATGGTTAGGTGTAAGATCCCTGATCAATCGCAGCAACTCCCTGGTAAAATCCTCCTGACCCGGCAGATAAGGCACAAGCGTAAATAAAAAAATGAGAAAGGGAGGAATGGCCATCAGCATATTGAACGAAATAGCCGCTGCCCTTATATTCAATCCCTCTTTTTTGATTTGCTTCAGTAAAAATAATACAACGTCGTAAAGCGGTAACCCATGGAAGCCTGGCAAGATCAGTTCCTTTGACCTGTTAATTATAAAATCAACAGGCGGGGAGGTTATAATAATGCGTTCAAGCTTCGTCATATTACCGGGATACTTATTTTATTTTTAAACGATCCAATGCTTTCTGATATGCTCTCGCATTCCTGAAATGCTCTGCATCTGTTACCGCAAAAACATGATAGCCGGAAAAGTCGGGCTTTGCACAGAAATAAAGATAACTGGTGGAAGCCGCATCCAGCGTTGCATCAATTGTTTTAACAGAGGGCGTACAAATAGGACCGGGAGGCAAACCCTTGTTCCTGTATGTATTATATGGCGACGCTGCGCTTTCTCCGATCATTTTAAGTGTTACCCTTTTAGCAGCAAAATTACGGGTTGCAAATTTCACAGTAGGATCAGCACCAAGTGGCATTCCTTTGTTTAAACGGTTAATGTATACACTTGCCATCAACGGCATTTCATCGTGTTTATTGGTTTCCTCCTCTATTACCGACGCCAGTATATACACCTGTTGCGGTGTAAGTCCAAGGTTCCGTGCCTTCTGTATCCTCTCCTCGTTCCAAAATTTTTTTTCTTCCCGCATCAGCCTGCTGAACAGTTCGTTGGCCGAGGTATTCCAGAAAAAAGTATAGGTATTGGGTATAATAACCGTCATTATCGTATTGGTATCCAACCCTTTGCTTTGCAGGGAGTCTGCATTGTTCAGATAGCTCATTATGGCGGCAGAATCGCATTCCAGCCGCCGGCCGGCAAAGCGGGCAAAATCTTCTTTTGTTCTAAGCCTGGTAATAACAAGATTTACGGGCGACTGTTTACCACTGCGCAGCATTTGCACAATGCTCCAGATACCGGCGCCCTTTTTTATTTCATATTTGCCGGCTTTTATTTTTTGGGGAAGATTAAGTTTTTTCGCGACCAATGAAAAAATCCCCGTATTATGAATAACACGGTCTTCCCGGAGCGTTTGCATCAGGTCGCCAAAATTGCTACCGGTTTTAATATACAGAAAATACTGCTCTTCCTTAAAAGCGGTGTTGCTGCCTATGACTTTCCATACCAGGAAAGCAGCAACAACAGCCAAAAGGACCAGGAAGAGTAATACCAATTTTCTAAGCATTATACCAGGATTATAATTCTATAATTCAATATGTAAATTGAAAATAAACAAAAAACCCTGTCGTAAACAACAGGGCTGACATTAAAGTTTACCCAATATGTAATTATGGCTGAGGCGTTGCAGGTATTTCCTGAGGTGTTGTTTGCTGGGGAGCAACCGGCAAAGACTGCTGCTGTTGCTGGTTCGTGTTAATACCTTTAATAAACTGGCTGCCTCCGGTACCCGAACCCATAAATAACGTAGAGAACAAACATAAAACACCTATTATAACCGCAAATATCCATGTTCCTTTTTCAAGCACATCGGTAGTTTGCTTAACCCCCATGAACTGGTTGCTAAAGCCGGCGATGCTGCCTGAGAGTCCCCCACCTTTAGGATTCTGAATTAAAACAAAAAGACTCAGTATTACGCTGGATATGATAATCAAAATAAGGAACAAAAGTGTCATCTCAGATGTCGTTTAATTTGGAAATTCTGGCTGCAAAATAAGCTCTTTTATTGGGATTGAGCAAACTTAATTTCTGATAAACCTCTATTGCTTTAGCTCTTAACCCCTGTCTGGCATACACTTCAGCCATTGCCTCCGTTACCACATCTTCCAGCTCATTAGAGTGTTCCGCTATATGTTGTATGGCAGCGGACTTCACGCCATCCATTTCCTGTTCGAGTTTTTCGGGGTGTATCCGCTTCATGGTCTTGAGCCATTCTGTAAAACTGCGTAATTTCCGGCTAAGCTTATCGCTCCCTTCTTCATTAGTAAGCCGGATGCCCTGTGAAGCAAAATAGTCAACAGTATATAAGGGCTCAAAAGGAATAACCGGTAAATTGTCGCCGGTATCGGGTGAAGGCTCCGGTGATGTTTTTCCCGACATCATTATAGAAGGATCTGTTGCATGAAGGTCTTCCTGTAGCACGATTTCCTCTTTTACCACAGGCTCATCATCAGGGACAGCGCTACTACTTCCCGGGTGTTCAGCAGGGCCAGGCTCATTTTTAAATGCTTCCTCCGGGGAGCCTGAACTTTCCCCACCTGTATTGTTGGGAAATGATGCGGGCACCTTGTCGGAAATTTCTTCCGGGGGTTCAGCGGCCACTGATTCCGCAAGAGATAGTATTTCCTCCGGCGGCAGCATTACCTGATCTTCTGTTCCGGAGAAAGGCTCCGACGCATTTGGCGAAAGCATTTCCGCAGCATCAGCCGTTATAGTATCATCGTCCGTACCTGCTTTTTCCCCCGATAGCGTTTCCTCCGGAGCAGGATCATTTTGCTCAGGGTGCTCCGGCAGCATTACATCCTCTGCCACCGGCGATACAACCTCCTGAACTACCTGGGATGAAACAGGCTCATCCATGGGCAGATCCTGATCCTCCTTGACCGCTGATACCTGCTCTTCTTCTATACTGTCGGATGGTGGAGGAATTCCGGGAACCGCTCCGTTAGAAGTGTTTACAGGACCGTTTGCTGTATCCTCTTCATCAGAAAGCAGCAGGCCATTCAGCCAATGCGGATTACTGAAAAAAACTGCGGTTTTTGTGATCTGCAACCTGTATTGTACAGGATCTACCTGCCTGTATTTGTTGACCAACAGGTACTGGAGAGGAGCATAATAAGGATACCTACCGGCTAATTGTTCAATATCCGGTGCGGCGGCCTCCTCCAGGTTGTTCACCCGGAAAAGCTTTTGCAACAGATGGTCTATAGCAGGATTCATCATCATGAAGATACTATCCTTTACCAGTTAGAGAACACTTTATTAAAAATATCATCCGACATATTCTTTAATATATCATCCATCAGGCGGTTCTGGGCATCAGTAAAGCTGAGTGAAGCAGAAAAAGGAAAATTTCTCGTGACGTCAGCTTCAAAATCCTTCTTTTCATCGAGCCTGTTCTTAAATATGATATGCACGGTTATATTCAGGTTGTTACTCGATGCTTCCTTTCCCGAAATACCAGATGTATTCACTGAAAAATCCGTTATATAGCCTCCTATATCATAATGAGCGTCATCGCCGTTGATAATCGTTAGCCGGGTTTGACCGGTTATTTTCTGTCGCAGCCTGTCGGTCAATTGGGGGCTCAGTTGCGGATTAATATATCTTGCCCTGTTTTCAATATAGTTTACACGTACTGTTTTTATTTCGGGAGGTATACTGATATCTTTAAAAGTATAATTACAGGTAGCCTGAACCGATATGAAGGCAACCCATAAAAAGAAGTTTTTTCCAAGCATCGCATTATTCATTAATATCGTATTCTTTCAGCTTCCGGTATAAAGTTCTTTCGCTGATACCCAGGTCAGACGAAGCATCTTTTCGTTTTCCCCTGTGCTTTTTAAGCGCCTTGATAATCAGTTCCTTTTCTTTGTCCATAATATTCAGCGATTCTTCCACTTCTTCATGTTCATAAATATCATTGCTATTGATCAGTACGGGTTGCGAAGGCTGCACCAGGGCGGGAGAAGAAACGCTGTTTTCTCTTTCAACCTGTTGATAATCGTTAAGCAATGATTCCTTGGTATATGCTACGGCAGCCCCCGCACGCTGGGGATTCTGCAAAATATCAACAAACATTTTTTTCAACTCCGTAACGTCCTTCTTCATATCAAAGAAAAGCTTGTATAATATTTCCCGTTCGTTGGCAAACTCTGCATGGGATACACTTCCGTTATTAACTGCAAGCACAGGCATCCTGCTTATATGATGATGTTCAGGCAGGAATTGCCGCAACTGTTTTGCCGTTATCAGCTTATCCTGCGACAGCACGGATATCTGCTCTGCAATATTCTTCAATTCTCTTACATTTCCCGGCCAGGGATACTGAATTAACAGCTCTTTTGCTTCATCATCCAACTGTACAGGGGGAGTTTTATAACGCTCTGCAAAATCGGCAGCGAACTTTCTGAATAAAAGGATAATGTCTTCCTGCCTGTCTTTCAGTGCGGGTACGCGTATGGGAACGGTATTGAGCCGGTAATACAGATCCTGCCTGAACTTTCCTTTATGCGTATATTCCAGCAGGTCTTTATTGGTAGCTGCAATCACTCTTACATCTGTTTTCTGTACTTTGGACGAGCCTACGCGGATATACTCCCCCGTTTCCAGCACTCTCAGCAGGCGGGCCTGTGTGCCCAGCGGGAGCTCACCTATTTCGTCTAAAAAAATAGTGCCCCCGTTTACGGTCTCAAAATATCCTTTCCTGCTGTCTACAGCACCGGTAAATGATCCTTTTTCGTGTCCAAACAGCTCCGAATCAATAGTGCCTTCCGGTATAGCGCCACAGTTTACCGCTATAAAAGAATTGTGCTTCCGGGAAGACAGGGCATGAATGATCTGGGAAAACACTTCTTTTCCCACTCCACTCTCCCCATAAATGAGCACGGTAAGATCGGTATTAGCTACCTGAGCCGCCACCTGCAACGCATAGCTCAATGCAGGCGAATTGCCTATTATGCCAAACCTGTTCTTTATTGATTGTATATCCATCTTATCCTGCTATTAGAAAAATAGTGATTTTTATATAAGCTCTCCAAGCAGGGTTGCTTTTGTGCAGCCCGTTACCTTTACCGTCACGTAATCGCCCTTTTTATACCTGTTGTCTTTTTTTGAAAAAACAACTACCTTGTTCTGAGAGGTCCTTCCCATCCAGTCCTGGCTGCTTTTTTTACTGTCGCCTTCAATTAATACTTCAAAAGTTTTGCCGAGATCCTTTTCATTGCTCTTTCCCGACAAACGATTCTGCAGATCCACGATCTCCTGTAGCCGTCGCTTCTTAACCGCTTCAGGCACATCGTCCTTATACCTTCTCTGCGCAAGCGTGCCTGGCCTTTCACTATAAAAAAACATATAGCTCAGGTCGTAGGCGCTGTATTCCATCAACGACAGGGTATCGCGATGGTCCTCTTCCGTTTCTGTACAAAAGCCCGCTATAATATCGCTGCTGATCCCACAATCGGGAATGATCTGGCGGATACGGTTAATTTTAGCTATATACCATTCCCTCGTATAGGTACGGTTCATCATCTGCAAAATACGCGATGAGCCGCTCTGTACAGGCAGGTGTATATATTTACAGATATTGTGATACCCGGCCATCACATGCAATACATCATCAGTAATATCTTTGGGATGTGAAGTGGAAAAGCGAACCCGCAGCAGAGGGGATATCTTTGCTACCATCTCCAGCAAACACGCAAAAGTTACAGGAGTAACCGGTTTACCTTGGTCCCCGTCTGTCGCTTCAGGTGTAAAATAATAGCTATCTACATTCTGCCCCAGCAGCGTAACCTCCCGATAGCCATGATCAAACAGCTCACGGCTTTCTTTTACTATGGAAAATGCGTCTCTGCTTCTTTCCCTTCCGCGGGTAAAAGGCACTACACAAAAAGTACACATATTATTGCAGCCCCGCATAATACTCACGAAACCGGATATCCCATTGCTGTTCAGTCGCACAGGAGAAATATCGGCGTATGTTTCCTCACGGCTGAGCAATACATTCACCGCTTTCTGACCACCTTCCGCTTCTTCGATCAGGCCGGGAAGACTGCGGTAGGCATCCGGTCCGACAACAATATCTACCAGGTGCTCCTCTTCAAGAAGCCTTGATTTCAGTCTTTCTGCCATACACCCCAAAACACCCACCAACAAGCCGGGTTTAGACTGCTTTACCTTCCGGAATTCCGTGAGCCGTTTACGAACGGTTTGCTCGGCTTTTTCACGGATCGAACAGGTGTTCAGGAATACCAGGTCAGCTTCTTCATAATTCCTGGTAGCGCCATAACCCGAATCATTCAATATGGAAGCAACGATCTCACTATCGGAGAAATTCATCTGGCAACCATAGCTTTCTATATAGAATTTTTTTTTATATTGAGCAGGATCACTGATAAAGGGAGCAAATACTTCCCCTTGCCTTGCCTCATCATGTACTTTTTGTTTCAACATCTCCAACATATGATGTTCCTAACTTTTGAAGAGGCAAAGATAACCAAAAGGACATTAAAAAATGCCAGTTTGGCAGTAATATGTAATGTAAGGAAGAAAACTGAAGCGATAGCGTAACAAGAAGGTTCACATTACTGTGGAATACAACACAAACAGGCTGTCGGGTGACAGCCTGCTAAATAAGTCAGTTACTTTTTTTACTGTTTAAATTTCACTTTATAGGTTCCTCCACCCGAAGATTCAATCCCGTTTCCCCACGTGCCAATCAGGCTCCTATGATTAAGCACTCCTTCTGTTGAATATCTTTCATCCTGTGTATAAACATAGTATGTGGTAAACTTTTTAGTACCGCTATCAAAAGTCCATACACCAGTAGCCTTTTTTGCAACTGCTGTATCAGCGCTTTGACTGTAAACGATCAAGGTATTATCCGGTTTAAGCAAAAAAGCATAATCCTGATTGGGCTCTTTATCCTGAATCCCATACACTCCAACCCAATACCCTACAACCGAAGTAAGCGGAGGGAGTTTTGCATCCGGATCATCGTCCTCATCGTTCTTATCCTTTTTGCACGATAACACGAGGGTGCAGGCTGCAACTGTACAAAGCAGAAAAAACAGGTTTCTTTTTTTCATTATAACAAATTTAGGTTTGCAAATATATACGTATTAAATTATCAGGGGTTTGGTTACAAACGCATTAACATACATTAAATTCAAAAACTCTTAAGACCGGTTTTTATTGTGCAAACAGACCAGATACGCTTTTCAATGACGGGAAAACCGCGTCAGTGGTTGCATCGGGCAGGCATGGTGCAGGCCGGTTGGAAGTTATAAAAAAGGTGTAAGCCCCTAATTTTTTACCAAATATCATATCATTTATTGTATTGCCGATCACTAAAGAACGTTTAAAATCAATTTCAGGGAAGTCTTTCTTTGCCTGCAGTCCCATCCCCGGGTTAGGCTTCCTGTTCGGGCTTTCATTTTCCATATCAATGCAATGATAAATTTTATCTATCCTTCCCCCATTGGCTTCTATCATACCAAGCATATTGGAATGTATATCTTTCAAATCCCGTTCCGTCATCAATCCTTTGCTAACGCCCCGCTGGTTGGTGACAATAAAGATCCGACCGAATTTTCCGGCAAAAACCCTGAGCGCATCCAGCACACCTTCGTAAAACCTGAAATCCTCCCAACGGGTGATATATGACCCTAATTCTTCGTGATTGATCACTCCATCACGATCCAAAAATAAAGTCCACGTTTTATCAATCAGGTTTATATCAATCATGCATATTTTATTAGGCTATATAAGCTACTGCTGTGTCAAACGAGAAACGTGAGAAGTGAAACATTCCTTTCACCTTTACCCTCTCACTTTAATCGCTTCAATTTTCGTCGGGGTGTAATTCAGCCGCCGCTCTTTTATAATCTTCAGGAATACCAATATCAATAAAATAAGCGTCTTGTGTTATCCCAAATATCCTGCCGTCTTTATAAAAACGTTCGAGGTATTCCTGCTCGAATGAAAATTTATCCGGGAAGCGCTTATCCAGGAATGCCGGCACATTCAGTGCGTATATCCCTCCATTAATAAGTCCCCCGTCATAGTATTGCTTTTCCTTAAAATTTTCCACCGAATGGTCTTTATTCAGCGTTATCACGCCATACCGGCTAAACACTTTCATAGGCTTTAATGCAATGGTACATTCGGCTTTCTGCTTATGATGAAAAGCAGAAAGAGCAGGGATATTTACCCGGAACAGGGTATCGCCATTGGCTACAACTATATTTTCATTCATCACTTTTCGGCAGGCCAACTGTATGGCGCCTCCTGTACCGAGCGGCTCATTTTCTACGGAGAGACAGTAATGGGCGGATGGGAGGGTATTGCGCAGAAAAAGATCAAATGTCTCGCTTTTATACCCTAATGCAAATACAAACTTTTTTATACCCTGTTCCTGCAAATAATGAATAACATATGCAATAAAAGGTATTCCATTTACGGGTGCCATACATTTTGGAAGATCGGGTACGGTGCTCCGTAAGCGCGTACCCAGCCCGCCGGCAAGAATAATGGCTTCAGTAATGCTTTGCAACATAAAACGGCAATAATATTTTCGGGGAATTATCTGCTGAAATATTTTTCCTCCACCAGTTGACAGATAATATGTCCCAGAAGCATATGCGCCTCCTGTATACGAGGTGTATCAGTAGACGGGATATTCAACAGGTAATCGCTCATATCTTTCATCTTACCTCCGTCTGCTCCCGTAAAGCCCACGATGATCATTCCATTGGCCTTAGCCTGCTCAAAAGCCAGCACAATATTTTTTGAGTTTCCGGAAGTGGACAGCCCTACCAGCACGTCTCCCTTATTCCCTAATCCTTTGATGATACGGGAATAAATCACATCATAGCTGTAATCATTGGCTACGGCGGTAAGATAGGACGTGTTGACATGCAGGGCTTCTGCGGGGAGGGCATCCCTGTCAATGTAAAAGCGTCCACTGAACTCAGCAGCCAAATGCTGCGCATCGGCGGCGCTGCCTCCATTACCACAAAACAACACTTTATTGCCCTGCCGGAAAGCCCGGACAATTACTGTGGTTACATCTTCCACGGTTTGCAATAAATTCTCGTTAGCCAACACCTGTTGCTTGACCGCTATGGATGCAGCAATAATATCTTTTATTTTACCCAACATGACTTTTATTTTACTAACTGATAACGGCGCCGGATCACCGAAATAAGTGTGAATTATACCGACCAGGTACCGAGCCCGTTTTTGGTAAACGTATATTGCTTCACTTCTCCTCCAAGCCGGTTGAGCGCTTCAATTACCCTATAGCGCGTATTGCCGGGAGAATAAAATATCATAAATCCGCCACCACCTGCTCCCGATATTTTTCCGCCCGAAGCACCGGCTTTCCGGGCAGCCTCATATATCTCCTCAATAAACGGGTTAGAGATATTAGCGGCCATCTTTCTTTTTTGCTGAAACCCGAAATCAAGTATCTCACCGATCTCTCCAAACCGACCTGTCAACAATGCTTCTTTCATCCTCCGGCTCTGCTCTTTTAACTGGTGCATTGCCTCAATAGAGCGCTCTTTCTTTTCATGCACATTTTTTTGCTGCTCCTTAATAATGGCTGCAGATTCCCTGCTGGAAGCGGTATAAAACAGCACCAGGTTATTTTCGAGCTCACTGAGATATTCAGATTTGATGCGTAACGGGTTCACGATCACCTTATCGTTTTCATAGAACTCCATATAGTTCACTCCCCCAAATGTAGCCGCATATTGATCCTGTCTACCTCCTGCCAGCTTCAGATAGTTACGCTCTATATCATATGCATAATGCGCAATATCATACTCTCCCAACGGCAATTTCAGCATTTCAGCGAACGCGCCTATAATGGCTACCACTAATGTGGAAGAAGTACCCAATCCCGATCCGGCGGGGGCATCTACAAAAGTCTGCAGCCTGAAGCCAAAGGCGGGAAGACCATAATCTTGTTGTATGCGGTTGTACACCCCTTTTAATAAATCAAGCTTCCCATTTAAAGGAAGAGGCAGGTCAACCTCATATTCCAGTTCTTCCTTTCTGTCGGCAGCTTCAAGCATAATGATCTTATCTTCCAGCGGCTCAATATTGGCATAAGCATACAACGAAATGGTAGCGTTGAGAATGGCACCACCATACAGATCACAATAAGGACTTACATCTGTTCCTCCACCGGCCAAACCGATACGTAATGGCGCCTTGCTCCTGTAGATCATTGTTGATATACTTAATTGATGTACAAATGTAAGGCGAATTTTCACCCCTCCCCTCATTCGCCTCATTTCCACACTCTCACATTTCCACATTCTCACATTTCCCACTCAACGCTTCAATTGCCTTTACCATATTATCCCAGCTATATTTTCTTTTTTCTTCCTGCAGCCCGGGAATGAAATGAGCTTCCCCCGTTTCATAAAACTGCATTATTTTTTCAGTGAGGGATGTAGCATCCGGCTCTGCCACCAGCCCTGCCTTCCCATCGGGCACCATAGCGGTTAAGCCCCCTACATTTGTTACGATCATCGGCTTGTCAAAATGATAAGCCAAAGGAGTTACTCCACTTTGCGTGGCATTACGATAGGGCTGTACCACCACATCGGCAGCGCACAGGTAATATTTCACTTCATTGTCGGGAACAAAATCAGTTCTCAATATTACTACATCCTCAATGCCATTATCTTTAATCTGCTGAAGGTAGGGCTGAGCATCTTCATAAAATTCACCTGCTACCAGTAATTTTATAGCCGGCAGTTTTTGTAATGCGGCTTTATCCTTCACCATTTTCATGGCATCCAGTAAAATGTCCAGGCCTTTGTATTTACGGATAAAGCCGAAAAACAACATTATTCTGTCTCCATTGCTTACGCCAAGCTTTTCCCTCGCATCAGCTTTGTTGACTTTTTCCCCGAAGTTATCATACAGCGGGTGAGGCACAAAGCGGGCAGGCTTTCGGGATTGCACTGCCCGGAGGTCGTTAAGCACTTTTTCACTCATGGTAATGAAGGCATCCACAGCCTTCATGAAATAGCGGGTAAATGCAGCATCTCCCGGTCTTTTTTCATGCGGCACGATATTATCCGCAATGCATACGATCTTACTGTATTTATTCTTTTTTGCTATCTTCAATATCGTTCCCAGGCAAGGTCCCATAAAAGGGAGCCAGTACCGCACAACAATAATATCGGGAGAATGTTTTTTCAGTTTCCATCCTACCTTATACCAGTTAAAAGGATTAACCGAATTAATACAGACATGTATATCCAGCATAGCAGGAGGTGGTCCTGACGCATATTGAGTGGTACCGGGGAAAAGAAAGCCGGGGTACTGGAGAGAGAACGTATATATCTGCACATCCCATCCCTGCTGCTGAAATGCCCTGGCTAACCGCTCATCATACGAAGCAAGCCCTCCCCGCAATGGATATGCCGGACCAATAATGACAATTTTTTTTTGCATTCCCTGTAATATATAGAATCAAATACCGATCCTTTTTTCTATGAAGTAAGTGTTTCGCTCGGGTGAATTACGGGCAATAAGCTCACCCGTAAACCCTGCTAAAAAAAGTTGAGAACCTAACAGGAGTAAGGTCAATGCAAGAAAAAAAGCAGGACGGTTAGTGAGAGCATATTCAGGGTCAATGAATTTACTGACAATGAGGTAAACACTAAGTACGAACCCAATGCCAAAACTAAGTGTTCCCCAAAGTCCGAAAAAGTGCATAGGCCGCTTGCCGAACCTGCCTACAAACATAATAGAAGCCAGATCGAGAAACCCGTTAATAAAACGCTCCCAGCCAAATTTGGTAGTGCCATATTTACGCGGATGATGCTCTACTGCCTTTTCGCCAATGCTTTTAAATCCAGCCCATTTGGCCAACACAGGAATATACCGGTGCATCTCTCCATATACTTCTATACTCTTTATCACTTTCCTCCTGTATGCCTTTAACCCGCAATTAAAATCATGCAGGGGTATTTTAGACATACGCCGGGTTACGGCATTAAATAATTTCGAAGGGATGTTTTTAGTAAGTGTGCTATCGTGTCTTTTTTTCTTCCAACCGCTAACCATATCATACCCGTCTTCCACAACCATCCTCCTCAGCTTCGGTATTTCATCAGGACTGTCCTGCAAATCGGCATCCATAGTAATCACCACTTCTCCCTGTGCAGCTTTGAATCCTTCATTCAATGCAGCACTCTTACCATAGTTGCGCTGGAATTTAATACCTTTTATACACGGATACGACAGGCACAGCTGTTCAATAACCGACCAGGAATTATCGGTGCTTCCGTCATCCACTAAAATGATCTCATAAGAAAATCCATTGTCATCCATAACCTTCTGAATCCAGGCACACAGCTCAGGCAACGATTCCTCCTCATTCAATAATGGAATAACAACGCTGATATTCATGCGGAAGTATTGACAGTTTTACGAGGTTGCTGCAGGAAATTCCGGTTTTTTCTTTTTAATAATAGCCGCTATAATAAGGCTGATCACAAACCAAAAAATACAGAAAAAAGCCGTACCAAGCATCTGCTTGCCAAAACTGTAGTTATTACCTTTCATCATTTCCTCTATAGCCTTATCGATCTGTTCCTGGGGTGCACCGAACTTTTGCATCATCTGCTGCGTTTTCTCGGCTGTTTCCTGGGTCAATGCCTCCCGGAAAGGCACATCAATAAAATTGAACAATACATAGCTGAACAGGGTGCTGATTAATGTGCCGATTACAAAGGTGGTAAAAACCACTTTCAGGGCAGCTGCAAAATCGAGGTAACCTTCATTAAGTTTCTTTTGCTTTAACCCCGCCAATACTGCAATGACCACAGGTATTAAAAGGCCGGCATACGCTACCGGGTTAACGAACCATTTGACACCTCCCAGGTATAGCAGCAAACTAAAAATAACGGATGCCAGTCCGGATATCAGCCCGTAGGTGACCCCTACGTTCGCTTGTTTATTTTCCATAATTATTTGTTTTGGTAAAAAATCAGGTATTCAAAAATACCTTCTCTCCGTTAATTATCCCAATTACCCGCCCTTTAAGTTCTTTTCCTATAAAAGGAGAATTCCTGGATTTTGAGCAGATCTGCTTTTCTTCAAAGAGATATCGTATATCCGGATCAAACAGGGTGAGGTCGGCAGGTTGTCCTTCCCGGATATCTGCAATTGGCAATCCGAAAATTTTACGCGGGTTTGTGCTGCATAACGCTATCCATTGTTCAACGCTAATACCTGCAGCTCCCGCCACACCGAAAGCCGTTTCCAACCCGATCATTCCGTAGCCGGCATATTCAAATTCACATGTTTTGCTGTCCCATTCCTGCGGCAGATGATGCGATGCTATACAGTCAATCCAACCATTATTTACAGCCTCGCGCAATGCTTTTCTGTTTTCAGGGTTGCGTAGCGGAGGGTTCACTTTAAGGTTGGTATCATAATTTGCCAGGTTCTCATCACTGAAAAAAAGATGATAAGGCGTAACAGAGCAGCTTACCTGGATGCCCTTTTCCCTGGCGTTTCTGATATGTTCTACGGACCGCTTTGAACTGATGCCGGTAAGATGCAGCCTGGATGCCGTATACCCGGCCAGCTCAATATCTCTTGCCACCATCATTTCTTCGGCAATTACAGGCTTGCCGGGTAAACCCAGGCGTGTGGAAACAACCCCTTCATTCATTAAACCCTGAGCGCCGATACTTTTATCCTGAGGTATTTGTATAATTACCCCTTTAAAGGCCTTTACATATTGCAACGCTTTTAATAAAATACCTGCAGACTGCACCGGGCTAGTGCCATCGCTGAAAGCAATAGCACCACTATCGTACATGTCATACATTTCTGCAAGGTCCTTTCCTTCGGTATTTTTTGAAATGGCGCCTATAGGATGAATATTCACCGGCAGTAACCTGCTTTTTTCCTTAATATATTCCACCTGCGACTTGCTGTGCACCACAGGGTTAGTATTAGGTAAAACAAAAATATGGGTATATCCGCCTGTTGCTGCCGCTTTTGCACCTGTTTGCAAGGTCTCCTTGGCTTCATAACCCGGATCACAGCAATGTGCAAAAATATCCACCCAGCCGGGTGAAACCTGTAGCCCCTCCTGCTCAATTACAGTATCTGCTTTTTCTGAAATATGATCGGCGATACGGATAATGATGCCATTGACAATTAAAATATCTTTTCGCTGCCCGTTAAATGGCGAATCAGGCTGCGCAATAATGACTTTGCGAATGAGGATGATCATCGTGAAAAGTTCAGCGAAGATAAATGCTATTTATTGATTTTTTGAAATTGGAATTTTCAATTACTTTTGCAGCCCATTTCCGTAAGTTCGGGACGTAGCGTTCCGCTGCAAGCGGGAGTAGCGCATCCCGCCTAAGGGCGGGAGGGGCGCCAGTTGCTAAACTATATGAAAGTGTTTTGGGTGTATATTCTATACAGTAGTTCTTTAGAGAAGTATTATGTCGGCAGCACTGAAAATGTTGAGAAAAGGATCAGAAGTGAGGCCGTGCAACTGGAAATGAAAATTAAAAAAAGGGGTATTAAAAGATACTTACAGGATCATCATTCTTGTATAGTGTTCGGGACGTAGCGCAGCCCGGTAGCGCACTTGCATGGGGTGCAAGGGGTCGCTAGTTCGAATCTAGTCGTCCCGACTTATAAAAACCGTAAATTCAATACTGTATTGGGTTTGCGGTTTTTTATTTCAATTATGTAGCAAATTATGTAGTAATTTGTATACCGGAAAACAACACTCCATTCACCGTTGTTGCAAAAGGGTTGGATTTCAAATCGCACCCTATGGGTATGCGCAAAATTGCGCACAATCTTAATACACGTTACCGTTCGCCATCGTGGCAAACCTCGGAGCCGCCAATTTTGGCGACACCCCCAAAAGCGAGACGTCCTTGACTTTTTAAAAACTGTAGGGTTTTGTAGCATTCTGTAGTCTCTACGGTTGATTCTCTGTTAAAATAACTACCTGGACGTTATAATAACTATGTGTTCCCCGCACAGGGAATAGTCTATCATTACAAATACAAATAAAATACCCCGGCCAAGAATGACCGGGGCTAATGGAAGACAACCAACAATCAACACTACGAAGCAACACGATCATAATCAACGATTGGCATTGATATAGTGTTTTGTTCAAAGGCCCTGAAGTAAAATTGCCCAATGTTTCGGGCCGGTACTCCTGAGACCTCTAAAAAATCATTCATCGCCTGAATCATTTTTTTGTGTGCTTCATACGCCTGCATGCCCTTTTTAGTAGCTATACAGAGCGTATATCGCTCCCGGAATCGCTCTTTCGTCTCATCAGAAACACATGCCTGCCCTTTTTCATTGAGAGAGGTATTATAGACCTCTTTTATTTCAGGGTCTTTTTTCATCCGGTTGTGGAGGCTGTAATAACTTTCTATGTCGCCTTTTATCGCTGCTTCCCGCAATGCTTTACTGGAAATGGAGGCAGCGGCTAACTGCGTAACGGTATTCGCCCGTATTGCATCCCCTGTAAGCTCTCCCTTACCGATAAAATCCCTGAACAGGGCCTCATTAAGGGTAAGCCCGTTTATGGCGGTTAAT
This sequence comes from uncultured Terrimonas sp., assembly GCA_964599035.1. Classification (GTDB taxonomy): domain Bacteria; phylum Bacteroidota; class Bacteroidia; order Chitinophagales; family Chitinophagaceae; genus Agriterribacter. The sequence continues at coordinate 23,527 of CAZREP010000007.1, read as the reverse complement.
TCGCTTAAATAGGGCTGTAATTTAGATGCTACCTGTTCGACTTTGCGCACCTCATTATTAAATTCTGCTTCCTGAAAATTCAGGATGAACGGATCTTCTTTTAACTCTGCTATCATCTTTTTGTTTTTTAGTTCTTAAATTAGTTCCATTATGGCGTCAATTTCCTCTTTTGAAGCCACCTTCGGGATCGTTCCACCCCCGGATGCCGGCTTAGGGAAAGCCTCAAAGGCGCTATCCTCTTTTTTCTTTTCAGCCATTGCGTCCAATACCTCGATAAATAACTGCGGATGTAGGTTTTCCGGTATCAAGGAAAGGATTTTTGTCTTTTCGTCACTCATGGTATTTTATTTTTATTGTTTAAGAAATCTTTAATTAAGTTCTCTTCTGTAACTCCTATAATTTTAAGGGTTGCCACTCCTGCGGGGGCTTCCAAATCTTGCACTACTGCTTTTCAGTTGTTGATAGCATGATTTTATTGTTTAAATTTTACCTTATTAACAACCGCTCCTGGATCTGTCGTACTTTAATTGCCTGCTCTCTATTAGTAAAATATTTGTTATCATGATGGATTAAAAGAAGCTCTTCTTTGGTTAAGGTATTAACCCTTTCATTGTACTTTTTTTCTATTGCCTCAACTTTGCATAATTCCTCGGGCAACATAAGGTTTTCACCAGTACCAATACTACCATACTTTTTAAGTAAATCATGGAGGATCCTTAATTCGTCAATGGTAAGAAGATTGAAAAGAAATTCACTCGTACCTTTTAGCTTGCCATGCTGTACATCCTGTAAATACTGTATTTTTTCTGCCCTTGTCATAATTAATATTTTTCAAAAAGTTCGGTGAAGAATTTCTCTTCTTCTTTGGTGATTCCTAAGCTGATTAGCTTTTCCAATGATGCACCGTCATGAATGCCCAATCTATCAAGCACTTCAATTATTTTATCCAACTCCTGGTCTGTCATTTGGGAGTAATCCAATTCAGAATCTTTGTGCTTGTAATTCCGGATAAATTTTATTTTTTCCTGCCTTGTCATTGTTGCTTTTTTAGGTTATCGATAATATAATCCAGTTGCTCGTCGCTGAGCTTCTCAAAGTCAATATCCAAAGTTGTGGCCTGTAGCGTTGGCAATGCGTATTTTAATAGCCGCTCAAATAATATTATCCGGTCTTTGGGCTCCAATTCCTCCCAGTCCTTCCCAATTTGTTCCCGGTTATCGTCAATGAATTTGCTTATCCATTGCCTCAAATCAGTTGTTACCTTGTTGGGCTTGCCCGGCTGTCTGCCTCCTTGCCCCTTTTTAAAAGATGTTTTATTCCTTGCCATATTTTGCCCTATTTTATGGGTTTTGCTTGCATTTTGGTTAATAATCCCCCCATGATAGTTCACAACGTTGTAAACCTTTGTTGTTTTCAAAAATTATTTACACCACTTTCATCCCGTTCAACTCAAACCGGCGTAGTATATCGGCCACCTGATGCAGCCTGTATGTATTAACCTGTATCTGATTTAAAGTTTCAAGCCCGGCGGTGGCAACCCTCAACTGCTCTGCGGCTGTCATACGCAATCCGCCGAACTGTCCGGCAAGTAAATCTGCCTGTTGTTCGGTCATGCCCCTTATAGCCCCGGCAAGCCCGCTTGTCTCGTTCCTAACATCGGCAAGGTTAATCTTTGTGATTTGTTGAAGGTTATCAAACTGCTTTCCTGCTTGATCGAGGATGTTGTTATACGCATCACTGAGCTGTTGTATTTCCGCTTCAGTCAGGATACCGTCTGATGCAGACTTTTTGGCAAACTCATCATAGAAATCCTGCAAGGGAGCTTCAAGAGCCTGGTACTTGAGGCTGTTGAGGATGGCATTACGCATCAAGTCCTGAAAGTCGTCTGCAAAGTCTTCTATTGAACGTTTCCCCTGCCGAAAACCTTCAATAATCCCATCGGCTATACTGCCGGCGGTAGTGGCGGTAAATATCTCCTGAAGCTGCTGTTTTAACTCCTTTTGTTTATCTACAAGATCATTGTAATTGTCTATAAGCTCCTGTAAAGCTTTAATGTCATCTTCAACTACGATTTTGCCTTCGTAGGTACCTCCCTTTGATTTTATTTCTGATAAAAGGTCTACAAATTCATTGATAGTGTTGTATCCTGATGTATCTATTGTTTTGAGCTCAAACCTTACAGTTTTGGGAATAAACGTTCCAAGCGGATCGTTTAATATTTTGAAGATTTTGCCCGCTGTATTATCAGCCCTAGCCCATTCACCCTGCCCGTGGAATAACGAATCCACATAATACTCTCCCTGCTTTACGATTGCGTCAATTGATAATTTCTTTAGAGCAGCGAAGGTTTCTTCCTGCTTCTTTTGCAACTGATCCTGAAGGTTAAGTAGTCCGTTTATGCGATCCTGTCCATAAAGGTCGTCTATCAGTTTGCGTTGCCTGTTCAGTGCGTCATTTTGGGCATCTATTTCTATTGTGACCTGCTTAGCAAAATCAACCGATGGTTCCAGACCGCTTGCCATGTCCTTTTTGGTTTTCAGGGCTGAAGTGGCAATATCTGCAATGCTGTCTACCAGCGTATAAAGCAATCCAACTAATGAAGCTTGCTTACCCTGTTTCGATGAACCCTTATCAAGAAGGGTTATTACCTGGCTTATAGTTTGTTGTATTTGCTGACCTGTAATTGTAAGGGTTTTGGTTATCTGAAAATTCATCTCCCCATAAAGAGCCGATAACGCGTTTTGTATGTTCTTAATTCTTTTAAGATATTTAGGATCATCCGGATCATCCCCTAATGAACTTGATGTTTCTTTTATTGCTTCATTTATGGTAGTTAAATCTTTCCCCGTCTTCTTCATCTCTTCCCGAAGGGCTTTTAACACTTCAAGCAGTTTTTCTGTAGCTTTTACGCTTTTATCCTCAATCCCTTTTGAAAATTCTTTGTAAGCATCTGTTGTTTTTAGGAAATCATCCGATATAACTTTTAGTTCTTCCTGCTTTTGATGTTTTAAGTTTTCAAGCCTTTCCTTGTAAAGTTCTTTTGAAATGTTTCCTTTTGTTTTTTCAAGTGTGCGCTCCGCCTCGGTGAATTTCTTTTCAATGGCTATCCTTTTGTCTGTATAAGTGTTGGATAATTGAATAAGGTCATTAAACGCATCGGCTTGATCCTGAACAATCTGCTGGTTTTGCTCCTTTGTAGCTTCAGATAGCTTTTCCTTTAACTCTTTTAAAAAAGTTAGCTGACCTACATCCAGCGGGGTCGTCAATGAAGCAATAGATAATGCAGCAATTTGAGACTTCAAATAATCAATATAATTATCAAACTCTCCTATTTGTGCTTTATATAAATCCCTCGTATAATTTAATTCTTCCAGTGTGCCATTTTTCTTTACTTTTTCAAATGCATCAAACGCCGCCTTTTTTTCATCAATCTGGGCAATATAATTTTCTGCATCCTCCCGGTAAGCCAAATTCGCTGCTTCTATTGCCCGGGCTGCATTTATCCTTTCTTTTTCAGCATCCCCAATTAGTGGCTCCGGTTCTTTGGGTTTTAGTTTTGCATATTCTTTGTTAAGCTCATCTATCAGGGCGATCTGCTTATCGTACTTTTCGTTTATTTTATCCAGTTCCTTTTCCCGCTGCATCAGTCCAGACTGTTTGGCATCCCTTTCAAGCCCTTCGATGGCTTTTAGGAAGTCTTTCCTTTTTTCGATCAGGCTATTTAATTCCGTCTGGAATTTTGTAGATTTCTTGGCATCACCCTGATCGTAGAATTTTAAATTGAATGCTTTTGAAATTTCTGCCGCCTGTTTTTGAGCCTTCAAAAAAATCTGCTTATAAATATCCTGTTCTTCTTCGGCTTCCTTGATTGCTTCGTCTTTGCGCCTCTTTGCCATTTCTGAGCGCATCTTATCCGCCGTCTCGTTTGCGGCCTGCTGCATAGACGCCCCGCCCATAGCATAAGCATTCCTTGCGGCATTACTCATGAACTTATCCCCGGTGGTTAAAAACTCCTCCTGCTGTTTTGCCCGCATCTTCTCTATCTCAAACGCCTTCTTGCCGGCTTCTTCCATAGCCGCAATAGCTACAGCCTTTTGGAGTGTCATTTTGATATAAGCATCCCCCTGTTCAGTGAGTTTTTTCTCCGCATCCTGCAAGTCTTTCGCGTGTCCTGCTGTTTTACCAAACGTTTCATTGAATTGCTTCAATACTCCATCCGTTTTCAGGTACCCTCCTTTGGCAAGGTCTATATTGGTCTTCAATTCCCCTATCATTGATACAGCGCGGGTATATGAAGACGCCGCGCCGTCAAGTACTTTCCTTTGCTTGATCTGTTCGTCCGATAGTCCGGATAAGCTGTTTTTTATCTTTTCTATAGCCTGTTCAAAACCGCCAGATCCGAATATCAACTTTCCCAATGCAGTAGAAATAGCAGATATAATACCCGCAATGCCAAACCCCGGTAATACGTATGCAAGTTTTCTCAGGTAAGACCATGCGCCACTGAAAAAACTTGTGACAGAGCTGCCCGAACTTTGAGCCACTTCATTAACCTTATTCAGCTCCTTTTGCGTCTGTTTTATTGAGGTGTTTAATGAAGCGATCTTAGCCTTCAGCTCCTGACCAAAGGCGGATTCTTTTTGCGCATCTGAAAGGGAAAGGTATTCCTGCTTGAGCTTTTCTACCTGCACGATTTGGGCTTTGGTAGAGCTGATTTCAGACAGCTTTAAAGCATCGTACTCCTTTTGCCTGTCGCCTATTAGTTTAATATCATCAGCCAGTGACTTTTGTGCGCCGGCTATCTGTTCGGTAGCCTTGGTGTACTCTCCTTGGTCTACCTTACCCTGCTTGTAAAGGTCATTTAACTCTTTCTGTACTGATTTTAATTTAGCCTGCTGCATCTGCAGTTGCACAAGCTCTTGTATATAGTCGGCTGTAGCGGCGTCCAGATCCTGCGTTTCTTTTACCGCTTCCGCAAGTGTCTTTTTCAGTTCGGCGGATATGCCCTCCGCGCCTTTTACAGGCACCCCAAATTCATACCTCTGTTTTGCCTTGGTGCCGGTAGTTTGTGCCGGGAGCCCGGACTTAAAAAGCTCTTCCATCTCCTTTTTGCTAAAATCAATCCGCTCTTTGGTCTCCTCTTTTACAATTTGGGTCATACGCTCCTGAGCCTTCTCGACCTCTTTAACCTGTTTTTCGTAGAAAGCCGCAACATCATCGGGCTTCATGTTTTTTCCCCTACCAACGTTTGCAAGCTCCTTGTTCAGGTTCTTAACCTGTTTTTCTATTTCAGACAGGTCTATGCTTGCCTTCCACTGTAAAGAGTGATCTCCGCTTATTTGTACTGGCATATAATTTTTTTTAATTGTTTTTGCAACAAAAGTTGCTACATACTATGTTTTTAAAACCCGTTTTTTCAATCAAATACATTGCTGTATTGATTTCCTATTAGTGGTGTATTCCCTAATTGTTTTCTGCGCTCCTTCTCATCAGCCGTTCCGCTTTTTCCCCGGCCTTCTTCAAATCGGCAATGTTTACGTTGTTCTCAAAGATTTCATCGAGTAAATAGGCGGCAAGTACGCCTATTATTTGCGGGGGCAATACTCCAATACTGCTTTTATAGTGCATGTACAGCGTATGCAGTCCCACCAACTCTGATTCTTTTTTATATTTAGTTGGGGCGCTCATGCTTTTATTTTTTCAAATTGTTCCTGATACCAGGTTAAAAATTCATTCATATTTGCGGCGATAAAATAAACACCACCGGATGCTTCAATTTTCTTCTGGTAGCTGCTTTGTGCTTTGCTTTGGCGGTCTCTGCCTATTTTCACCTCAATCTTTACAGATCGTCCGGCTATTGTAGCGCTTACGTCTGCCGTTCCCGGAGCTCCGGTGCCTTTTGCCCACTCCATGCTCCCAATTTGCTTTTTACGTCCTAAAATGTCCCTATACATGCGCCTGCGGTCAATCATCCTGCCCGTATTACTGATCCGCTCTGCCTGCCACCCGGAAAATGTCAGAAAATCAATAATGCACCTGGTTAATCCATTGGCGGTTTTATCGGTATAGGGCCTAATCTTCATTGATCGCCCTCCGCTGGCCACAAAGAAGCCCGGTGCTGTGCGCTCTATGTGGTCGTATTTAAGCGTTTTAAGCTGTTCTTGCCAGGTCATTGTATTCGTTATTAACATAGTCCCAAATAGCCGGGTAATTGTTATCCGTTAAAGCAATGCCGGTTTGTTTATCTCGTTTTATCAGCATATCTGCCAAATCATAATCATTCGCCCGCTCATCTTCCGGAATATTCTTTTCAAGCACTGCTGATACCCGGATATTGCACCTCATTCTTTCCATGATCATAGTTGCCCTGTCGCTCCATTCCAGGAAGCACGTTCTTTCAGACTTTTTGTTATAATAGCCGAAATCCGGGAACAGTACGACATTCTTATTTTCCAAAACCCTAAACACCGAATATTCTCGCCATTTGCACCCGCTGGCGCCGCCGGTGGCCAACCAGTTGTATTGCGGGAAAAAGAAACTGGCAATTATTGCAGTCTTCTCACTTTCACAGATCGCGACGGTCTTTTCGGGATATTCATCAATCAGATGTTCGCCAAAGAAACACAGCTCATGATTGAACGGCTGCAGGGATTTATGAACCCAGGTCGGATGGACTTCCTTATTTCTTTTGCCTGTTCCCTGATGATAAACCATGATCTTGCCGGTGCGAACCTTCCCCTCGCAATCAATCCGCCAAAAGATATTTGCCTTACCTCCGTCGGCTTTTGCCCTGCCAACGAAATATTTGAGCAATAAAGCAGACCCCATTTTTTCGCCAAATAGCGTTATGATGTATTGTCCGAAATTACTTTCAGCATATCCGTTCATGCTTTTGTGAACCAGATCCAACGGAATAAAATCTATTGACTTCAAAATTTCAGTTTCAGGTTTTTTAAGGTTTTCGAATTTTGGTAATTCAATATTATTTTCCCGGAAATATTCCTTTGGGGTGTAATGATATCCGCAATGGTTCTCCCGGTCACACCGGCATACATGATCCGGAAGCGCCTCTCCGGCAAGATTGTCGAGATAGCGCACCGCTGTTTTTTGACCACAGCCTGGACATTTTATTTTTTTGCTGCCCTTCTCAAGGGAAAAACGATGTTCTGTTGTTGTTGTCATAATTATGTTTTTAGGGTTCATTTTTATTTTTCTATCAAGGTTCATTTCGGAGGGTTCAGGTTCACCCCCTATATATAGGGGGATGAATGAACCCTGATATGAACGGGTTCATGAACCTTCTTTTGAACCCACATGAACCCTTGAACCCTTGCCGCTGTTTATTCTGTAATTTCCGTCAATGCCTTTTTCAATTATACCCCAACCTAAATAGTCTTTCATCAGCCTTTTTGCGGTGCTTTCAGATTTAAGGGTGGTCTTCATTATGCCACTTATTGCCTCGGTATGAGAAAGAGCCACGAATGGCTTAAAAACCGCTTCAGCAACTTCTTTTGATTGTTCGTAGTTCTTTGATATTTTATCATCACTTTTGTTAATATCCCACTCAGGAGCAATACGGGGCAGGCACCCCTTTTCCCACTTAATTGCAAACGTCTCAAATGGTATTCCCCGACTATTTACGCATGTAATAATGCTTTTTGCTTTATCTGTTGTATCAACTTCCGCTGAAATTTCCATTTCGCATTTTTGCGAAGCAATAGTGCCAATATGAGCCCTTGCGTTCTTATCTGCCTTGTTTTGATGAAGTACACCCGCTATGTGTATATCATGGGATGAGCAGAGAGAAAGTATTTTCGTAATTAGGGCATGACCTTCTGCAGCGTCCATAAAATCATTCAAAAGGTCTACTAACCCGTCTATGATAATAAGTTTTACTTCGGGAGTATCGGAAATAGCTTCTGTGATTATATTTAGTCTTTCCGTTGGGGAAAACTCTCTAAGGTTGCAGTATATTAGTCTCTTTGTGGATGATGTACCGGCAAGCCTTAAAATTAAACTCATGGTTCTCGCTCCATAGCTTTCACCTTGCTCACAGTCAAAAACAATGACAACCCCATCACCAACCCCATGTATTTTAATTTCATTTGCTTCGATTGCACCACCTAAATATGCAGCAATCACCATCGCTAAAAGCGTGGTTTTCTTTGATTTCTGCTTGCCTTGCCAAAGGCTGAATGACTGTAATGTTAAAAATGGCAAAGTTTCCCCGCCCTGGGTAAGGCAAAGTATTGGTGTTGGCGGAGGATAGTCTTTTTCCTGATCTAAGATTGATCTTCTGAATTTAAGTAATAATGGGTTTTCAGCATGTATCGCCCTGCACCCTTGATTAATTTCATCAATAATATTTTGTCGTGTTGTGTCATTTGCTGATCTTTGCGCTACCATTAATTATAGTTTTTTTTACCGGTGCTTCAACACCGGTTTTTTATTTTTCCAATTTTGCCAGCACCTCACTCCACCGGTACCGCTTGGAGGTGCCAAACCTTAATACCTTTATTTTCTTTTCTTTTGACCATTTGCGAACGGTGGGCCGGGTTATGTTGAACCGCCTACAGAGTTCTTCCTCCGTAATATACTCTTCCCCTTCCCTCTGCTCAGGTTGCTGCACTTTAGCGGAAAGGATCCGCTCTATTGCCGCCAGGCGTTGCGATATTTCCTCGAAGGGATTGATCATTCGGACATTATTTGTTGATTGCTGATGGATGCCATAACGGCATTCTCTTCGAATATTAATTTCTTACCAACCTGATGGAATGGTATTTTGCCACTTTTCTTTATCCGAAAAGCTGTTATTCGACTGCAATTCAATAATTCAGCAAGACCCGACAGCCCATAGATATATTTTTTTTCATTTGCCATTAGGTTGTCTGTAAGCCTTATTTTGGATAGGCTGTGTTTTGGAATAAAATAACCCTCCATAGAAAATATTTTTTTCAGTATAAAGGTCGCCACCACGACAAAAAATTTAGAAAAGGATATTACAGACTTCGCCATGTCTGTAATCTTTAAGTATCATTTATACTCCATGGTTAAACCGTATACCAAAGTTGCGAAGCGAAAAAAGAAATCAAAAATTAGAGGTTACCATAGTTGCGATTATGGTAAAAGTTTAGGTAATAGCGGTGCGCGAATCTTCCCCGCGCGGGGAACAATTAAGCTTCGCTCATTACCGGGAGATAGCCTCACTACCGGAAGATCAACAGCAAAAAATGATTGACCTTACCCTGCAGGAGAAGCTCACCACACGCGCACTACGCGAAGAAATAAAAAAGAGCAGGGGGGATAAAAAATCGTCGTTATGTAACGACGAAGCCAATTCGTTTTCGGGAGAGGAACCCGACAGTAATACAATTCATTACACTGAATATCAACATTTAATAAGAAAAATACATCATTATGTAAGCATTTGTGTAGCTATTCTCTTCTGAGTATATATTTTTTGCAAATCTCTTCAGTTCTTTTCTTATCTGCTTCAGCTAATACTCGTAAAAATTGAAAATTCTGTCTTTCAGAGAAAACAGAGAGGTAGTCATTAAGATCAGTGTCTAATATTAAATCCTCAATAGTCTTAATTACATCCCATACAATTTCCAATATTTTAAAAATCTCTTCGAATCCAACATCTAATAAAGCCAGATCTGTTCCATTATCGTCTTCATGTGCATAATATTCATCTCTCAGTTTTACTATTTTTTCTATAACCACTTTGTTAGCAGTGAGGCTCACTTCCCATTTATCTAAAATCCCTTTATCAAATTTTAATGACTTATGATGCCCATCGGATTTTAATTTTCTGATAAACTTGAACACATTAAATTTATCTCCAACGCTATCTTTGAAAAGCTTAGATAATTCAATTACCAGGGTACGATACGTAAGATGCCTAAGAAAATCCATGTGGTATTTATCCCGCGAATTTGTGATATATGACTTTTCTTCGACTGTATCTGGATTATAGAAATATTCCGCAAAATAATATGCGTCTCTTGCAAAAAGCCAAATCAACAATATTCGATTAATGTTTTCTCTGACTTGTTCCTTATGAGATACTATATTTATATTTTTTTTCAAAGTACAAAAAAGCCCGGAATTTCTTCCGGGCTTGATCATACTCTTCACAGTGTTATTTTTCCCAAAACGATGTTTGTTCCCTCTTCGGCTGAACTGTTGGCTTAATGCCGGCTAGTGGTTTCATCCCACCATCTTTTGCAATAGTGCGGCTTTGTAAGTCCTGCTTATCGGTATAATGGTATTGCCCACCTGTACCGCCTTTTCATCAATAACAGTCGCCTTTCTTATGTTAACTATAAAACACCGATGCACCCTGACAAGTACGTTCGGGTTAACATTCGCCGCAAAGTCCTTTATGGTTGAATGTGTGATATATCTCCTTTCCGGCGTAATTAACCGGACATAATCCCCTGCAGATTTTATGAAGAGTATGTTTTCATTAAAAAGCTGTACAGGCTTTTTATTCTGGATGAATGTTATTTGATCTGAGCTGTTCATTGCGCATATTCTTGTAGGTTAACAATAAAGTCTCTAACATTCTTCAAAAGGAAGAATGTGTCCGCAGCTTCACCGCCTCCAACTTCATCATTGCCACGCAACGCATCTTGTATTATCTCGTCAAATACCCCAATGATGTGACTTTTGCCTGGCATTATAGTATTATAAAAGTTATTTATGGTTTTTTGTAACTCTTCTGGTAGTTGTATTTTATTGCTCATGTAATCTGTTTGAATGGTTAAAAATTGGAGATAGTACGGATAAAAAACGGGCTATGGTGTTGTCATACCTAAAAGCGTTTAAGATGCCTTGCGAAGTTCTTCCCGAATATCCTCCACTTCTTCAAAAATGAAGGCTACCTTTAACAGCTCCTTGAAATCATTAAGAAACCCATCCCGATCCATTATCCCGCCGGCTGTCTCTTTCCACGATGCAACAGTCAGGGCACGAAGGATAAGATGATAGTATTCCTCACTGCCCCCTGCATAGTCATGTATATTCTTTATTGCCCTTTTTATTTTTATTGGATCATTTTCAAACCAGGCCGTACCAAGTTCTAAAAAGGGGGTTAATTCAAAATGGATGCCTATGTCTATGTCTGTATCTTTTCCTATAAACTTAAAGCTCATATAGAACTCGTGAGCGTCATTTAAGCGAAAAGAAGCCCACTCAATTAATGCACCAGGGGTTTTAAAAGTCTGTTTTATAACATCAAAAGCCTTCATATACAGACTATCAATATGCTTTTGGTTCATGGTTTTGTGTTTTAAAGTTGAAAAATGATGAAATGGAGTTTGTGTTCATGTTGTTATGATTGATTTGATTATATTTAATTCAAAAAGCCGGTATAATTAATGTAATTCGGAGCATCCTCCTTTACTAATTTTTGAATCTCTTTCAGAAGATCACTTGGTATACCCTTTATATCCTTCTTAGTTATATTTGGCACCATCAATGAATGTCCCCCCTCTATAAGTGGGCAACCGTTTGGATAACGTTCTATTGTTTCGGAATCTGGGTTTTCAAACCTGCACATTCTGTAAAGCGGGCATGTAAGACACGCTGTTGTTATATAGTATGTGCCGCGCACAAATGTGTGGGCTGGTAGCCCGGACTCGTAGGTAAACGGTTTATATGCGGTGTATCTATATCCACACGCCTGCAGGCAATAAAGTTGTGTACTCTCTTTTGTGTCCGGTATTATTTTTCTACAAAATGATCGGTTACCTATTTTGTATACTAAAATTGATATTCGTTTGGCAGCAAAATCATTAAGACAACTTCTGTTATGTATTTTCAGCAAAGATGGATTAATGTCTTTATTTAAAAATCTTACCCCGTTGTCGATAATATCAGTTTTTAAAAGACCGTCTATCCTGGATGGACACATTTGATGTAACTTGTAGAAAAGATTGCTAAGTATCTGACTGACCTCCCCACGACCATTAATCCTTGTAAAAGTTGATCTAATGGAAGTTTTATAACTTCTTTCTTGTATGCCGCAGTAATCAATGACTGTTGAATTAAGATCATTCGTGTACAATGCTGTAGCAGCAATAAATGATTGTTTTTTAATTTTATCTATTGTGGTGTTTCCAAATCCATAGTTAATAAATATAGATTCATCGCATTTCCAAAACTCTGTACAAGTCGCAAGGATTTTAGAAATGGGTATTTCCTCCTTATGGAATGAAAGCCAATCGGGCTCAATGTTTCTAAGACAGAATATCTTATCCAAAACCTCTTCCTTCGAGTAGGTAATTATAATTTCTTTTTGCATAGAATGTAATTTGTATGGTTGATATATCGCATCGCCCAATATCCGGCGAGCTACTTTTTGATAAAACTATTCTGCCCGGGTTTATCTGTAACCGTATAGGTTTCAACTTCCCGAAATCTTTCTGCCAACTTGATTTCATTATTTAACTCTGCTATTTTGTAGCACAGGTGCCCGCAACCGCATACGGCAATATCGGTTGCGGTATATTCCTGTCCTTTAACCAAGCCGGTTCCTGTTTGGTCTCTTATTTCCCCGGTAAACCGGTTTTTCTTTTTGATAACGGCATCATTGATGCAAATAAGTCTGATCATGCTGTTTGGTTTTGAGTGAACGAATGTTGTTTAAAAAGAATGATTTTTAAGCCAGGTAATACCCTTGTCTTTGGCTTAATGGCCCTGTCTCCGGCATACAGTCGGTCAGTCCGTTGCTTTCTGTTTTTGTTTGATTTGAGCATAAAAATTGATTTATGTTACATAATGTAACATAAAAGTATTAAACTTTTTGATTAAATGCTACAAATAGTAACAATATTTTTTTAGGTTTGCTTATGACTTTAGACCAGGCATTTCAGGAGCTTACAGCATCGGAAGACTTTAAGAACATTGTAAAGCAGCCAACACCATTGGGAAGTAAATACAGGGTATATACCATGCGATATAACCGCGGCGAACTGAAGGCAGGCGCCATTGTGGAAATCTTACTTGCCAATGGTTATGAGGTGACAGCAAATAAGGCGGTTAGAAAGAAAAAGTAAGACCACAATGGGGGTTATTAAACGTTGATAATATGGATAACAACATTCTAAAAGAACTGGCTGAAATCAAAAGCCTCATTCTTTCAAACAAGAGAGTGCTAAGCACCGATGAAGCAGCGGTATTTCTCGGCATGTCAAAAAGCAAACTTTATAAACTGACGGCATCCAGGGAGATCCCACATTCAAAACCAACGAACGGGCTGTTATTCTTTGATAAGGAAGAAATCACACAATGGGCGCTTGGGTCTAAGGTGGTTGACCCTAAAGAAGAAGCAAGAAAATATATCTCAAATAATTGTAAAAGATAACACCTGCAATCAGTGAAAGTAATGGCTTTATTCATAGCCCCATCAACTTATCTTTATACCAGAACCGCTTCCCGTTAACAGGACTGATTGTATATAGGTCAGCCGGCAGCCTGTGGATCCTATTTTGAAGTGTTTTTTTGCTAATACCCAATAATTGGGCGGCACTCTCATCATCAATCATATTAGCAGTTTCGGCAGCCTTTTCAATTGCTTTTAACAGTTTTTTATTGGTGTGCATAATGCAATACTTGCTGGATCCAAAAATCAAGAATAGTAAGATTAAAGCACTTTTTAAAAGTAAGAGATGATGTCTAACCCTGCCTGCTTATAGTGCAAATGAACTACTTATGTTGGGGCTCCCTATCTTTTATATCTGCCGATATAGGACGCTCTGACCAACAGTGCAACTCACCCTCACTATTCACCACCTGGATAGTAAATACCTTTCTTCGAGTTTCTTCATCTGTAGTTTCCCACAGAATATCAAATAAAAAATCGAGCGCTTCTGAACATAGTATATTATCAACCCATGTAGCTTTAACACGGATAATATAAGAGGTAGAGGCGTCGCCGGGGAAAGCTTCTTCAATGCAGAGATCATCCAAAGGTTTTCCTTTTTCTGCACACTTCTTTTTAAACGGCTGTAATAGCTCTATTAATTTTGTTCTATCCATGTTAATATCCCATTTGGATCCGAAAGCAAATTTATTAATTTTTCGACGTCTTTATCCTGCATATGGCCGCAAGGCTTATATCGTGCATTTTCATCCCAAGCATTAAAAAGCAAAGAATTTGACTTAGCTAAATCAATATTTGTTGCTTTATCTCTATCAAATTTAATCTTCAACCCACTGAATATCAAGAGCGTAAAAAGATTATGTGTCTTAAGAGTTTTTCTTATCTCTCCGATTCCCTTTATTGAATTCGTATTAACGTCTGTTTCATCAAATAAATTAGGAATTCCCAATCTTTCACAAATCTTTGCTTTTAATAATAGCTCGACACTATAGCCGGCCAAATAAAAAGCCCCATCAAACATCTGATTTTCATACAAAATCTTCGCCTCTTTTAGTCTTTGACTGGCTAAATCTTTTATTTCCTTTGGATTTTTCATATTAAAGAACAGTTGCCGATCAAACTGCAGCTTTTGATATTATAAAATTGATAAAATATATTTTAAATATAAAAAATTTCCTCTGACGAAGAGGGTTATCTTACACTGCTTTCAAATTATTCTCCTTCACTTCTCCCCACGCTTGAGCCATTACAGCTTTCTTCCGGTCGTTAGTAACATCTACATACCGTTTAAACGATTTAAAAGTAGTATGGCCTGTAAGTGACATTACCTCCTGCGGGGCCATTCCTTTTTCGAGAGAAAGCGTTGTAAATGTCTTTCTGCCCATGTGTATTGACATGAATTGGTACTTAGGAGCCATTTTCTTTTCGATCTGAGTGCCGTACTCCCGCACCTTCTCAATGGGGGCATCAATGCCTGCAATCTTGCCCAATTCCTTTATATACTGGTTGGTTTTTTGACCGCTGATAATTGGTAAAGGATAGTGTCTATCCTTATACTTTTCAAGAATAACGTATGAATATGGATTTAGGGGAATCTCCTGCGGGCGCTTAGTTTTCGCTACAGTTATTTTTATCACTCCATGCCTGATGTGCTCCCTTTTAAGTTGTGCCAGGTCGCTGTACCGTAAACCGGTAGCGCACGAAAAGCAAAAAACATCCCTTACCTGATCAAGTCGCTTATTTTCTGAAAGATCCAGGTTATATATGGATTGAAATTCTTCATTAGTAAGGGTAATTACTTCCAGGTGTGAATCGTTGCGCGTTACTTTGAAATCCTGATATGCCTGATTTGCGGTAATGCCGTACAAGGTTCTGGCAAACTTCAAAAGTGTTTTTAAAGTGCTGATCTGTTTCGCCACCGTGATATTGTTCATCCTGTCAAGCTTGCGTTTTCTTCCGCTGGGCAATATTATTTCCTTAGGTTTAAGAAGGTGCCCGACAAAACCGCGCAAATACGGTATATCAAGATGCTCAAAGGTGGCCCGGGTACCACAGGCTTGTTCGTATCCCGAAAGGTGGGTTGCAAGCCCGAGGTATGCCTGCAGAGTACGGAACTTATGGGATCCTTCGTTTTCACTCACATATTTCTTTATGAAATCAACAATGTAATTACCAGGCTGCTCCTTTTTTGTGGTATCTGTTGTCTGCTCTTTAAGCATATCGACAACTGCCTGGGAAGTGATAGGAATATTATCCAGCTCAAGCCGTTTCTCTATCCTGGCAACGTGCGATCTGATGCCGGCAAGTTTATCGTTCACCTCTTCTGCCTGCCGGGCAGACAGGAGCTTATCAACTTTTATATCAGGCTTTTTTCTCTTAGCCGTGACCGGGGGTATGTAGAATGCAACCTGTTTTTTTACATTCCAATTCTCCGGAAGCAAATGCAGATCAGGAACGCCATAAACCTTTCGCACTCCCTTTACCTGATAAACCAAATGAACCGGGCATGTTGTATCCAGGTTTTCCCGGTCTTTCCGAAGCCAGAATCTGGTAGTTTTTTTGTCTCTTGCCATTGCTACAAATTTGCTGCAACAAAGATAAGTGTTGCAATTTATGTAGCAAATACCACTTTCAATAGGTTTCAAAATATTTTACAGTATTTCATTATAATCCTTTACTGTATTATATTTCATAGAATAAAAATAAGTATCTAAAAATATTGTTTGAAACAAGGTTCAAGGGTAGTCGTCCCGACTCTGCCCGCCGTAGCTTTTGCGAAGGCGGGCTTTTTTATTTGATAATATACTCTCTCCTTTGCGAGCTTCGTCGGGTGAAGCCCAACAGAAGTTTGATATTTATACAGGAAGGGAAACTTATTAATTCAGGCAGTCTTCATTTTTTATGGAGATTGACTTTTTTGTGTATCGACCGCTAGCGCATCCCGCCTGTGGGCGGGAGGGTCGCTAGTTCGAATCTAGTCGTCCCGACTCTGCCCGCCGTAGCTTTTGCGAAGGCGGGCTTTTTTATTTGATAATAGATTTCAATAAGCCAGGCTCATCTGGTATAAAAATGACTCTATTTTCTTCCGGATCACCGATGCAGGACGGCGGTGATTATTGACAAGTACCGAAAAGATAAGCAGCCGGCCTGTTTTCGTATATAAATAACCGCTCAGGCTCCATACGTCAGACATAGAACCTGTTTTAGCATAAACCCGGGTATGGTGATCCGGAAAATAATATTGCAAGGTTCCTGATCCGGCAGTTGGGAAGATTTGCTCGAGCCTTTCCATCCCAAATTCTGTTTTCATTTTATGCAGTATCCACACAAAATCCCGCGGCGTAAACAGGTTATACCGGCTAAGACCACTGCCATCGGCCCAACGCGGCTTTTGCGGAAATCCTGCAAGATCATTGGTCAACAAATATGGTATCATCTGCCGGTCATCCTGTACACCCAGCCGCTCATTAGCGGCCATCAGCAAAGTTTGCTCCGCAAAAAAATTATCACTCCGGTGCATCATGATCCTGAAAAGCGAATCGGATGGCTGGGAGTGAATGATGTCATCAGACATGATAAGGGTTGTTGATGAATCAACAGTCTTCCCCAGCGTATCTTCCAGTAATTCCAACGTGGATTGCAGCCCGTTGGTAATAAAAGGTACATCCCGCTGGGCGCTTTTTTCCTTTCCCTGGGTGATAAAAAATTTATTTTCAGTCAAGGCCCGCTGTACGGAGAATATTTCCGATGCAGTGTCTCCGCTAAAATTTACTTTCCAACTGATATCCGGCTCTGAATAAATAAAAGCTTCTTCTCGTGCCATCGCCGCAATGCTGCCGGAATCGCGCACCTGCATCCACCTGATCACATTTCCATATATTGGGAAAGCACTACGTTCTGCCATATACGCATTATTAAAATCATCCCACATCCAGCCCTCACCCCATGCTTTTGTCTTCCAGTTCCCGGTGGTAACAGCTATCGGAACGGATTGTTTTTTTAAAAAAGTGAACACCGGCTGGTAGTTGAAATCCGGGTGCAGAAAGGTTGGATCTCCGGCGGGCACAATAAACAGCGTATCGTTGTCTTTCCTGTATCTTAACGCTACAAGGCTGTCTGGCAGGTATTTCAGCCCTGCATAGAGAGAGATGATCTTGGTATTGCTGGCAGGCACAAAATATTTATCACCCTGGTAATCATAAATTAATTCGTTGCTTTCGGCATCAGCAACAGTAATCCCTGTGTGCGCGGCCGCCAGCACCGTATCATTAAACAATTGATCTGCCGCAATTCTTTGTATTTTACGGGAAACAGAGCAGGAAGCAAGAAGGGTGGTTCCGAAAAATATAACAGCTATCGGAAAACGTGCAAACATATATCTGGGGTATAGGATAAAGAGTGACGAGTGGTGCGTTTTTTATGTTTTCGAATTTACTCATTTTAAATATAGCCCGGGCCTCTCAAATCAAGTACAGGCTATTGCAAATTTCGCATTTCCACATTCTCACACTTTCACATTCCCACATTAACCTGCGGTCTGACGCTCCTTCGTCGCGTGCCGACCGCCTCATTTTCAAATTTTCAAATCTCCACATTTTCAAATTAACTCCTCTCCTGTGCCCTCAGCCAGCGCTCGGGTATTTCATTGCTGCTGGCCTGAACATAATCCTGGTACGAACAGGCGATATAGGATTTATCAGGCAACTGCATCCACCACCGGCCGGTTTTTTTGCTTTGCAAAAAAACCGTATCTATCTCCGCAAAAGCGGTATTGAACTCAAAAAAATTATCTTTTTCGGCCAACAGCGCTTCATGATTGCCCTGCCATTTCCCATCTATAAAATACCAAAGCATTTGCGCTATTTGTTTCGCGGTCAACTGCTGGATATCATTTTCCACTGTATAGCCATAGATACCAATAGAGTTCAGCGCGGGGCTCATCCCTGCGAAGCGGGTAAGCATGCAGGCCTGCTCTCCATCCAATCCGTTAGGAGAAAGATAATTGGAAGGGGCAGCGGCATGTTGCAATGCAGCAATATCAAAGCTCAGCATATGGGTATTGCGCAATACGGGCTCCATCTCATCCATATGCTCCTTTACAATGCCCAGCCGGTAGCAATCAAAGCGAAGCTTATCCATTGTTTCCAGCATATGCGGATCTACAAAATAGCTCTGGAAGGCAATATGATTATAATGCCTGATGAAGTTCGGCTCACCGGTCAATATCTCCATCAGGAAATTCCTGCTACGCAGGGGATTATCTATACTCAGATCGATCAAACCGTCTATTACCGCCACTTCAATAATACGATTCAATATTTTATAGGCATCGTATTGTGCCAGCGTGAGGTCGTGGCTACCACCTAATACAACTACCGTCTTTCCTATATGCAACAATTCACTTACCACTGTCCTCAATGCTGCATAGGTATCGGCTATAGCTGCACCGGCCTTTATATTCCCTACATCTGCTATGCGAACATCTTTATGCCAGTAGTACAAAGC
>CAZREP010000007.1:0-4622 GCA_964599035.1 uncultured Terrimonas sp. | reverse complement strand
ACAAAGCATAAAACTGGCTGCGAATTACATCAGGGCCTGCAGAATAACTGGCGGAACCTTCGCCTCTTTGTTCACCACAGCCAATCAACACCACATCGGCAGCATCCAGGTCGGGCAATTCTTCTTCATATAATGCAATCGCTTTTCCGATCTGCCCTTCCCGGTAGTCTTCATCGTGTGATATATGAAAACGGCTGACCGGGTTTAAAAAATCAGTGATGTTCAGCACGTCACCCATAACAATGATTTTTACAAACCTACTGGTTATACAGCAAAAATCAGGACAGAAACTACTAACATGGTGTGAAAAACCGCATAAACGGTCAGTAAAAACACTTAGGTGGGTTGGAAGGTTTTATTTTTAGCCTTTCTCTTTTTATTTCCCGCCAGCAGATAATGCTTCCAGTATGCGCATTCCTGCGTCTTTATCCGGGTTGGACAAACCGCTGCTGCCGTTATTTTCAAACATATCTTTGCACCACTGCAATGCCGTAAGTAAATGCGGGTAGGACACCATTTGCTGATCAATCCATTCGGCTGCCTTTGCCCTGCCTTCCCTTTTTTCAATGACCCATGCCGATACCAGCGTATTGGAAGGTATAAAGTTGCTCACGGTGTTATCAATACGGGGTGTAAACTGAATGATGTGATCCAACAGATCATCCCCATCCTTTTTCTTTAACCGCATGCCGCACAGGTATTCCATCCAGTCTTCCAGGCGACTGTCTATCTCATTGTCATAAGGTTTTCCCACCCCAAGATTCCGGGGCCATAGCCGCGACTGGCCGATAAATGCCAGTGCTTTCCTGTAATTATTCTTTTGCATCTCCTGCAATGCAAGCATCAGCTTTGCTTCACGATACAACGCCTTTCCTTCAACAGCTCCTTCAAAGGGTATGATATTGAGCCGCGAGAGCACCTCATCTGCTTCTTTATACCTTTTGTTGAGCATTAAAGTTTTAGCATGCAGCATACCCATGATGTACTGCCCCGGATAATCTTTATAGAAAGGTGCAGATATCGCTAATGCTTTTGCCGGTTGCCGGTTGCCGTTATAATATTCTGCAAGCTGCTTTTTATACCGCCACTGCGACTGATCAAGCGAAACGGCTTTTTGCAGATCATGCAGACATTGTACTGTATCACTATCCTTAAAAATAGCAGCCCTCGTTGCATAAAACGGAGGATAGGAAGGCGCCTCGCGGCAGGACAGCAATAATTGTTTACACTCCGGCAGCCGGTTACGATCTTTATAGATCAATGCCAACTGGTATTTCAACAGCCAGTCATCCTGGCTTTTGAGCAAATGTTCAAGCACCATGGCAGTTTCAGAGCGGAAGAGGAAAACCAATTCCGGTCTGACGGTATTGCAATCCGCTTTTTTATTTTGCAGGAATGCCAGCCAGAACGCAGCTTCCGCACTTGCGGGGCCTAAAGCAAATACTTCCAGCGCCCTGTCGCTATAACCGGTATTATAATACCAGATGGCTAATTCAGCAAAAGTTTCTGCAGGCAGCTCATTTCTTACCAGGAAAGTGAATGCGTTCCTGGCTTCTTCCGTTGGCTGCCAGAGGTATTTTTCAAAACGGGCAAAATGGTTCAGCGGATCATACGACAAAATGGTGTCCAATACCACCCCGGCTTTTGCCCATTCATTTTTGTTACGCAATGCGGCAGCCTGCAACATCAGTGCGTCTATATTATACCGGTTAAAATCAACCGCCTTTTCGGCATAGACGATGGCCCTGTCAAAATCTTTTTCTTTACTGTACAACCTGCTTAACTCGGTGTAAGCCGCACTCCTGTAACCGGTTGTAAGCGCCGCAATGCTCAATCCATCCTTAGCATCGGCCATATTGCCCAGCCGGGCATTAATAATGCCGTAATAATAATTGGCATCCCCGGCATGCGTGTCAATGCTCAATGCACGGGATGCCACCTGGAGCGCTTGGGTGTAACGCATATTGCGGTACATCAGCTCAGCCATTTTTACAAGCGCAGGAAGATAATTGCTATCCTGTTGTAAAGCAGCGGTGAGTTTCGCTTCGGCCCGCTCATACATTTTCTGATCCATGTATTCTTTTCCCTGGAGATACAGTCCGTATACTGCATTCCAGTTGAAGTTTAGCGGTGCAGCTACCGGACGGTTCAGTTGCTCAAATCCCGGATCGCTGTGGTATACCAGCTTATTGAGGCCCAATGCTGCAACAATATCATCTGCAACGGCACTCACAGGTAAGGAATCTGCAAACACCTGTAATGGCGAAAGTTCCAGTACACGGCTGTATATTGTTTTACCTGCGGACTTCACTACCAGAGTATCGCTGATAAACTGTGCCGCAGAAAAATAGACCTTCAGCATGCCCTGCTCATATTTTAGGTTCAGCGCGCCGTATGCATTAGCTCTAGCAATGCCGTGTATTTGTGATACCGGGTACCAGTATTCTTTCCAGGTATCCGCTGCATAGGGAGCAAAGCCAATATGCTTGAATGGAGTAAAAGTACTGCCGGAGGCACTCTGGTTAAACAATCTTCCCGACTGGATCTCCACATACTGTCCGTCGGTATCGGTCAGCAGCTTTTCCCAGATCATCCCCTGCCGCGACAAACCCCATATCCAGATCTTCCTCCCGGCTTTATCATCATACGTTCCGTAACGTACCATACCCGCATCATCATCGTGCCAGTATGCTCCGAAAAAATCAGCAGGCTTACCAAATACATGATACGACTTGTATCCCCCAAAATCATTCGATTCATAAAAACTGATCTTTTTACCATTCACTTCATTTACCGGCCAGGAAGCATATTCCCCGTTGTGCCCGATATACTTTGTACCGGGGAAAATAAATTCAAGATTTCCCTTTGCTTTAATGCCTAAATTCATCCAGTGGTAATAGGGTTGCTCCACGCCGGTGGAATTGTACCAGAACGACTGCGTGGTAAAATACGCTTTATCTTTCGGAAGGTTGATCTCTATACGCCAGTTGGTACGCGTAAGGAGATCCAGCACTCCAATGATACAACTCGCGCTGCCGTCGGCATTGGTACGCGTAACATAATCAACAGGAGTAGCATTGGATGGCGTGTGCCCTATAATGCCGTAGTTGGGTTCCAGTCCGCCGCTCGTCCATGGCCCCCGCATGGCAATGTCCCTGAACTTTACCACATGATTATAGTAAATGAATGACTTCCCCGATCTTTTTTCTATGGCAGCCCATATTTTTCCCCCTATCCCGGGTGTGATCATCACTTTGATATAATCATTTTCCAACTCAACGATCTTCCATTCCTTTTGCCGCGGCTGATCAGTGAACCCGTCGTACCGGAAATAAGGGTATACCGGTGAAAGCAGGGGTATGGGGTTAGGATCTGAAAATTCGTAGGTAAGAAACGACTGCATATATTCCTTCACCGTGGCAGGTTGCTGCGCTATCCCTGTCGTTATCGCAAAGCAAAAAAATGCCCAGGCCATAAAATGCTTTCCCATGGAAACATCATTTAAAAGACTTAAATATTAAAATTAGGGAAAACACTTTCATTAAAGCACAGCAAACGATTGTGTGATTTACGCATTCCTTACATTTGTTACTAAAGACTCGTCTTATCAGTCAGCTCAGTTCCATATTATCCAACCCCATCGAATATCTCAAAGGAGTGGGCCCCCTAAAGGGGGACCTGCTTAAAAAAGAGCTGGATATTTTTACCTTCAACGACCTGCTGGAGCATTATCCTTACCGCCACATCGACAAAACGGAGGTAAAAAAGATCGCAGATATTACGCCTGCCACGGATTTTATACAGGTAGCTGGAAAAATTATTTCCTGCGAAATAATGGGCGAAAAAAGAGGCCGGCGTCTGGTAGCCGAATTAAGAGACAATACCGGATCCCTGGAGCTTACCTGGTTCCAGGGCATCAGCTGGATACAAAAAAATATTGTGGTGGGCCAATCCTACCTGGTTTTCGGCAAGCTCTCATACTTCATGGGAAGTCCGCAGATCACCCACCCCGAAACAGAACTGCTGACTCCCGGAAAACAGGAAGGTAAAAGCCATCTTGAACCGGTTTATCCCACTACGGAAAAATTAAAGGCCCTGGGGCTCAACGGCAGGCAGATCGGCAGGCTGGTGCAAACTCTTATGACCATGCTGCATGAAAAAGATATACCCGAAAATATTCCCGGTAATATAATAAACCAGCTACAGCTTTTACCCCGGTACCAGGCGTATTCCCATATTCATTTCCCCGCAAACAGTGAAATATATGAAAAGGCATTGACCCGGCTGAAATTCGAGGAACTGTTCCTCGCGCAGGTGCGGCTGGGACTCATCCGTGCCGGCCGCCACCGCTATTCAAAAGGAATTGTTTTCAACCGTGTGGGAGAGCTGTTCCACACATTTTACAAAAGCCACCTCCCCTTTGAATTAACAGGAGCACAAAAAAGAGTGCTTAAGGAAATAAGACAGGACACGGCAAAAGGATACCAGATGAATCGTTTGCTGCAGGGTGATGTAGGCAGCGGCAAAACCATCGTGGCACTGCTTTGCATGTTACTTGCAGCCGATAACGGCTTCCAGAGCTGTATGATGGCGCCTACGGAAATTTTAGCCCGGCAGCATTA
>CAZREP010000006.1:30287-54265 GCA_964599035.1 uncultured Terrimonas sp. | reverse complement strand
ATCTGCGTGAGGTAGACGACAAAAAGGTTGAAATTCCAAACGGACGCTACCAGGTTGACCCTAATAGCGGGCTGTATAAATTAAACGCTAATAACCCGGTGGTGGGTAACCGCGAACCCGATTTCCTTGCCGGCTTTAACAATACCATACGATACAAACAGCTCACCTTATCCGTTCTTTTCGACATCCGTAAGGGCGGTGATGTGTTTAACGGTACAGAGTATGCTTTGGTAGTAAACGGCTTAAGCAAAAAAACTTTGTTGAATGACAGGCAATCGGTAACCGTAACCGGCGTGAACAGCGTGACAGGAGAAGATTTTACGCAAACTTACGATGCCAGCCAGTCCTATACGATTGGTAGTACAACCTATGCAGGCACGAACATGATCTATCGGTACTGGTTAAACTATGCAGCTAATTCCTACAATTTTATCACTTCGGTAAACTGGGTGAAGCTGCGTTCTTTATCCTTAACATATGACTTTGACAAGGTACTGAAAAGCAAGAAAGTGTTCAAAGGGCTTTCTGCTACAGCCGTAGGCACCAATTTATTTACCTGGACAAATTACAAAGGCATGGACCCTGAAGTAAGCGCAGCAGGCGGAACAGGAGGTTCGGGCTCTACGGGTATTGATTACCTCGGCGTTCCTGCAGTAGCCAGTTTCACCTTCGGAATAAATATTACACTTTAATCAGCGAAAAAAGTAAGTCATGAAAAATTTAAAATATATCATACTGGGCTGCATATTCGTTTTAGGTTCTACTTCCTGTAAAAAGTGGCTGGACGTTAATATAGACCCGGATAACCCCAACAACGTAAGCGTATTAATTGAAAACCGGTTGCCCTGGATTGAGCACTTTTATATGTACTCGTCAGGCGTTGCCAATTACCGTACTGCATTACAGGCAGGCGTTTATTATACCACCAATGGGAATGGTAATACGTTCAGCACCACATGGGCGGCCACTAACGGGAACTCCACAACCCCTTATCAAACATGGTTTGTGGCGGTATCTTCCAATATACCGGATATGTATAATTCTGCCCAGAAGAAGGGCGCTTATCATTATATGGCTGCAGCTAATGTATTCCATGCGCTCGGCTTTATGCAAATGCTGGATATTTATGGTGAAATGCCTTACACCGAAGCCGCTACAGGAAATCCAAGCCCTAAGCCGGATGACGGAAAAACCATTTTCAACGGCTGCATGGACAAGTTGAATGAAGCCATTGAACTGTTCGGTAAAACACAGGAAACGGGGGCGCCTTCGCTTGATAAAGGTGATTATATGAATAACGGTGATGTAAGCAAATGGATAAAATTATGCTACGGACTGAAAGCCCGGTACATGCTGAAGCTGTCAAAAAAATCGGATCTGTACAATGCGGATTCTGTCCTGTACTTTTTATCCAAAGGCCCGCAGTCTAATGCCGACAATACCGTAGTGCCCTGCTATAACAATAGTACCGTAACTGACTTTTTATTAGGCGACCCTGTTGTAACGAATGGCAACTTTAACTATGCAGCGTATGGCAGTACGCAGCGTATTTCCAAATACCACTACGACCTGCTGACCAATCTGCGTGGTGCGGGGGTAACAGATCCCAGGATGACTAAAATTGTACCCGCTTCCATGGCCAATGTTAAATTGGATGCCAACAAGAGAGTGTCATCCTATACATGGAACCGTTCAGCAGGCGTTGATTCTTACGGTCCGGCAACCCGTTTACTGAAAGGAGGGGCTGCCTCCATTGCCACGGCAAGTTATGCCGCCTCAGATGTCAACCTAAAGTATACGATCAACGATGCAACAGATCGCGCCGCTTTTATTGCTGCCCTGGTTGCAGCAGGGCGCACCCACACGGTTGACGGGAATGACGTAACCGTAACCTACCCGGCTGGTTCTATATACATAAACAGTACGAATTACGTGCTTGCCGGCGACACCGCTTATGTAAACCTGCGGAGCAGCGCCCTCGCCACATCAGGCATTGCCGATCAGCCCTCAACGGATCTCAGCTGGTACCCTTCGGTAGCAGCATATGCCGCCGGCGTTGTAGGTTCTACAGGCTCCTTCCAGGTTCGCCCCGTTTCCGACCAGGAAATCCTCACTTATCATGAAATGTGCTTTATTAAAGCCGAAGTGTATCTGAGAAAAGGAGATAACGGGAATGCGCTTACAGCATATAAAGAAGGTATTCAGGCACACCTTGATAGGATGCAGGCTAAATTGACCGAATGGCAGGCAGGAGGCTATGCGGCTACTAACCCTGATATGGCGCCTATGGATGCGGCCGCTATCAGCGCTTATCTTGCAAGCGATGCGGTTTGCCAGACTGCAGGTTCTTTGACCATGGCAGATATTATGCTGCAAAAGTATATTGCTATGGGTTGTAGCATTGAAACCTATAACGATATGCGCCGGTTTAACTTTAGCGCCGGTAATGTAGGTGGCTTCGGTGTTGTTTACCCGGGGTATCAACGGGGTCCCTTGTTTACGGGCGGAGCCCAGCTAAAAGGAGGCTCCCTCACAGATGTAAACTATTGGATGCGTCGCTGGGCATTACCGCCGGTTTATGAAATACAATATAACTCGATAAATACCCTTGCATTAAATCCCCATGCTGCCGACCCGGATATTTGGGGTATGCCGGTATGGTGGGATTGTGCAACAGATGACGAATATTATAATTACCTGAAATAGTAATACAGGAGCCGTTTCCCGGCATACAAAAGGGCTATACATAAGCCTGTGATAAAAAAGTGCCAAGCGTCTTTTGCTTGGCACTTTTTTATTATCACTCCTGGGAGTTTTATACAGTAAGCACTTAAAGCATGTATGGATATATGAGCTATGCGTATTTAAGTAACCAACACTCAATTGCAAGGTTGCCAACCTTAAGACCGAAGCCTCACCTGCCTCAGAAAATTTAAACTTTTATCAGCAGTTCCTTCACCGGCTTGCCATTGCCGTCGGGAGTGGTATAGAACGGCCGTTTTTCCACCTCGTAGTTGGTATCGGGAGGGATGCCCAGGGCGTGGTAAATGGTTTGATGCACCTGGTCGATCTTTATGGGATTTTCAATGGTTTTACACGGGCGCTCGTCGGCGGTTTTACCATATACGAAGCCTCTTTTAATGCCGCCGCCAAACATCAATATCGAGCAACCATCGGTAAAGTGACGGTGCATGCCGTAAAATTTCATATCGTTTATAATATCGGGCTGGTTTACCTGCTCCTGCACTTTGGCATCGGGGCGTCCTTCCACCATCATATCCCTGCTGAACTCGCTGGCTACAATGATCATGGTGCGATCCAGATGGCCGCTTTTATCCAAATCCTTCACTAACTGCGCTATGGGGCCGTCCACCATTTTTTTCATGCCGATCATGCGGGTGTGGCCGTTTTCATGCGTATCAAATCCCATAAAAGGCTCGTATTCGGTGGTAACGCTGATAAACCTTGCACCCTGCTCCGTAAGCCGCCTTGCCAGCAGGCACCCCAGCCCAAAGCGCCCGGTATTATAAATATCATACACTTCTTTAGGCTCAAGGCTCAGGTCGAATGCTTTAGCCTCCGGGGAGTTAAGCAGCATATAGGCCTGTTCCATGGAACGTTTGAGAGACTCCTTCTGATAATCACTTCCCAGGTCACCTATCGCACTTTTGCTGATCAGGTCGTTATACAACTGATTCCGTTTTTCAAAGCGCCTGGCATCCATACCCGCAGGGGGGCGCACACTTTCCAGTCCCTCGTTGGGATCGGGAATTAAAAACGGCCCATATTCACTTCCTAAAAAACCTGCTGTGTGAAAAGCCTTCAATTCTTCTGCCTCGCCAACGGTCATTCGTTGTCCGATATCAATGAATGCGGGTATCACCGGGTTCTTCGGGCCAAGCTCTTTGGCGATCCATGCGCCAATATGCGGTGCAGCCACGGTTTGTGGCGGTTCGTAGCAGGTATGCCAATGGTACTGGTGCCGCGAATGGAGGATATGCCCCATGTCGGCCGCCACATACGACCGGATCAGCGTGCCCTTATCCATTACATTGCCTATAGACTGCAGCCCTTCGGAAAAATGAATTCCATCCAGCACCGTAGGTACAGATTTGAAAGTGCTCAATACCCTGTTGCCCTCCAGTCCCTTCTCATACGGCGTATATCTTTTCGGATCAAACGTTTCGGTATGGGCCATACCGCCTGCCAACCATAATAATATCACTGTATCGGCGACAGCATCAGCGGCTATTTTTTTCTTTTTACCGCATCCGCTCAACAGGGCCGGTACGGGCGCGCCTGCTGCCAGGGCAGCCAGCGTGGCAGCGCTCGTTTTTTTTATAAATGCTCTCCTGTTCCAATTGGCTTTCATGATCTGCATAATTTTAAATGGCTTTACTAATAGATCAACTGAAATTCCGGGTGCAGCGTCATCGCCCATAGGAAGTCCTGCACAGCCGCTTCGTCAGGCGTCTTACCTAATGCCTTTAAAGCCACCGATCGTTCATCAGGCACCGGGGGTCTTCCTAATGTGCTCCTGTATATTTCAGTTATCATTCTTTCCGGATCGGGATATTCGCGTTTCCATTTCATGGCTCCCCGTTTTATGGCATCATTAAAACGATCGCCATTGGTAAGTTCAAGGGCCTGCAGTAAACTGGCCTGTGATAAACGACTGGTGGAAACGGTTTCACGGTTTGGGCGTCCAAGCGCCGTAAGATAGCCGTCGCTTTTAACCAGCGATGCCCTTGGAAAAGGTACCCGCTCTCTAATGTCTTCCGGGAGCAGCTTATATACGATAGCACTGTCGCTGTAAACAGGTCCAATAGATTTGCTTACCGCATCGGTAAACTGTTCGGCGGTTAGCCTTCTGCGCAACATACCCGTAAATACATAATCAGGCGCTACGATCAATTCTACTTCCCTGATACCTACCGAGGGAAGTTGATACGTTTTGGAAGTAAGGATCTTATAGATAAGCTTTTTAATATCATAACCTGACGCTACAAAATCCGCCGCCAGCCAGTCCAGCAGATCCTGGCTCCAGGGCTCCCTGTCCATCTCATCCACAGGCTCCACAATGCCGCGCCCCATCAGTTGGGCCCATACACGGTTCACCAGGGTACGGTATAATCTCCCGTCCTTAGGCTGTACCAGGTATTCAGCCAGTTGCTTCAGCTTATCCTGCGTAATGGCATTGGAATCTATTTCCCCCAATTCTTTATATAGCATGCGCGTTGGCGCCATCCTTCCCGTAGGCTTATCGCAACGGTTGATCTCCAGCGCACTGTCGGCAAAAATATTGGCAAAGCCATACGCATCCTCCAGCTTCCAGTCACTTATAAAGCTATCATGGCACGATGCACATTTTAAATTCAACCCGAGGAAAACCTGCGATACATTTTGTGCTGCCTGCATTTCGGTACGCTGACTGGCATTAATGGTGCCCCGCCATTTGATACCGGCAATAAAGCCTTTCGATTGCTCACCGGGACTGATCAGCTCTTTCACGAAGCTGTCGTAAGGCTTGTTATCACGCAATGCATTATACAGCCATTGTGTAATATCATAACGCCCGCCTGTGATATAGCCTGTGCCGCTGTAATCGTTGCGCAGGGCATCATTCCAGAAGGTAAGCCAGTGCTGGGCATAGTCATCGTTCCGCTCAAGCAGGCGGCTTACCAGCAGCTCACGCTTATCGGGGTGGGTGTTTTTTATAAAAGCATCCACTGAATCTGCAGCAGGCACTAACCCTATTACGTCTAAATATGCCCGCCGTATATAAGTGCGGTCGTCTACTTTTTTATTCCATTCAATATTATGCTTCTTAAAATAATCATATACAAAAAGATCAACGGGGTTCGAAAGATCACCTGAAGCAGCCGGTACCGGAGGCATACGGGGGGCTAATGCGGCCACGCGATAAATACTTTTGAGCTCACCTTCAGGCCATGGCGTGCCCTGCTTCACCCAGTATTCAATCGTTGCGATCTCCTGCGCGGTTAGCCCTTTTCCTTTGGAAGGCATTGCCTCCTTATGGCCACGTGGCAGCTTAATCCTTCTCACCAGGTCGCTCTTTCCGGGATCACCCGCAACAAGAACAGGTCCATTTTCTCCTCCTTTCAGGATCGCATCTTTTGAATCAAGCCTTAAATCACCCTTCGACTTGGCTTCCCCGTGGCAATTGGTACAGCTATGCGCAAAAATGGTGCGCACCTGCAGATTGAGCTCCTGGATCTGTGTTTCACTCAAAGGCCCTGTTTGATTGGCCAGCACGAAGGTAGGCTGATTGGTGGCAAACTCCTGCGGGGTAGCTGAAGGTAATACACTGGTGAGGTAATCTTCACCATGTGTTAATGAAGCGCCGTAATGTCCGGCAACGGTCAGGATGGCAACAGTTAGGGTAAGCCATATCCTTTGTACCCACCTCGATCGCCTGAAGCAGGCATAGGTGGCAATCCCTGCCAGCACCGTCGTAGCAATGCCCGTCCACTGGTGAACCGGCAGGATTTCACTGCCGTAATCTTCCGTATTGATCAGCAGCAACCCGAACACCACTGCAATAACCGACGAGAGGGTGCCGGTTACCATTAACACTTTTATGGCGGGAGTAAATTCGTTGGATTTTCTTTTCCATGCCAATAATTCCATCAGCCAGGCTGCCACGAGCAATCCGATAGGAAAATGTACCACCAAAGGATGTAACCTTCCCAGGAACGACCAAACCCAGTACGGCGTGCCTGCAGTTGTTTCCGTTCCATCGGCAATAGCAGGTTGGGCAATAGTCGAAAACAAAAGCAGTACAACAACAGCTCTCAAATAGCCTGCATTCAAAGACACTTTATATTTGTCCTTTGTAGTTGTGCGGCTCATCAAAATCCGGGAATTACAATCATGATACAAGTTAATAATACCCTGCAAAACTGAACAATGAAATTTCAGCAATATACAATTTAAAGGTACGCCACATGTCCTGTTCTATCCTGTGTAAGTAAAGGATATTAAGTCCGGCTTATTGGGATTATTTTTTAATTACCGGAGTAAAAGCTGTTCTTATCACTAAGCGAAGCGCCATAAGATTATATTATATAAAGCAGCTTTCATCAGGCACTTTCAGATCCACCCTTTCTCCAATGCCAGTTGTACCAATTCCAGGACATTATGCGTCTGCGTTTTTCGGAAAATATTTTTGCGGTGGGAAGCAATAGTAGTAAGACTTATATGAAGCTGCTGCGCAATTTCTGCAGAGGACAGGTTTTGGGATAATAGTTGCAATACTTCCTTTTCCCTGCGGGTAAGTATTTCTTTGGTGGGTATAAGCTGTGCGACAGGCTGCAGGTCAATATAGGACGGCTCGCCTTCCAGTCCAATGATAGACAATACCATTTTGTTGTTTTGCTTTAAATGGGATATGTCCGTAAAGATCACAAAGGTTCGCAACACAGCTCCTTCCTCATCACTTTGAATAGCTGCTACCTGTTGGAGGATACGTTTATACTGCCCGTTCTTACAGCGCATCCTGAAGTCGTACCTCGTTTTGTATTTCATTACTTTCTCCGGGGATAACTTCTTCCAGAAATCTGTGATCGTAGCTTCAAAATTCAGATAGTTTTGCAGATCGTCAGCATGGATCCCGGACAGGAACTTTTCTAATGTGAACTCTTCCGGTGAGTATCCTAATAAATCAGTAATGGAAGGATTGGTATATTCCATGCGCAATTCCGGCGGGCTGAAAATAAAATAGCAATAATCACCTACCTGGAAAAAATTGAGCATTTTTTTATATATCTCAATTTCCAATTCAAATTTTTCCGGTGTTTTGTACTGCCCGATTTCGCGCCATACTTTATTTGCCTGATCCAGTATCAGTTTATCCATAATCGCTTTCTTTGCTTGTGCGCAAAATAAAAAAATTATTATAGAATCCCCTCCTGAGGGGATTTTTTACAGCGAGGCTGACTTCTATTTTCGCAGTTACAAAAAAAAACCTGATAATGAGCTACCCCGCAGAATAAAGCTTACATAATGCCGTTGTGATAAATGATAAGCATGAAACCACGATCATTTTATTTACTGTTATCCGTATTTTTTTTAAACGTAAGTTTTCTCTTCGGACAAAGCACATCCATCAAAAGTGCTTCAGGCAACGGCCCCGTCCTCAACGGGCTGAAAATCACAGATGCGAAAGCGGTGGGAAATTTAGAAGAATTCGGTACATCCACGCTGCATCCTACTACGGGCAGCGGTGAAGCCGATGTGCGGTTTTCTTTGTCCGGGAAGATTACACAATACCGCTATAACGGTAAAACCTACAAAACCGAATATCCTGATTGTGGGATTGCCTGTTTCGATTGTTCCGGTAAAAAAGTAAAAGTTACCGCAACCGTAAAATATGCAAACAAAACCATTACCAGATTCGGCGAAGCAACAGCATTTGCGGGAGTGCATCATTTGGTTATAAAATTCCCCGATATGGTAAAGAGAAATACAGTTTCCCTGGTAAAACTTGTAGTGGAGCCGGTTGCCTACCCGCGGTTTGAAGCGCAGCTAAGCAAGCTGAAAAAATGCGAGGAGGAGCAGGAGAAAAAAAAGAAAGAAAAAGAGAAGAAAGAAATACCTGCCGTGGATGAGGACTGGTGGAATGGCAAGGATGAGAAACCTGAGAAAAGAAAAATTGTATTGAACGGTTCGGATGCAGATTGGTGGAATGGAAAGGACAGCAAAGAAGAAAAGCCGGTCAATAAAAATATTCCCGATGCTGATTGGTGGAACGGGAAAAATGAAAAGGCTGATGCTGATAAAAAGCAACAGAACGCCTTTAGGGTGGTGAATAATTACAGCAACTATAATAGCAATAATGAAGGAAAATATTCCTGGGTAGAAGATGCCGACGGCAATATCATTATCCCCAAGGGAAAATATTACATAGCATCTTTTGAAGATGGACTGGCCCAGGTTGAAATTTTAATCCGGACAGATTATTACGATTTTGTCTTTCATAAAAAAGTTCAGCTCTTTGAACACTGCTTTATGGATGAAAACGGGAACAAGCTGCCACCGAAAACATATCACGTTTCATTTTGGCATTATTATACACCGCCGGTATTGTGGGATGCTGCTATGAGCAGGGCAGAAATTGAGGAAACCAAGAGAAAGTGGATAGCAAAAGACAAAAGCGCCTACCAGCAATTAAAAAGTATATATGGCGGCCAGGGTTATAACATTGACTAATTATTTCTTATAAAGTTTTAAACCATGATGAAATCACAAGCTCAAAATTTACCACATTCTTTTATGAAGAATACAACGAAATTTTTCACGGTGTTCATTTTATTAATGAGCAGCATTATCATAAAACTGCATGCACAATCCAATGCAGTTAAAGCCAAAGCCTATTATTTAACGGCGGTAAATGAGTACAAATCCAGGAACTACAGTAAGGCCATTGAATATTGCCGGCAGGTAGAAGACATGTTGGGTAAAACCAATTCCCGTATAGAGTCGGTGCGGCTGAGAAGTTATTATGATGACGGCAAAACAGAAAAAGCAAAAAAATCCCTGCGGACTTTTTTGTCGCTGAACCCGGATGAAGATATAATGAAAGAGGTGTCCTCTTATATCGTAAAGATTGAAGAAGCAGAGAAAGAACGCGTGCAAAAAGAAAAGGTAGCAGAGAAAGAACATGCGGATTGGGTTGTGGCACAAAACAGCAATAGCAAAAAAAGCTATGAAAATTATTTGAAAAGTTATCCCAACAGCAGTTATGCATCCCAGGCAAAAGCCGAAATAAAGCGGATAGAAAAAGAAGCGTATAATAAAACACACATTACCTGCGATGTTTGTAATGGCAGAGGAACAACCAGTAAAAGGATCAAGTGTTATACCTGCAATGCCACCGGGAAGGTAGACGGCGCTAAAAAAACATGCCCGGTATGTCATGGTACAGGGAAAGGAGCGGTAACTGTTGATTTTTTCGGAGGCAGAAAGACGGCCGGCTGTAGTAATTGTCATAATTATGGCTGGATCCGTGAAAAAAAGACCTGCCCTGAATGCCACGGCCAGGGTGAAAAAACGATCACTAAAACCTGTACAAAATGTTTTGGAAAAGGAATGATCCTCAAAAGTGAATCTGAGGTTTTTTCAATACGATATTCAGAAGAAGAAAGAAAAGTAATGGCTGAGAATGCTTCTTTTTCTGAAGAATTGGCGGTTATTGAACTGAAAAGGAAAAGAGGCTATATAGATAAAAAAGGAAATGAAGTGGTTCCATTCATATACGATGATGCAGAAAATTTTAAAGACGGGATTGCCCTTGTAAAGAAAAATGGAAAATATGGCTATATTGATAAAAAGGGTAATGAGGTCATAAAGGTTGAATATGATGAACTTTCCTCTTTTGATTCAAACGGTCTCGCCTGGTATGTTAAACCCAACACCGATAATAATAAATATAAATGGCCAAAGGCAACCGGTGTCATTAATAAAAAGGGAGAAGTAATCGGTTCATTCGTTACCAGCAATAAGATAGACGGCGATTATGTATATATCAAATCTGCTTATTTTCTAATTAACGACAATAACCAACCTGAAAATTATCGCAAGGCGGTCTCTTTGTATGCCATAATACCTGAAGACAGCAAACAATATAACGAGGCTCAGTTAGCTTTAGGCGATATCTACGCCGAAGGAAAAGGCGGGATATCAAAGGATGATACCAGGGCATTTATGTATTACAGCAATGCCTACACGAAAGGAGCGTCCCTAAATTCAAAGCAAAAAGAAAACCTCGGGGATGCCTATTACAATGGAAAAGGGACTGCTGTTGACAAAGAGAAAGCCCTTGAGGTTTATACCGATAGCAGGTATGGCTATGTATCCGTGTCCGGCCTGAACTATAGATATGTAAAGACCGCTATTGAACTACAACATTACGATAAGGCGGAAACTAAAATAGCCTACTTAGAGAGCAGGCTGTCCAAACGTCACAAAAACGACAAAGATTTATGTAACCTGAAAGGGCTTTTAGCCGAGAGCAAAGGCGATATGAAGGCCGCTAAAAAATGGTATAAAAAAGCAAAAAAATAGTTTGGTTAAAAATCCGTTGAATACAAACAAATGAAGACACTATTATTATTCCTTACATTAATTAACTGCGCCGGATTATCAAAAGCACAGATACAACGAACGGATAGTTAAAAAAACAATCATGAAAGATATAATCATACCATCAGTCTTTTGCCTTCTTACGCTGACCGGTATATACAAAGCAGAGGCGCAAACCAAAGAGCAAAACCTGGGATGGCTGAGGGCGCATCTGCAAACCGTTATTACCCACTCCGATGACAGCACACTGCCTTTTACCAAAACAAGAATTTACACCTTTTATGACGATGCCTTTGTGGTAAAGATCATGACAAATTTCAAAGACCAAAGCGTGAACGGACCACCATACTTTGCCAAAGTATGGTACACGGATATTATCCCGGAGGAAGATACCATCATAGCGCAGGCCATCCAGGTACAGCAACCGGACAGTATGCACATATATTCCATGAAAGTAGCGGTGTTATATACCAGCGCCGGCACGGAAAAGAAGTCGAGGGAGCTTTGGTACACCTTTAACGAGCCCATGGAACTTGAGCTCTACCTGCCCAAAGATAAAAGGCTGTGTATGGATTTGATAAAACGGTTTATGTTGTTGGGAAGAACGAATGAACAGGAGGATGCTGCGGTTAAGTAACCGCGACCGGAGCGCTGTTATAGCATCTTCCCGAAAAACGGATGGAAACATTGGAAGAAAATAAAAAGTTGTACGAATCCATGCTGCGCAGCAGCAATCCTATTTGTAGCTGAAAAAATAGCAAAAAAAGGAAGCAGGGTCTATAGTCTTCAGCATCAACAAACCTGTATCGTTTCCACACCCAACAACGCGCCGAGCTTCCTGATCTTCGAGGCGATATGTCCAACACCTATTGCGCAGTGATGCGCAGGACCCTGTGCATTCCACACTTCTACAAACCTGCGTGCGCCCACAGGAAACCGATATCGGCTGTTGGTATTGCCTATTTCCAGTATAGGACCCGGAACGGATTCCGCTTCTGCTATCAGAAACATCAGCTTTCCGTCCGGCGTTTCCACTACCGAAAATAAAGTAACCGGCCCATGTTTCACAGACATTTCTACAGAAAGACCATTACCCACTTTACCATGGTACACCTGCAGCGGGCGCACTTTGATTTTTCCTTCCGCAATGGCCAGGTGCCCGGGACCGTCGTGTCCCATTAATACGATATCTTCTTCAAAGTCTATCGTGTAATATTCAGTGAAGGATCCGCCGACGCCAAAACAATCCATGATCTTCATGGCCTGCGCATTCTTTATTTCATACTCTCCCGCCACCGGAACCCCGTTAGCAGTCAGCAACGAATTACCCAAAATAACAGAGCTTATCGTATCTTCATTGAGAGGATTACCGATACCCTTATGATAATACGCCATTGATCCCAGCGCATGTTTCTGAACCAGCTTGTTTAAAGCAACCGATGTGCGTGCAGCACGCTGAAGCTCAAATTCGGAACAATCGGGCTGTACGTCAAAAACGTTCTTAAAAGCCTGAACCCTATTCTCAATCTCGTTTTCAGTAACAGCTTCTCGGATATGGGACAGCTCATCCACCTCAATAATTTCTATATGTCCGCCAAAAACCGCACAATGTAGGGTCATGTTGGAGTAAATATCCAACATCCCGCCATAGTAATTACCCATCACTCCCAGGCGGTTGTGATACATATCATTGGCTACCCTGGCTGCATCTATCCATTCTCCTATTTCCTTCCAGGCAATTGGGTCATCATGTAAGATCCCTGTTACCTGGAAGAAAGGAATGCCGGCACGATTGAATACGCTGGCGATCTCAGGAACCGGGCAGGCGGAACAATAGGCCAGCCACTCTCCTGTCATCCGGGTACGGTCTTTCAAACTATTGAACCATTTATAGTCAATAGCAGCGCCCGGGGAAAGGTTTAAGATGATAACGGGAACCTTCGCCCGTTTAACGACAGGCAGAACTGTTGAGGAAAGCGCGTAAGTAGTTACGTACAAAAAAATCAAATCAACATCTTCCTGCCTGAACCTGTGACCGGCTTCATACGCTTTGTCGGGTGTATCAATCAGACCCAGGTTTATTATTTCCGCACCAAAACCGGCGATCTTTTTTTCAGCCTCTCCCACGTATCCCGAAAGCCGGTCTCTCAAACCCTCAAACTGATCCCAATAGGCTTCATTACCGATACCAAAAAGACCGATCTTTAATGTATGTTTCATGCCTGATACTTTAATTAATTAATTTATAGCCCCGTTATCCCAAGCTTTTTTCCGCATCTTCTATTTCTTCAAGCTACCATTCCATCTGCAATAAGCTGCCTAACCTTACGGTTTCCTAAAGTTGGTTTTACAGGGTTCACAAACAGCAGGCGGCCTTGTACCGACTCCTTTTGTATTTGTTAAATCGTCGCCCAATTCATGACGATATTGGTTGGCAATCTCATCCAATTGCTTTACTATGTCAGGGTGTTGCTCCTGTACATCAAAGGTTTCACCCGGATCAACACTTAAATTATAAAGCGCCGCGGGTACTTTTACTTCCGCAATGCGGCCTCTCTTTCCATCATTTCCGGGAGGATATACCTTATAACTTTTGGATGTATGAGGGAATACTAATTTCCATTGATCTTTTCGAATAGCTTCCAGGCTGTTCTTCTGATAATAATAAACAAATTCTGTTCGCGGCTCAGCATTCAGGTCATTTAGTAATAAGGGCAAAATATCCACCCCATCTATTTTTCTTTCCGGCAGAGGGGTTCCGCTGATCCCGGCAAAAGTGGGCAGCAGATCTATTGCCGAGACGATCTTATTGCAAACCGTTCCTTCAGGAACATGACCCGGCCAGCTTATTACGCCGGGCACTCTTATGCCCCCTTCAAAATTAGTCCCCTTCCCCTCTCTTAACCCGGCAGTATTACCAGCATAATTCCCATAATTCAACCAGGGGCCATTATCACTGGTGAAAACGATCAGGGTATTTTTATCGGCTCCTGTTTCTTTAAGCGTTTGCATGATCTGCCCTACAGACCAGTCCACCTCTTCTATTACATCGCCGAAAAGTCCGGCTTTACTTTTTCCTCTAAATTGGGGAGAGCAGGCAATAGGAATATGCATCATGGAATGCGCTACATATAAAAAAAACGGATTGCCTTTATTTTCCCTGATGAAATTGCAGGCAAACTTTGTATAATCCCGGGTCAACTGCCCCTGATCTTCCATCGTTTCTATATATTTTGCCACATCATCACCATTATATAATGCCAGCCTGGGCTCCTTACATAATATGCTGTTCGTATCCGTAACGGGCACTCCTTCGTTGGTATAGGGCCACATGTCATTGGAGTAAAGAAGCCCTAAATATTTATCAAACCCATAATGAATGGGGGTGAAAGGCGGTAAGCTTCCCAGTCCCCATTTTCCTACCATACAGGTACGGTATCCACTCTTTTTCAGAAGCGAGGCGATCGTTTCCTCTTGGGGATGGAGGGCATCTTTTGTCCAGGGTGAAAATGCGCCATACATACCGATCCTGTTGGGATAGCAACCGGTAAGGATCCCTGCACGCGAGGCAGTGCATACAGGCTGGGCCGCGTAAAAATTAGTGAACCGCATCCCATCAGCCGCCAGCCTATCTATATTAGGGGTTGAATAACCAATGCCGGCATTGAAAACAGGATCGCCATAACCCATATCATCCATAAGGATAAGTATAATGTTAGGGCTGCTGTTTTTAACTGGTGATAAATGAGCAGTGGAAACTATTCCTATAGCGAAAAGTATGCATACTCCGCAAATGACCTTTATTATTCGTGCACTCATATTGAAAAATTAATATTCCACTAATTCAAAATCTTCCATTAACCCGTAGTCGTATGTATCATATTCTTTCCCCGGCGGATAGGATTTTATATCCCACCAATTATGAGGACCAACCAACCCCGGTTTAGGTGAATTGTGATGCGGACCCAACAAATTTTTCAAGCTCCCGATCACCTCTACTTCCACACTGTTATTGCCATTTTTCAGGTACGGAGTAAGGTCTAATGTATTCGGCTCAGAAAAAATAATTCCGGCAGGTTTACCGTTCACCTTTACAGCCGCAACCGTGCCCTTCCAGTTTTTTAATTGTAATACCAGCTGACCGCCTGTTCTCTCAAGGTCAAACTCCTTAATGTATTTCACGCCAAAACCATATAATGACAATCCCTGCTCTTTCCAACTACCTAAATGCAGCGGTTGAGGAGATACGATTTGCCATCCTTTATCTGCCGGCTGCAGATTGAAATCGCCTAAGATATAAACAGGCTCGATTTCTGCGAAAACACTCATCGGGTCTGCTGTAATAGAGAGGGTATTATCGCCTGATTTAAGGTGTGCGCCGATTTCCAGAACGCCAAACGAACGATCTAACCACCATTGGCCCGCTACCGGCTTTACGAGCTTGCCGTTCACTTTAATTTCCTTCCACAGATCTTTCTGCTCTACAACCGCCCGGAATTTTTCAAAGTGTATCCGGCTGTCAATATAAAAATGATAGGTGGCCGTAAATCCTGTTCCTGCCGAAAAAGTATCTCTTGCTATAATCTGATCCTTGAACTGCACCTGGTGATTCCAGGGATTCCGGTTAAAACCATAATGCATAAAAGCTGTTTTAGATGCCACGCCAACATGTGTATTGTTAAGGAGTGTATCGGGAAGCTGCAGGTCACAAAAATCGATCATTAATGTATTCTCTGCCGGGCGAATAGTTTTAACCGGTGAGCCTTTGATCACTGATATACCTTTGGATGCCCGGTACTTTTTTAACCCGTTCTGTCTGGTATCAGATATATAGAACATAAGGCTTCCGGCCGGAGGGATATCAAAACTCAAAGAGAGGTTACCACCAGGTTGTTCGTTTACCGGGTAGTCCAGCATTTGCCCTGCCATAAGATCCATAAGAACAGCGCCCCTGCCCCGGATATTCACTTTTCCTTTTGAAGACTGTACCATACTGGCATTGGAAAGGAAAAGGATCTGCCCGTCTTTCATTTGCCGGCGATGATGATAAAGATCGCCTCCGATAGGATCAGCGCCATTCGCCAGGATCCGGAAATCACGCTGTTCAAATTGTTGTTGAATAACAGATGGGGTGAGCGCTGCAGGATGCAGTATATGATCGTTAGCCCGGGAGAAATATTCCAGTTCGTTACTCAACGCTCCATCCAGCCGCTGTAATTTGTCAAACAGTAACACTTTTCCCCCCGCCTGTGAATACGATTTCAGCAACTCATAAGTTTGCTGATCTATATTTTCCATACCGGGCGGTATCACCACCGTATTGTAAGCCCGTTCCCCCACTATAAAATGCTTTCCCTGTGCTTTGCCATGATCTTTGATGATATTTTCAGATCCTACATCATACTCCACCTGCGCTTTCTCCAATGTGGTAATGAATTGCTGGAAACGGTTTCCGATGGCGGTCATTCCCTCATGCCGCATACCGGGACGCGCATACATCCATGCAGAACTGGTGGGCTCTATAATTAAGATGCTGTTCTGCTGGCTGCCCTGTGAGAGCACAAAAGACAAGCGTGCAAAATATTCATTCAACTGTTTATAATAAGGCCACCAGGGCGTATGATAAGAAAAGCTTTGGGGATAATCATATTTCCTGGCGCCGGTAAGCGTCATCATGGAAAGATGCTGATTCAGGAAATTAACCCCCAGCACATATTGCCAGTCGCCTAAGCGTTTCATATCCCTGAAAGTAAGCTCCCACCCACTGCCGCCATAAGTTTCACTGAGCGTTCTTTTTTTATTGAGTTGGTTGGCTACGCTGGCCAATTCCTTCACAGAACGTATGTTACCGAATTGCGCATTGGGGCTTTCTTCATCGAACTGGTTGAACAGCATATCAATCCCCGGCTGCTGATGCCAGGCGTACATGGCCATATTATCCGGACCTTTATGAGGTTCCGGCCATCCGTGCTCCCAGTAATGCCCGGTCCATTTCAGGCGATGCTTTTCCATATAATCGTGCATAGGCTTTGACCAGCGCCCAATGAACAATTGCAAAAGGGTTTGCTGGTAATTGTGTCTTATTTTTTTCCAATCGCCCGTTTCTTCAAAGAGTGAAGGCAGGTGCGTTTGCAGATCATAGCCCCACTTCTGCCGGAAAGCGCTGAAAAGATCAGGCGTCCAGCGAACATTACCGGTTCCCTGTACCATGATCTCAGGTTCATCTGAAAATACGCCGGGAACAGCTTTTCCAAAATCCTTTCCCGCGATCTTTTCGTATCCTTTCATCGTTATTTCAATAAATTTTTCCGTAACACCCCTTACCAAAAGATCTACATACGGAAATTCACTCGCGCCAACCATATGCGCCCCCTTTTTATAAAATTCTTTTTTGAACAGATAATACTTTCCCGGCTTATCTTTCTCTGAGCTCAGGCGGCTGGTGATATCCGTAAAGCTTCCATTTTCTTCTTTCAGCACAACAACCATATCTTCTGTATTTGCCGGTAACACGTTTGCTTCCATCATGTGCAGCAATTGTCCCTGGTTATAGGATTCAGGCATTTGATCGGGCAGGTTCCCACCCGCAAAGCCTGAAGGATAGGAATTTTCGTCATAGATCCATACGTCCAACCCCAGTTCCTTCCCTTTTTTGATCGTGTATTGGTAAAGGTCAAACCAGTCTTTTGATAAATATTCTGTAACGAGTCCCGGCCTGGGATGCACCATTACACCGCCAAAAGCATTTTGTTTAAACTCCAGCATCATGGAATCAATAATCGTTTTGGTTACTTTAGTATGCCATACCCATAGTGGGGCGCTGCCCCAGGCTTTGCCGGGAGTGGCAAAGTTGTGCTTCAAAAACTCAAAACTATTACTGTCGGAAACCTTAGGACGATCCTGGGAAAAAGACATCAACGATCCCGTCATCAAAAAAAGGACTACTGAAATTCTATAAAAAAGAGAAAGTAGAAGCTTCATGATCTTAAAATTTTAAGCCGTATTGTCTCGATGTTCATCAAACACCAGGTTAGAATTGTATTATATCATTATATTTTAGCCTATGATCGCTGAGGCTTGTCTTAACTAATATGGATTTGAAAGTTCATTACCATTCATCTGTCTTTCCTATAAGTTCTTTTTATCTCCCGTTAATTTTTTCCAATCAGCCAGGTAACCTTTCATTCTATGTATCCGGTCTCTGTGTGAAGCATCAGAAAAAATATTTTTCATTTCATACGGATCTGCCTGAAGATCATATAGCGCTTCATCTCCGATATCCGATACTATGTATTTCCACCCATCTGCTACCACCATTCTATGACCCGTGCCCAATGCACCACCCACACCAACACTCTCACTTACCACATATTGATGCGCCTGATAAGAATGATTCAAAAACACAGGTTTTAGTGTGTTACCCTGTAAATGATCCGGAATTTTTATTCCCGCCAGATCAAGTATAGTAGGAAATATATCTACGGAGGATGCAAGTCCCTTACAGCGGGCATTTTTATCTTTTAACCGAGGCGATGAAATGAACATCGGAACCTTCACAGATTCTTCATGCATCGTCAATTTATTTCCCAGTCCATGATTTCCCAGGAAATAGCCATTATCCGATAAGAATATGATTACCGTATTGTTCAGTAATGATTTTTTCTTCAGTTCATTGATGATCTCTCCTATTTGAAAATCAAGGTGGCTGATGGTAGCATAATATGCTTTTGTAAAGTCTTTTATCTGTTCTATTGACCTTGGAGGCCCGGCAGGCAGATCTTTATAATTATTTACATAGTCAGAATCACGATAAAAATTCTCCCCCGGCAGTCCCTGATTATAAAAACTTTCATACGGTGGCCGTGTCAAAAAATTAGGCTCGGCAGGGAGGGAAGCCGCATCATACAGATCAAGCCATTCACCTGTTGGTTTTAGCGGAACATGGGGTTGCCTCGGCGACAGCCAAAAGAAAAAAGGAGTAGCACCAAAATTCGTATCCCGGATGATATTTTTGGCATTTTCAAAGGTCTTCCGGTCATCAAATTCAGACGTTTCCACACCATGCTGAAAGCCGTAATCTTTAGGATCACCCAAATGTGATTTACCGCTGAAATAAGTGGCATATCCTGATCCGGCAAGGTATTCCGGAAGCGTTTTAAACTTCTTTTCTTTCACGATATTTTTAATGAAAGACCTGGTATCCAATGCTACAGTCCCATTGGTTTGAGGATACACCCCGGTTAGCAGGCTCGCCCTGCTGGCCGCACACACAGGAGTGGCTGTATAAAAATTATCGAAAATTGTTCCTTCAGATGCAAGCCTGTCTAAATTTGGCGTCTTTACTGATTTATTGTTATAGCCAATCGCTCTGTAAGTCTGATCGTCGGTTAAAATAATGAGAAAATTGGGTCGTTGGTTCTTTACCAGACCTTGAGAAATACCCGATACAGAGATCAGGGATAATGCCAGGGAGATAAGAAATCCACCGAAAAAACCGGGGAACTTATGAACACTGTGCTCATTTGAACCACGCATTGTATAACAGAATTTTATTGATTATTTATAATACCCTTTCCCTGTTCCATGATCATTCAGACGGAAAATCGTCTTTGTATTTCATCCTTAACTCTTTTAATTTTCTTTTTAATGTTTCAGTGACACGGCCATAAGCCGGATCGGCATATATATTTTTCATTTCTCCCGGATCTTTTTTAAGGTCGTATAATTCCCATGAGTCTATAGGCCCATAAAAACGTATGAGTTTGTACTGTTTGGTGCGGATACCGTAATGAGGCGTTACACCATAAGCGTTTTCATAATAATGATAATAGATCTCATTTCTCCAACGTTTAACACGTGGTTTTGTCAACAGGTCTTTCATAGATACGCCCTGCATATCCCCGGGAGGAGCAATTCCCGCAAAGTCTAAAAGCGTGGGGGCTATATCCAGGTTCAGTACCATCTGATCTATATGTCTTTCCGGCTTTATCTTTTTGGGATAACGTATCATCATAGGCGTCCTGAATGCTTCTTCATACATAAAGCGTTTATCATACAACCCATGTTCGCCTAAGAAAAAGCCCTGGTCTGAAGTGTAAATGATGATGGTGTTTTCTTCCAAGCCATTCTTCGCCAGGTATTCCAGTACTTTTCCAACATTATCGTCTATTGATTGCACACATCGTAAATAATCCTCCATGAATCGCTGATATTGCCATTTCACTAATTGATCTTTGGTTTTGATCTGTGCAAATTCCTCATATTCTTTCTGATAGCTTTTATCCCACAATTTTCTTTCTTCGGGGTTAAGCCTACGCATAACATTATTGTAATAAACCGGTTTGGATATATTCATTTTATAAGCAAGGCACGTATCACACGCCACCTTAGAATCATAATCGATCCACAGATCATTAGCAATGCTAATCTTGTTTCGCTGAAGCGCGATCTTATTTTTGTAATCGTCGTAAAAAGTACCGGGGAAAACAAATTCTTTTTCATTAAACAAATCCAGGTATTTAACAGGGGGCATTTGAGTACGGTGAGGAGCTTTCTGATGGATCATCAAAAAAAACGGCTCCTTCCTGTTCGCATTTGAATCCAACCAGCTAAGTGCTAAATCAGTGGTAATATCGGTCACATATCCCTGGTAGGTTGTATCCTTGCCCATTTTAATAAAATCAGGATTATAATAATCTCCATATCCGGGAAGAATATTCCAGTAATCAAATCCCCGGGGCGGGCTTCCCAAATGCCATTTTCCGACGATTGCAGTTTTGTATCCGTTTCTTCCCAGGATTTTGGGTAAGGTCTCCTGTTCTTTAAATACGCCTTCATTGGCTTTATACCCGTTTATATGTGAATATTTGCCGGTAAGTATTACAGCTCTGCTTGGGCCGCACAATGAATTGGTTACAAAAGCCCGGTTAAATAAAATACCTTCATCGGCTATTTTATCAATATTAGGCGTGCTAATAAGATCCGGGTTATAAGCGCTGATGGCCTGATACGCATGGTCGTCAGACATGATAAATATGATGTTGGGTTTATCCTGAAGCTGTGCCTGACCGGTTATGATTATCATCTGCGATAAAAAAAACGATATCAATAGCCTTAACCCTTTCTGCTTATAGAAGCCATTTTTCAAATTGTCCCTTTTCATTGTATCCCGGTTTACTGTTCCAATACTATATAGCTGGCATCAGATAATTTACTGATCACAGAAGCGTACTTTTCGTATAGGCTTTTACTTATTGTAAGTGCATTGCCCGAAGGCGCGTACCTATAGCTTTCGTTTTGATAAGTCC
This sequence comes from uncultured Terrimonas sp., assembly GCA_964599035.1. Classification (GTDB taxonomy): domain Bacteria; phylum Bacteroidota; class Bacteroidia; order Chitinophagales; family Chitinophagaceae; genus Agriterribacter. The sequence goes on along the minus strand of CAZREP010000006.1, from coordinate 32,855 downwards.
ATTCATCCTCAAAGCTGGTCACCTTCTCATGAAAACTTTTCTCATCAAATTCCTTCTTTTCTTTGACTGATGCAATAGCTTCATCAATGAACATTTTCCATCGTTCTTTGTAATAGGTTCTCATCATCCCTGCCCAGGATCTGTTCGCGTAATTATTCAGGCTTTGATCCTTCGTACTCCAGGTAGCTATAATATTCCGCGCATCGTGTTCATAATAGCTTTTTTCCTCCTTATCCACTCCAAAATCTTTCGCGTCCTGCAGCCACTTCCCTAATAAAAATGAAGATTGTGTTCCCAATAAAGTATCAAGCTCATCCAGTAATACAATCATACGTTGTCCATTATTTTTAAGCAGGTCTACATCCTTTTGGTCAAAAGCAGCGGTAAACTCTTTGATCAATACGCTAAAATAATTTCCCAGAACCTGGCGACCAATATTAGCCACATCATAAAGAGCGGATTTTCTGGGAGAAGCAGACCGGATCAGTTTTTCCCACGCCTGTAATAATTCCGCATTCCGGTATGCAGTTTTATATTTTGGCCACCATCTTTTACGACCTGCAAATCCGGGACGGGCATTATTAAGCGTTGCCTGCCCTAAATTGGCAGAAGCGCTGTATGCTGTTTTAAGCAGCAACTCCCATCCCATTCTTGCATCCTCATCCACTTTTCCTGCCCGGCGGTCAGCCCATGCTTTTATCCACCGGTCAACATCAGTTGGACCATCCGCCCAGGCCTTCTCAAAAACATATTCATACATTAATGGATTAACGTCCAATGCTTCAAGCGTGGAACCTATACCTGTAAGGTTATTGCCGCCATTCACAAATGTATTTTCCATCCGCTTCTCCACTTCTTTTAAATCGCCGCATAGCATGGTGTTCCCGCCAAAATTGCCTAAATAGCACCATATATACGGCTGGTCATAAAACTTGTTGGTGAATTTCCAAACCTCTGTATTCTCACAGAAATAATCCAGCAGGATCATTTTATTTTTCGGTACGGCTTCTATATAAGCTTTAATCCTGGGATCCGTCCAGTCTTTTCGCTTGAAATAAAACAGCCATGTCATTTGAACCCATATTGCTGCCGGGTCAGCTCTTTTCATAGATGCATATATGGTTTCCGATACTTTTGCCAGGTAATCGGGTTCCCAGCTTGGAGGTACCAGCTCATTAAAAGGATCAACACCATACACATGATCAGTGCCAAATTCTTTTGCCTGCTCAGATAAAAATGCCTTCTGTATTTTATCAAATAAGGGATCCATCGGATCCAGGAAATAACCCCTGTATTCAATATCGAAACCTCCCCATTGCCCAACATCTTTGACCTTTGCATTAGGGAATTTCGTTAAAATACTTTTCGGAATATGCCCGGAAAAAGCTGGTAAAACGGGTGTCATACCCAATTCCCGCTCCCTGGCAAGGATCTTTTTTTGGAGATCAACCTGATTTTTGATCCACGACCAGGGAAGCGGGCCATTCCATTTGTCAATAATGCCCATACGATGGAAAGGCAGGTATGCCGGTCCTGTAAAATAACTTCTTATCTGTTGATCACTCAACCCCAGCTTTCGCCAAACCTTATACCAGATGGCTTCCTGCCCGGTTATAGACAGCGGCATGGTAACCCCATTAAGCGCCATCCAGTCAATACACCGCTCCCAATCTTTCCATTTCCACCACGGCATGGTATAAGAAAAAGTACAATAGTTGAGGAAGAACCTGTTTTTAACCCTCGCTGACTTCCTTATTTTTTCATTCACAACAGGCATTATCTCCGGCACTTCAACCGGATCATCGCTATACCAGGAAACGGAGGTAAGACAATAATATTTAAGATAATGATTCAGCCCAACCGCCATTGAATTGAAGCTATTTCCCCGTATGACCGTATTTCCGTTGATCGTTTCCAGCTCAAACACATCACTACCGGCTTCTGAAGGAATTTTTTCAAATACCAGGTGCTGCTGATAAGCAGGTACGATCCTGCCAGCAAGCCCCCGGATCGGATCGGCAGTTGCCACCGTCATACTCCCGGCCATCAACAGGAATACAAAACAGTAAAGCGACCTTAATCTGAACATGCTTTTGATTTTAAAGTTTTAAGCCTGCAAATCTGCCTTGTACAACTGCATTAATCTTGTTGAAAATTGAAACTTTCAGGAGGAAGGTCAAAAGTAGGATTGATCTGTAATATAACAGAACGGCTTTCCCCAGAATTATTCTTAGCAAAGGTTATTTTGATCGTTTTATCTCCGCTCCCGAATAATTGAGAGGAGGAACACCATGCTTTTGCACCTTCCGGAATAACTACCCACCATCCGTCGGAACCTGCTTTGATATCTATCAGCACGGTTCCACCATCCGAAGGGATGGTGGCCGGATTTTGCAAAACAGCGCTAAACGGAGATGGTTCAGGTTTAGGAGGTAAGTGTTGCTTCTTACATGAGACCGCAACGATCATACAAAATAAAGCACAAAGTATTTTTATCTTCGATTTCATCACTATATTTTTAGTTGGGATAAATTAATTGGTTACCATCCGGGATTTTGTTCCCATTTA
>CAZREP010000006.1:25539-30277 GCA_964599035.1 uncultured Terrimonas sp. | reverse complement strand
AGGGTTTTTACTTCCGAATATCTTGCAGGCAATTGCTTTCATCATGAATTTAGTTTATCAGAGTTACCAGCCGGGATTCTGTTCCCATTTACCATCCGTGAGCTGGATCATTCGTTGCTGGATCGGCAAAAGGTAATCCCTGTTCAATTTAAAGTTGTACCCGTCAGGAATGATGAACTTAAAAGGTTCAACATGGCGCTTCGTATCCCCTGGGTTGCCAGACAGGTAGAGGTTAATTGATTTTCCCTGGGGCGCTTCATCATAATAAAGCAATGACGAGGAGTAAAATCCGGTAGGCGAATTAGCGTCAGCGATATTGCTCCCTATAAATAATACACCCAAAGGCCGTGATCCCACGATTAATTTATCTGCACTTGCCCATCTGAAAATATCCTGTAATCTGAACCCTTCGAGCGCCAGCTCAACTCTTCTCTCCCTTCTTACACATTGCACCACCTCATTTAATCCTTTAAAAGGATAAGATGCTTCAGTATTGTATTCTCTGTCAAAATCCACATGAGGCATACCCACCCTGTCTCTTAACGGGTTAATGGCTGATGCAATAAGACCCGGATCTCCTTCCAATTCAGCCACGGCCTCGGCATAATTAAGTAATACTTCAGCATACCTAAAGTAAATTGCGGGTGCATTACTTCTATGATCGTCCGTTACAGCAGAGGCATCATTGTATTCAATGTATTTATGCATGGCAAAACCGGTAACACTCCTGTTAAAACCCGATTGATTTAAAGGTGGAAATGCAGGCGCCGATACATTGGGTTTTAACGGATCCCCGGGCTTGATCACTGTTTGGGATAGTCTTGGATCTCTTAAGGCAGGTTGTAATTCTGCTGCATACACTTTTTGAGCATCATCCTTAATACTGCCGGAAAACGGCTCCCCATCTATTGTCAGGTAATCATCTACCAGGGACTGGGTTATCCCCATGTTGCCGCCACCTGTTGAAGTATATTTACTTACGCTGTGGGCAATATTCTGGCTTGCATCATATTTCTTCCAAAACAGCACTTCTGAATTAGCTGAAAGATTTGGAGTATTGAATAGATCTGAATAATCCAACAAAGCGTTACCCCTGGAATAGATCTTCCATCTCCCGCTCTTTATTACAGCATCTGCAGCATCCCTGGCCTGAGCCAGATACGAATTGATCTTTTCATTTGAAATGTCCTTTGTATAAAAAGCATCGTTTTCAAGCTTATGATACTTTTCCCAGGTGCCTTCATACAGGGCTACCCTTGCCTTCAATGCCAGCGCAACATCTTTGTGCAAACGCATGCTGGCGCTGTTATTTTTAGCCGGTAGTAATAACGCAGCGTTATCCAGGTCGGCTAAAATAGAATCGGTTATAAGCACACGCGAATCTCTTGGTATCTGCATTACCGTCGGGTCATCTGCCAAAACGGTATTTACCCAGGTAACACCGCCATATTTTTTCAGCAGATCAAAATACAATTTTGCCCTGAAAAAACAAGCCGCCCCTATGTATTGATTACCTTCCGGCGTGGAGGATGCGACACTACGTGTATTTTCAAGAAAAAAGTTAATTCCCCGGATATTATCATATTCACTCAGCCTTACGGCGTTCGATATAGCCAACTGCCCGTTCAACCGGAAATTAAGGTCCGCATTTACCATATTGTCGCTGTAAGCATCTTCATAAGCAAGCCCTCCGCTTCCGGGTGTGGTTGATTGCTCCTCAAAACAACTCTCATAGAATTGGTTCATATAAAGCCGCATCTCCCTGGCTGAAGCAAGCGACCCGGTGGTAGTTACGGCATCTAATGGCGCCCGCTCAAGAAACTCTTTGTTACACGACTGTAATATTATCACTATGGCTGCAAGCCAGTTTAATCTTCTGTTTGTCATTGATTAAAAGTTTAAAGGGTTAGATTGATACCAATGGAATTTACTTTCGTCAGGGGATATAATTTACCAGGTTGCAATCCTCCCATTAACATTTCCGGATCTAACATTCCTGCTAATTGGGTGATTGTAAAAAGGTTCTCTGCGGAAACAAAAACCCTCAATTGTTTGAATCTGATTTTATCCATAACCCTTGCTGGTAACACATAGCTTAATGTTACGTTCTTCAACCTGAGATATGCGGCATCCAGGAGGTATCTGTCGCTGTTCGTAGTGGTTTTTGCCAACAGGCTCTTGATGCCTCCTACAGCAGCAGTATATGGATTAGGGTAATAGGCGTCAGGATTGTCAGGTGTCCAGTAGTCTAAATGCTGTTTAAAAACAACGATCTGAGCGCGGGCTCCGGATCCCCAAAAAAAGGCTTCTTCCGAATAAGGGGAATAATCCATTTTCCCGATTCCCTGGAACATCATGTACAGAGAGAGCCCTTTGTAAGTAAATGAGCCGCCAAAAGAATAGGCATATTTCGGTGAAGCATTCCCAATGATCTTCATATCACCCATTTCACCGAGCCTGTTTTCGCCGTTATTGATCTTACCATCACCATTCAGATCAACAAACTTTACGTCACCCGGCTTCCATTGTACACCCGTCAAAAATGACAGATCCAATTTGTTATAATTGTCTGCCTCCTCCTGGGTTTGAATTAACCCGGAAGCAGCGTAACCCCAAAGCTCCCCAACTTCCTTACCCACATACCAGCTTCCTGCCGGGTTAGCATTGCTTTTATTTTGATACTTTGTTACAACCGACTTATTATTAGATAAGGTGGCGAATACATTGTATGAAATATTGCTTCCTATGGTATTATTCCAATTCAATGAAAGCTCAAAGCCCCTTGTTCTTAAATTGGCATTGTTGCTTCGCGGGGCCGTGCCTCCATACATATCAGCAAGGTCCTGTGTTGGCCCAAGCATGTCTTTTGTTGTTCTTTGGTAAACGTCGAAGCTCCCGGACAGCCTGTTTTGTAAAAAAGCAAAATCAAGCCCTATATTTTCACTTTCAACCCTTTCCCAGGTAATATAGGGATTATAAGGCTGAGGCTTCAGCAAATTGCTTTCTCTTCCATTTTCAAAAAACCAGGTGGTACCTGTGCCGCTTGCTCCCGGGTTGATGATATTCATAAGCTGGGTATAGGAATATAACCCGGCACCGCTTTGGTTTCCAAGAAAACCATACGAGAACCTGAATTTCAAAAGATTGACGTTAGCCGAATGCTTTAGAAAATTTTCTTTGGCAATATTATATCCTAAAGAAAGGGAAGGGAAGGTGCCCCACTGATGGCCAGGGGAGAATCTTGAAGATCCATCAGAACGTCCATTGAATTCGAGTAAATATTTTTCTTTATAGTTATAATTCAACCTACCAAAAAAGCTCCTCGTTGCCCAGTGGTTCCTCGTATCAATAAAAGATTGAGTGCCGGTGGATAGATTGATACCCGGCGTGGTCATGCTGATCAGATCCTGGGTAGAGCCGCCCAATAGCTGGTATTCATTAACCTCCTGCTGGAATCCAAGCGTAAGGCCAAAGTGATGGCTGTTGTTTATTGAATAATTGTAGGTGGAATATATATTCGGAGAAACATAATTACTGGATCTTACACCTCTTTGATAACCGCCTAACAACGGAATAAAATATTCAGACCGGTTCACATACATAGGGGTACCATCAACCCCGTAGACGATACCGGGAAGCCTGAGTTCACTTTCCTGTCCGTTACTCCTCAGATAATTAAGGTCCAGAAAAATCTTCCAGCCATGAAGCGGCTCAATCTCTAAACCCGGTATAATTGAAAAATTATAATTGTCTTCGTTGTATTTCGATCCTGATTGCAGATAGGGTACAAAAGATATTTCATTAAAATTGCCGTTGAGATCGTAAGGAGAAATATTCGGACGCTCCCTAGCTAAATTATGAAAGAACCACTTCTCAAAATCTCCTGAAAAGGGAGCATTGTAATTTGACCTGAGGAATTTAGTTTTGAGATTAAATTTTAGCCAGCCCGTTAATGATGCGGACACATTTGCATTAAAATTGATCCTGTGAAAATTAATTGAGGCATACCTCATGAGCCCGCTCTCATCATAATAGCCACCGGATACGTAGTACTGTATTTTATCATTTCCTCCCGAAAAGCTCAGATTGTGAGTTTGATTGTAGGAATTAGGCTTATATTGAAAATCAAACCAATTTGTATTTCCAACACCAACGGGTTGATTTTCCAAACCTGCGTAGTTATTGGACGTTAATCCGGGGTATATCGAAATGCCTGTCGGATCTTTAATATAATCCTGGAGTAATTGAAGCCGTTCCTCGGAATACTCCAGGGTTCCCAGGGCATTAAAAGTAGCGCTATTGTAAAACTTTGCGAATTCGTAAGAATTTACAGGTTCCGGTAATTTAAGCGGAGTTGTTATCCCAAGATTGCCGGAATATCTTACCTGTACCTTCCCTTTTTTTCCGGATTTGGTAGTCACTAAAATAACACCATAAGGTGCTCTCGCTCCGTAAATAGCCGAAGCCGCTGCATCTTTCAAAACTGAAATGGATTCAATATCATCCGGATTAACATCCGACAAAGACATAGCCAGCCCGTCTACCAGAACATACGGCTGATCGCTGCTACTTAAGTTCCCTGCTCCCCGAATATTCAAATTAAAACTGGATCCCGGATGCGTATTACCCTCAACAGCGATATTAAGACCCGGCATCATTCCCTGCAAGCTTCTCGTAACATTCGGAACGGGTCTGTCTTCAATCTCTTTTCCCTGGATCTGGGACACTGCACCGGTCA
>CAZREP010000006.1:8598-25529 GCA_964599035.1 uncultured Terrimonas sp. | reverse complement strand
CACCCTCTTTTGCTTTCCATACCCTACCACTACTACCTCATCTGTCAGCGTCGCTTCGGGTTCCATCACCACCATAATGCTCTTCTCCTGGGCGACCGTAACACTTTTTTTCTGGTAACCCACCATCGTGAACTCTATGATGTCCCCTGCATTAGCATCAATCGAAAAATTACCACTTGTCCCGGTACTCGTCCCCTTTTGAGTACCGCTCACCACTACGGATACACCTGTAAGAGGATTCCCCTCCGCATCTTTTACAATCCCTGTAATGATACTCGCCGGCTCAGCAGGCCATGCTTTAAAAACATGCCCCGGTTCCACGTTCATAGCGGAGAACATGCCTTTCTGCGCCAGCCCTTCTCCACTCACCGAAAGGAAGGTCGTAAAAATAAAAATCGTCGTGATTTTCATAAACAACAGTGCTTTTTTTATAAAAGTCCACTGATAATAGTAATTGGTTTTAAAAAGCATCGCTTCGTCTAAGTTTTAGTTATAAAAAAAAATAATCTGTTCCTGGTTTTCTGTTGGACAACTGGATCCAACCCCGGAGAACCAGCCATGGCTCTTTCCTGTATTGTATTAGATCCTCTGATAAGGTGATTCACTTAGCCCATCTTTCTTTCGGATAAGTGGTAAATGATACTTCCGAATCATTCTTTTTTGAAGGGCCCGGTGTGGAACGTCCCCTGCTGATTTGATTTTGTAATAATGATGTTAGCTCATTTATAATATCAGCGTGTCCCATCTTTATATCTTCCTGCTCAGCCGGATCAACATCAAGGTTATACAACTGCTGAACGCAGCTCATTGTTCCGGGCTTTTGGCGCGTTGCCCCCTCAGGTTTTGCAAAAACCAGTTTCCACTTCCCTTTTCGAATGGCAAATTCGCCGGAACCGGAATGATTGATAATATCATTTCGTATATTTTCGGCTTCTCTCCCAAACAATGCGGGCAAAAAGTTTCGGCTGTCTTCTGCAGCATCCGGTGGTACCTGCTTATCTATTAAAGCAGCACATGTACTGAATAGATCCGTAAGAGATACGATTTGGGTATTTTTACTTTTTGCAGGAATATGCCCCGGCCATCGGGCGATCAATGGTATCCGGTGACCGCCCTCCCATATATCTCCTTTACCGCCACGATATTCACCGCTCGGATAATGACCTGCGGCAATGAGCTTATCTAACCCTGTATATTTGGATTGTCCGTTATCCCCTGCAAAGATGATGAGTGTGTTATCCGCTATGCCAAAACTATCGATCGCCTTAACCACTTCGCCAATGGACCAGTCTGTCTCCATTATAAAATCTGCAATGGGTGCAATCCCGCTTTTGTTCGCAAACGCCGCAGTGGGTCGCACGGGCTCATGAGGCGCTGTCATCGAGAAAAACAAAAAGAAAGGTTTATCTTCAGTTGATTTCTTCTCTATATAAGAGACCGCTCGTTTTGTAAGTTCGGGAAGGATCTGATCCATCTTCCAGCCGTGTAACATAGCGCCTGTGATCCCATCCAGATCAGTGGTTGATTTCCAGTCTTCCGGCAAACCCACAGTCCTGTCATTTTCAATAAAGCAGTAAGGCGGGAAATTAGGAACATCCGTTCCAAAATAGTAATCGAATCCCCTGGTGGTGGGGCCTTCCTGAACAGGCTTGGTAAAATCCCATTTGGTAGACCGAAGAACATTATATTCACCCATGGTGCTGCGCTGATCTCCGGGCCACATCCAACCGAGATGCCATTTTCCTATACATGCCGTCTGATAGCCGTTTTGTCTTAAAAAGCCCGGCAGGGTAACACGGTCTTTGCTGATCAAAGGCGGTTCATAACAAGCTAAAACATGGGTCTGCAGCTTCGTTCTCCAGCTATACCGTCCTGTTAGTATGCCATATCGCGAGGGGGTACAGGATGCTGCTCCGCTATGCGCGTCTGTAAAATATACTCCTTCCTCACATAATCTATCCAGGAAGGGGGTTGCAATTTTGTTTTGAGGATAATTAGCCTGAATATTGCCCACACCAAAATCGTCAGCCAAAATCAAAACGATGTTTGGTAATCTTTCACCTTTGTTTTGTGAATTTGATTCTTTTTGAAGAATCAATAACACAGCAACAATACCGACAATTATCAAAATTTTTTTTCTATAAAACATAGAGATTGATTAATGGATTTATGCTATTGATGGATGCTGCATCATTTTGAAAGCGCTTTATCACAGGATACCCAAGAACAAAAACCTGATTTAACCGGACACTAACGGAGCCTTTTAACAATCCATAATCCCGTAACAAATATAAATCACACCTCTACCCAAAAAATATGTAAATTGATATTTCGCATGTAGGTTTTGACCTTAAATTATTATTGTGCATGACTAATTACTATAAATATCTTCCCACAAGCCCCGAAGATGAAAAATGGGGATTGTATGTTTTAAACGCGGGGCACAACAGGATCAATGAAAATGAAATTTATCCCTCGCCGGAACATCCTGCACACTACTATTTAGATTGGGATAAAGGCCGTGTATTGAACGAGTATCACATCGTTTACATTACAAGAGGCAGGGGTATTTTTGGATCTGCAGAACGCAAACAACAGATAATAAATGAAGGAACAGTACTGATGCTGTTTCCGGACGAGTGGCACCGCTATAAACCGGATACGAAAACAGGATGGGATGAATACTGGGTAGGATTTAAAGGCAATATAATTGACAATATCGTGCGGCAACAATTTTTTACAGAAGCCAATACTGTAATGAAAATCGGATTACATGAGATCATCATTCAGCTTTTTACGGAAATCATTGAACAAATAAGAGATGAAAAAACAGGCTACCAGCCCCTGGTTTCCGGAATGGTAATGCACCTGCTTGGCATTCTTCATTCGTTTTTAAAACACCAGCATTTCCCTCCGGAAGATATAACGGAATCAGTTATCAATAAAGCGAGAGCTATATTGAGAGCGAACATAGAAGAAACCATTAGCATGGAAAGTGTTGCAGAGGAATTACGTATAAGCTATTCATGGTTCCGGAAAGCGTTTAAGGCTTATACCGGCATTGCTCCTCAGCAATACTTGCTTCAATTAAGGATTGAAAAAGCAAAAATGCTTTTAACTGATCGCTCCAAATCCATAAAAGAGATAGCTTTCAGCCTGAATTTTGAATCTCCTTTTTATTTTTCAAAATTATTTAAAGAAAAAACCGGCTGTTCCCCGGCAGAGTTCAGGAAAAAACTGGAGCGTAGTAAATAACCGTGTAAAAATACAGGAGGAGGATACCGGGCTTCCCCGGACGATAAAATTCATAAGCTGCCAATATACATATCCAAATAAGACGCCCTGTTCTGTAGCCATGTTTTGAGACGGGCCGTTTCACTGGTAAAGTCCGCTTCTCCCCGCTTCCACAACTGGTAGTCGTAGTAACGTGCATCTTCTATCAGCGCTGAATATTTATCCACAAAATTCAATAATATTGCAATATATCCGCGTTTACAATATATTTTTTTCCTCCCGTACTTCATCAGCTATCTGTTGGTTTTCGTATTCATCTTTTACAGTATGCTTTGCCGTAAGTCCTGTATTCCGGCATCCGCTACTTTCCTCCGGCAAGAATAGCTTTCACCACTTTTATCAGCGTTTCAGGCGCAGCATCTTTGTTCAGATAGCCGGAAGCTCCTTCAAGCAATACACGCATGGCAAACTGGTCTTCGGGATAAATGCTCAACACCAGTACAGGCAACTCCGGCAACTGCTTCTTTATGTGTTTCAGCGCTTCCAGCCCGCCTCCGCCCGGCATGGAAATATCTGATATTACCAGGTTCCAGGGTTCTGCAACAGCCATCAACATCAGGGCTTCTGTATCTTCGGCCTCTCCGATATAGGCAGCAGGATATTCTTCTTCAAGAATTTGTTTAAGTCCTCTGCGAATAAATTCATGATCATCGGCAATCAGTATCCTGAGCATACCATGTAGCGCGGGCTTTAGCGCGAAAGGTAAGTTATATAACTATCCCGGGGCGGGGTGTAGAGTGAAAAGCAGAAAATCTGTAGATAAACTACTACAGGGTGTAGGGTGAAAGGTAGAAGGCGTAAGGTATAGGGTGGAAGGTATGGGTATCGACTGATCCCTGATCGATGGCTCAATCAGATGAGCTTATTATCAAGCGCATACCGGGTAAGGTCGGCATTGGATTTCATATCCATTTTTTCGAGTACCCTTGACCGGTAGGTACTTACCGTAGTAACACTTAAAGAAAGTTGCTCTGCAATATCGGATACTGCCTTTCCTGAAGCCAGTAGCTTAAATACGTCAAACTCCCTGTCGGAGAGCTTTTCATGCAGTAGGAGATCCTCATTCCCCGAACCCAATGCATCAGCCAATTTTTCGGCTACCAAAGGGGTTATAAATTTCCTGCCCAGCAATACCGTACGTATGGCCTTAATGATATCTTCATGAATACTATCCTTACCCAGGTAACCTGAAGCACCCGCCTTTAATACCCTCAGCGCATACTGGTCTTCGGGATACATGCTCATAATAAGCACCGGAAGTGAGGGATAGGCCTGCCTTATCTGGTGCAGCGCATCAAGTCCGCTCCGCCCGGGCATATTCAGATCGCAGATCACAATATCCCAGGCCGCCTCCATTAATTTGGACATCAGCTCTTCAGTATCTTTTACCCCGGCTAATTGTGCGGAAGGATACTCCTCGAGGATAAGCTGCTTAAGCCCTTTTCGTACTATAGCATGATCATCAGCAATGAGAATCCTCATCATAATACCTGGTTTTCGAATTAGCTAATCGGATTTTATTTGTGCCTGTGACGAGGAAGTTACATAAAAACAAAATCATTTTCACGCGAACATGTAAATAAATTCAGGAAACATGCAAGAATAGCTATGGTAACCGTAATAAAATAAGTATAAACTATTAAATTAACTATCAATGAGCCATCGGTATGGGAAAGTTTTTAGTTTGTAGTTTACTGTTGTATTCCTTCGGATTTAGCCCCAAACATTCGGAGTTCAGCCTTCGGATTTGAAATTTGAAATTTATTTGGTTCTTGGCTTTTGGTGCTTGGTGCTTTGAGGTATTTCACGCAGCGTTCGCCACGAGGCGGCGGCGCCAAGGACAAAGGAGAATACCATTCCGTTGCTTCACTATTCCTTCGAGTTTCAGGGTTTAGGTTTCGCGATCAGAAATAGCTGAAAACTGATGGCTCGCTCATAGCCGAGAGCCCCTTCGGATTTCGGGCTTTAGACTTCGGATTTAAAATTTATTTGGATCTTGTGATTTGTTACTTGGTGCTTCCCTTCGGATTTTGCTTCGGACTTACCTACCATCCCATGTTACAACATTGTTAATAACACTAACAAGCCATTAAACATTTATACAGGAGGGATGTCCATACTTCCAAAACGACATCCACTATGAAACAAAATAAAATATACTTGTTGCTCACAGCTTTTATAGCCTGTGTGGCATTATTAAGCAGTTGTTCAAAAGACCCGCTGAAAAACATGACTGCTGAGGAAAGTCGTATTTACATTACCAACTACGACAGTACCGCCCATTTCGGCAACTTCCGCACTTACAGCATTTCCGATTCCGTAGCGGTAATAAAAAACGGAACATTGCAAAAACGCACACTAACGGAAACGGACGCAGCTTTTATACAGGCGGTGAAAGACAATATGCAGGAGCGCGGCTACCAGTTGGTAGGGAAAGATGAACAGCCCGACCTGGGCATCACTGTCAGCACTATATTCAATGATCAAACAGGCATTATCAGCTATCCCTCTTATTGGGGATATTACCATAGTTTCTGGGATCCCTACTACTGGGGGTACGGCGGCTATGATTACTATTTTCCTTATGTTTCCTATGCCGTATACCAGATCCGGGAAGGAGCATTGTCAATAGATATGGTTGATCTGAAAGACGTGGGAAGTGACAAAAAGATAGAAGGACTGTGGAACGGACTGATAAGAGGAGAGGGCATTTTCAACGCTTCAGGTGCAGCGTCGCAGGTAAAAGCACTGTTCGACCAGTCGCCTTACCTGAGAAGCAACCAGTATTAAAAACCAGAACATCAGGTTGTTGTAAAAAATTAAAAAAACGATCACCATGAAACCTTCTAAAATATTTCTTTTCACTATCCTTTGTGCAGGATTCAGTATTCCTGCCCTGGCCCAGCAGCAGAGGCTGACCATGAATATCAATTACGCAGTAAATATGCCCGCAGGAAGCTTTAAGTCGGACCTTGTAAGCAACACTTCTCTCCGCGGATGGAATGCCAATTTATTGTATGGCTTTACCGATAAGCTTTCAGCAGGACTCGAGGTGGGCTTTGCCGATTATTACCAGAAATACCCGCGGCAGGTATATGATACCAAAGGCGGATCCGTTTCGGCCGTTCTCAGCAATTCGATCCAAACAGTACCGGTAATGCTCAAGGGAAGATTTAACCTGGCGCCTTCCGGGATCATACAACCTTATATAGGTGCAGGTGTGGGCGGTAATTTTGTATCTTATAACCAATACCTAGGTGAGTTTGCAAGCAGTAAATCAGGTATTTATTTTGCTGCATCCCCCGAGGCAGGCATTAGCATACCATTCGGCAAACATAGTGCGTCGGCATTCACTGCAGGGGGCAGGTATAATTTTATGCCTTTCAAGTATGCCAACAACAAAAATCTTGATAACTGGGGAATATACGCCGGTATAAAGTTCCCGCTTAAATAACAACTATGTAATTGGTTGATGTGTGATATGTGTCCTCCAGGTAAATGCCGGAGGACTTTTCTTTTTGTAAAGGGCTATAGCATAAATCCGAAACATTCAATTCCCTTTCGCTCCTACTGCATTAGCAGAAGTTATTCAATTTAATTGTGGATCAATAGGGAAATTGGTCATTGCGCTATAGTCATCGCCAAGCAGCCGGAGTGATTCTTTCCATATATCACCGGCATTATAGTTAAACACCAGGCGCTGCTTTGCCATAGCGGTGATCCAGCTTTTGCTTTTCAACTCTTCATTTAACTGGTTGCTGCCCCATCCCGAATAGCCGATATAAAACCGGATCTCATCACGTCCTAACTTATTTTTCCGGAGCAGGTCTTTAATGATCCCAAAATCGCCACCCCAGTAAATACCGTCACCTATGGCATGGCTACCGGGTATCTGATCGGGGCAAACGTGCAAAAAATGAAGGGTGTCGGACTGCACCGGTCCGCCAAAAAAAACAGGTATCTTTTTTATTCCCTCCAGCTCGGGTACAAGCTCATCCAGCGTATGCTCGATATGCCTGTTCAACACAAAGCCGAAGCTCCCTTCTTCTCCGTGATCGCACAGTAAAATAACAGTGCGCATAAAGTTGGGATCCTTAAGAAAAGGCTCTGCAATCAATAATATTCCTGCCGAAGGCTCAAGCATATGGTCTAAGTTAGCATAGAAAATATTTACGTACAATTAAAATTGCAAAATCAGGCTGCTTTATCCATCGAAGTTTTAACAGATAAGACGACTACGTAATATGTTTATTTTTTGTATCATTGTTGGCACAAGCCGCAGCAGCCAACCCTTATCATTAGAACTTGTTTAAACTATTCTTTAACCACATAGATACATAGGAAAATGCATAGAATTGAAATGAAGTGCTCAATTTTAGGCTGAAAACTTAGCAAAACATAGTATTTTCATCTACGATGAAAATCTATGAGACCCTTTTTTCTTCTTGCTATGCAAAAAAACTATGTTTCTATGTGGTTTATATTAAAAAGGTTAAACGAGTTCATTATAAAATTGAGTTAAATCAGCTTTAGGGCGGCTAAGCACCAATTTATATCCGAGTAATTTTACAGGCCGATGAAGAAAATCTACTTACTGATCATCATTCTTATCACCCTCTCGCTTATAGGCATTATAGTGGTGCAGATCATGTCCATTAAAAATGCGCTCATCATCAAAAATGAGCAACTGGAGCAGAGTATCCAGATGGCAGTAAATGAAGTGGGACAGGAAATAGCCGAACAGTCAGGCAGGTTTCCCTCGGCAGGCTTTCCCAAATTATCACCCGAATGGCCTTCCGACCAGTTTTTAAAGCTGCTCAGAACCCCTACTGTTGCCCAGCGTTACACACCTAACCAGGTATACGATAAACTGAGAATGGCATTAAATAAGCACGGCTTAAAAAAAACCAATTTTGAATTTGCCGTGCTTAACCGCAACAGTATTACCAACAACTATGAAATGCAAACCCTTAATTTCAGCAAGCTGATGGCAGATACTGCCAGGAGCCGCACTTTTTGGTTCCCACTCTCGGCGCCTTCCGGAAGTATAGCCGAAGGACTGGTGGCAGACGAGGAATTATGGGTGATCGTTCCCGATGTAAAAAATTTTTTATTAGAGTCTATGAGCTGGATGATCGCCGGCTCCGTATTATTTACCCTCGTAATATGCACTGCCTTTTTTATTACCGTTCGCACCATGCTCCGTCAAAAAAAGCTAAGCGAGATCAAGAGCGATTTCATCAATAATATGACGCATGAGTTTAAAACCCCGCTGGCAACCATATCGCTGGCTGTAGACGCCTTAAAGAACGAAAAGGTATGGCGAAGCAGGGAAAAAATGGACTACTTCAGCAGCATCATCAAAGACGAGAACAAAAGAATGAATAAGCAGGTAGAGACCATATTGCAGGCAGCCCTGCTAGATAAGCAGGAAGTGCAGCTTAATATGAAGCCGCAGCACGTGCATGAAGTTATTGTTCGCGTGGTAGACAACTTCAGGCTGCAGATGGAAGACAGGAACGGAAAGGCCGACCTGGACCTTGCCGCTGCAAATGATCTCATTGAAGCCGATGAGGTACATTTTACCAACCTCATCAGCAACCTGGTTGACAACGCCATTAAATATTCAAAAGACAACGGGCTGCAGATCAACATATGCACCCAAAATACGGGCAGCAGCATCCGCATAAAAATCGAAGACAACGGCATAGGGATGAGCAAAGAGACCGTGAACAGGATATTCGAAAAGTTTTACAGGGCACATACGGGCAATGTGCACAACGTAAAAGGATTTGGGCTGGGATTAAGCTATGTTAAAGCCATGGTGGATGCGCAAAAAGGAAAAATTAAAGTGGAAAGCACACCAGGCAGGGGCACCACATTTACAATAGAATTTCCCCTGCTCCGGTAAATGACCCACACCGCCCGGTTCTATACATTCGCCTGCCTGTTTGCTTCACTTTTTATCCGGGGAGAGATATAGCAAACAACCGTCCCCATAACTCAGGAATCTGAAATCATGCTCAAGCGCATAATCATATACCTGCTTCCAGTTCTCACCGATCAGCGCAGCCACCAGCAGCAGCAAGGTAGACTGGGGCTGATGGAAATTGGTGATAAGCCCCGAAACGAGGCCAAATTTATACCCCGGTGCGATTAAGATCCGGGTTGGGATGACCAGCCTTTCCATATGCCGGAGCTTCATCCATTCCAGCAGTGCCAATAAAGCTTCCTCTGCAGGTATCCTGTTTGCGGCCAGCGTTTCATATACTTCCCATTGGGTGATCGCCAGGCTGGCAGCGCTGATTCCCGCATGTCGCTTTATTTTAACGCCCATCCAATACAGGCTTTCAACTGTTCGCAGGGAAGTGGTGCCTACACAAAAAATTTTACCGGTGTTATGCCATAGCTTTTCAATGGTCTCATAGCGTACATCCATATACTCGGCATGCATGGTATGATCCTGCATGCGTTCCGATTTTACCGGCTTAAAGGTGCCGGCGCTTACATGAAGGGTCACAAAATCATGTTCGATCTGCCTGGCTTTCAGCGAGCGAAAAACATCATCGGTAAAGTGCAGCCCGGCAGTGGGAGCCGCCACCGAGCCTTCCTGCCGGGCATAAATAGTTTGATATCTCTCCTTATCGCTGCTTTCGGCTTTTCTTTTAATATAAGGAGGAAGCGGTATAACGCCAGCATAATGCAGCATTTCTGCAAACGACAGATCGCCCGGCTCCCATTCCATTTCTACGGTGAAGCTGTCGGGCAAGCGTTCTATAACCGAAGCCTTCAATACAAGCGTTCCGGCACCGGTGGCAATTTTCTTTTCCAGCAAGGTTCCTCTTTTCCATTTGGATGCCCCCCCTACCATGCAGCTCCACCACACTTTCTTTCTTTGCAGCATGGCTGTAGTAATATCGGCATACCGCGCATGCGGGGCAAGGCAGAATATTTCAACCATGCCTCCCGTCGGCTTTTGAAAAAGCAACCTTGCCTCCATTACCCGTGTGTCATTCAATATCATTAAAGCGCCCTCAGGCAAGTGGTCCGCAATCTTGCGGTATATATCCTCCGTGATATTACCCTGTTGATACACCAGCAATTTCGATGCGTCGCGGTTCGCAAGCGGGTAAACAGCAATATATCTTTCAGGCAATGTATAGCTGAAATTTTTTATATGTAATTGTTTTGGATCCATTATCCCTCATTAAACCTGCAAAATTAAACGCATTCAGCTTAATCTGTTCTTTGGCGAAAGGTATCCATCAAAACAAACAACAGGCATTTTTCGCCGGTAATCTGCTTTTATTCTGCTTCCTGAAAAAGAAAATATACATTTTTCAGTGTTTTTTCAGCAATTATACACATCTATTCACACCTATTCACATTATCTGCAGGTCAGGCTTTCAAATTTCATCATTATTATCCTTCGAAATTGCCTGTGGAAAGGGACTTTTCAAAAAAAAGTTACTGTGGATAAAATATTTAAATTAAATCCTGCGTTAAAGGTGGGAAAATGTGTTATTTTGTGGGAATAAATGGGAATTACGCATAACTCTTTATAAATGATACGGTTTTTAGGGGAATATGAAGCTACTCTGGACGCAAAAGGTCGGTTTCTCCTTCCAACAGGATTTAAAAAACAAATCCCGGAGGGGGAAACCGGTAGCTTCTTTATCAACAGGGGATTTGAGCGTTGCCTTACCCTGTACCCCATGAAAAATTGGGAGCCGATTTTTGAGAACATAGGCCGAAAAAGTGATTTTGATCCAAAAGTACGTGAATTCCGACGCTACTTTTTAAACGGTATAACAGTGGAATTAGACAGCGCGGGAAGATTATTGCTACCCAGGAACCTGATGGAGTATGCCGGGCTGGAGAAAGATATTGTACTGGTTTCAGCATTTGATAAAATTGAGATCTGGGATAAAAGTAAGTATCAGCAGTTCTTTGACACTTTTTCACCTGAAGCATTCAGCCAACTGGCCGAGGACGTAATGACGGAAAAAAGCGGGCAATAAATTATACACTGCAAGGAGGTGAAAGGTCATAAAGGAACAAATATTTCCATGCCGGCTTTTCACCTTTTATTTAACTGTTATGGATCGCCCATATCACATACCTGTTTTAGCCGGCGAGCTGATCAAACTTTTGCAGATCAAGCCAGGTGGGATATACGTCGATTGTACTTTCGGAGGTGGAGGACATAGCCGGCTCATCCTGCAAGAACTGAACCGGGAAGGGAAGCTTATTGCTTTTGACCAGGACCAGGATGCCAGGCTTAACCTGCCCGACGATCCGCGTATCACTTTTGTACCGCATAATTTCCGCCATCTTAAAAAATTTTTCCGGCTTTATAAGATAGACAGGGCAGATGGTATCATTGCCGATCTCGGGGTATCCGGTCACCAGTTCGACGAAGCGGGACGCGGCTTCTCTACCCGTTTCAACGACTCCCTGCTGGATATGCGTATGGATCAGCGCCAGGAGCTTACTGCTGCAGACATTCTTAACAGCTACAGCGAGCAGCAACTGCATACCCTGTTTGGACAATATGGTGAAGTTACGAACGCTAAGACCCTGGCTAAGCTGATCGTGGAGCAACGGCAACTAGTACCCGTAAGAACAGTAAGCGAGTTTAAAAATGCAGTTTCGGGGGTAGTGAAGGGCAATCCCAATAAATATTTTGCCCAGGTATTCCAGGCCTTGCGTATTACAGTGAATGACGAAATGGGGGCCTTGCAGGAAATGCTGCAGCAACTTCCCGAGCTGCTTAAAAAAGGCGGACGTATCGCCATCATCACTTTTCACAGCATTGAAGACAGAATAGTAAAGAATTTTTTTCGCAGCGGGAGCTTCGGGGAAACCGTTTCTGATACTTTATATGGTACAAAAACAGACAGCCCCTTTTTGGTGATCACCAAAAAGCCCGTGCTGCCTTCTGCCGCTGAAATATCCGTAAACCCAAGAAGCCGCAGCGCCAAGTTAAGGGTGGCAGAAATAAAATAGAATAACAATAATTATTTATACGACATACCATGCCAGAAGCAGAAAAAATAAAATATGAGGAGAATCCCCCGGTATGGGGAGGAATGAAAAAATGGCTGAACTACCAATGGGTGGCAAAGCATCTCTACTTTTTTCTTTTTCTGGCTATCCTGGCAGTAATATATATATATAACGGGCATTATGCGGAAAATACCATCAAGGATATTAACCGTAGCGCCAAAGCATTAAAAGAGCTGCAGTACGAGTACAAAACGGTTAAAGGAGAGCTGATGATGCGCAGCAAACAGAGTGAACTGGCTAAAGCGGTAGAGCCTCTGGGTTTAAAAGAGCTGAAAACACCACCGGTAAAAATCACAGAAAAGAAAAGATAAAAATTATACCCGTCAGCAATTAAAAGATGAAAGACGGTTGCCGATACTATTTTGGAAATAAAAAAAGACATATTATGGCGGGTTTACCTCTGCTTTATAGGCATAGTGGTATTAAGCCTTTGCGTAATAGGCAAGGCTTTTTACATTCAGCAATTCCAGGGTGATTACTGGAAGAGCCTGAGCGACAGCCTGCACCTTGAATATCGCGCCATTGATGCAGACAGGGGCACCATTTACAGCGAAGACGGCAGCATGCTAAGCACTTCCATTCCGTTCTTTGACATACGCATAGATTTCATGGCAGACGGGCTCCGAGAAAAAGAAGGAAAACGCTTCAGGGAAAACATTGACTCTCTTTCCATAGGACTGGCAGGTATTTTCAAAGACAGAAGCGCTGCAGCATATAAAAATTTACTGGAAACAGGCTATCGTAAAAAAGAACGCTATTTCCTTTTAAAGAAAAGGATAAACTTCGAACAATACCAGGAGTTGCGCCGCCTGCCTTTAGTAAGACAGGGAAGGAACAAAAGCGGGTTCATTGCGGAAGAGCAGGAAAAACGCCTCACGCCTTTCGGGCTGCTGGCCAACCGTACTATCGGATTGTCAAGGGCATACATTGATAACGACAAACGGGTAGTGACCCAAAATGTAGGACTTGAGAAAACCTACGACAGCCTGCTAAGAGGTGTATCGGGAAAGCGCCTCGTTCGTCGTATATCAGGTGGCGCCTTTGTACCCGTTGAAGGATCCGAAATTGAGCCCGAGAACGGGAAAGACATCGTGACCACGTTGGACGTGAACATACAGGACATTACACAAACAGCCTTAATGCGCATGATGATCGCCAACGAAGCGCTGGAAGGCTGCGCCATCGTAATGGAAGTGGCTACGGGAAAAATAAAGGCAATTGCCAACCTGGGCCGTATGCCCGACGGTTCTTATTTCGAGATGGACAATTACGCATTAAAAACTTCCGAGCCGGGCTCTACCATAAAACTCGTTACGCTGATGTCGGTCCTTGAAGACAAATACGTTACCACTTCGGATACGATCAACATCAATAACGGCTCGTGGGTGCTTAACGGAAGGAATATACGGGATGCGGAAAGATCGCCGAAAAGTGTCCTTTCCATAAAAGAAGCATTCGAGCACAGCAGCAATGTGGCAATGGCAAAGCTGGCCTATAACTATTATGCCAAAGATCCTGCAGAGTTCACCAAACATTACGAGGCCTTGCGGCTTACCGGCCGCACAGGTGTAGACCTAAAGGAAGAATTCCGTCCGCTGGTAAAAACCCCTTCACGCAAGGACTGGCATTTGCAAACCCTTCCTTCCATGGGCTTTGGCTACGAAGTAATGCTGAGCCCACTGCAAATACTGATGGTGTACAATGCTGTTGCCAACGAAGGCAGGCTGATGAAACCTTACCTGGTAAACAGGATAGAAAAAGACGGCAACCTGCTTCACCGGTTTGAACCGGAGGTGCTGAATGAAAGCATTTGTTCTCCGGAAACGCTCCGTCAACTGAAAGAATGTCTTAACGCTGTTTGCTCAGCGGGAACAGCCCGGTCTGTTTTTAAAGATGCGGTATATCATGCCGCGGGAAAAACAGGAACAACAAAAGTAAATGATGGAAAGTTCAGGTATGCAGACGGCGCATACCAGTCTTCTTTTGCAGGATATTTCCCTGCTGAAGATCCAAAATATTCCTGCATAGTGGTGATCAAGAACAAGCCACATGTTGCCAGGTATTTCGGGGGAGCCGTGGCCGCGCCCGTATTCAGGGAAATTGCAGATAAGCTGTATGCCGAAAGTGCAGACCGGCAGCAATGGTTCGTTGCAAACGCCATCGGCAGCAACAGTTACAGGTGGAGCGGCCAGGTTAGCGAGATCAAAAACGTTCTGGATGCCATGAAAGTGGAATACAAAGATTCAGTGGCATCCGGGAAATGGGCGGTTGTAGACAGCAATACGGACATGCCGGTGCTGAAAGAACTACCTGCCGGTAAACAAGCCGTACCTGACGTAAAAGGAATGGGATTAAAGGATGCCCTTCTTTTACTTGAAAATATGAATATGAAAGTAACGGTAAAAGGTAAAGGCAAAGTGATCAGCCAGTCGCTCCAGGCGGGAATGGCGGTGAGTGGCAGGGAAACCATAGCGCTTGAGCTGAATTAAACCACAGCCGGCAACAGGAAAGATGATATAACACAAATGGCGGTACTACAGGACATATTGTATAAGGTTAATATCCGCTCCGTACACGGTAATATGGGCACGGAGGTAAAAGATATACAGCTTGATTCCCGAAAGGTATCGGAAATGAGCTGCTTTATCGCCGTAAACGGTACCACCCGGGATGGACACGCTTACATTGACAGTGCTATTCAAAAAGGAGCAACCGCCATTATTGCCGAACAGTTACCGGAAAAAAAGGAGACAAACATAACCTATGTGCAGGTTGAAAACAGCGCAGTGGCGGCTGGTTATTTGGCCAATAATTTCTTTGGGTCGCCTTCATTCAAAATGAAAGTGATTGGTGTAACCGGAACCAACGGAAAGACCACCATTGCCACCCTGCTCTTTAAACTGTTCAGCGGGCTGGGATACCAATGCGGGCTCCTCTCCACAGTGCAAAACCAGATCGGCAAAAATATCATACCTGCCTCACATACCACACCCGACACCATCAGCATCAATGCGATGATGAAGCAGATGCTTGAAGAAGGATGCACACACGTATTTATGGAATGCAGCAGTCATGCCATTCACCAGCATAGGATCACCGGACTGCACTTTACGGGCGCCCTGTTCAGCAATATCACGCACGATCACCTGGACTATCATAAGCACTTCGACGAGTATATACGTGTAAAAAAATCATTTTTCGACAACCTGCCCTCCGGAGCTTTTGCCATCAGCAATGCCGACGACAAAAGAGGAGCAGTAATGCTGCAAAATACTTCGGCAAAAAAATATTTCTACAGCCTGCGTACTATGGCCGACTTTAAAGGAAAGATCATCGACAACAGCATTACCGGTTTACAGCTTATGATCAACGAGCAGGAAGTGCATTTCAGGCTTATAGGTGAGTTTAATGCCTATAACCTGCTGGCAGTATACGGGGCGGCGATATGCCTGGGGGAAGAAAAGTACAGGGTGCTGCAGGTGCTCAGCAACCTTACCGGCGCCGAAGGACGATTTGAATACATCATTTCTCCCAGGGAAAAGATCATTGGCATCGTAGACTATGCGCATACGCCCGATGCCCTGCTCAATGTGCTGGGCACCGTAAAAAAATTAAAGCAGGGGCATGAAAAAGTTATCACGGTGGTAGGATGCGGCGGCGACAGGGATAAAACCAAAAGACCGGTAATGGCAGAAGTGGCCTGCACCCACAGCGATAAAGTGGTATTTACATCCGACAACCCCCGCAGTGAGGAACCGGAAGGGATCATTCAGGATATGGAAACGGGATTGCAGCCATCGGCAAAAAGAAAATATATATCCATTACCGACAGGAAAGAAGCCATTAAAACGGCAGTGGCGCTTGCCAATAAGGAAGACATTGTATTGATAGCAGGTAAAGGACATGAAAAATACCAGGAGATCAAAGGCGTAAAATACCCTTTCGACGACAAGGAGGTTTTAAAAAGCATGTTTGAATTACTGGATAAATAACAATAAAGCTGATTAAATAAAGCGCTCATGCTGTATTATTTTTTTGACTGGTTAAAAAATGAGGGCATTAAATTTCCCGGGAGCGGGCTGATGCAGTTCATCACTTTCAGGGTATTACTGGCGGTGTTCCTGTCGCTTTTGATCTCCACCCTCTACGGCAAGCGCATTATCAACCTGCTGCAGAAAAAGCAGATCGGCGAAAGCGTGCGGGAACTGGGACTGCAGGGTGAGCAACAGAAAAAAGGAACCCCTACAATGGGCGGCATCATTATTTTACTGGCTATCCTGATACCCACACTGCTCTTTGCCGACCTGAGTAAAGTATATATCCACCTGATGCTGCTGTGCACGGTATGGCTGGGCTTCATTGGCTTCATGGACGATTACCTGAAGCTGAAGGCAAGAAAAGCAGCCCAGGCAAAAGGAGAAAAATATAAAAAGAAAGACAGCGACGGGCTGGCAGGCATAACAAAAATCATAGGGCAGGTAGGCCTGGGCATTATCATTGGAGCCACATTATATTTTAATGAGCGGGTAGTGGTATGGAGAGAATATTACGACCCTCAGGCAACCAAC
>CAZREP010000006.1:0-8588 GCA_964599035.1 uncultured Terrimonas sp. | reverse complement strand
TCCCCAGGTAACCAACACCAGCGGAGCATTTTTAAAGAGCGGAGAGAAAAAGGTGGGGGATACCATTGTAACCATGGAAGGGAAAGAACACCGCTATGCCGTTGTAAAAACCCCTATTACCACCATTCCTTTCGTAAAAAGCCACGAATTCAATTACAGCCGGCTCATTAGCTGGATAAGTGAGGGAGCTGATAAATATACCTGGATCATCTATATCATAGCGGTAACCTTTATCATAACGGCAGTGTCCAACGGCGCCAATATCACCGACGGATTAGACGGACTTGCAGCGGGAGTAAGTGCGCTCATCGGCGCCTGCCTCGGCATTTTTATTTATGTAAGTGGCAGCACACGCTTCGCAGAATATCTCAACATCATGTACATCCCCAATCTCGGGGAGCTGTCGGTTTTTGTGGGGGCATTCGTTGGGGGATGCATCGGCTTTTTGTGGTATAACGCTTATCCCGCACAGGTATTCATGGGCGATACCGGCAGCCTTGCACTTGGGGGCATCATAGCCTCGCTGGCCATTATTGTGCGCAAGGAACTGCTGATCCCTATTTTTTGTGGTGTGTTCCTGGTAGAAAGCCTGAGCGTAATGCTGCAGGTAAGCTATTTTAAATATACCAAACGAAAATACGGCGAGGGCAGACGGATATTCTTAATGAGTCCGCTCCATCATCATTACCAGAAACTGGGTTATCACGAAAGCAAGATCGCGGTACGTTTCTGGATCGTAACGGTGCTGTGCGTATTGTTTGCCATTGCCACATTTAAAATGCGGTAAAATAAAATGAATTTTAAAAGCTGAGGGAATGTAACAACAAAATAAATAAGATAATATAACCAATAACAAAAATGATCCGGGGAGACCAGTTCTCCTCAATATCCTTTTAATACAGGGTAATGGCAAAAAAGATAGTCATATTAGGTGGCGGTGAAAGCGGTGTGGGAGCGGCCATCCTTTGCCGTAAGCAACAACTGGAGGCTTTTGTTTCAGACAGCGGCAGAATACCCGGGCGATATAAAAACGAGTTGCAGCAGCATGATATTGCATTCGAGGAAGGAAAACATACAGAAGAGGAAATATTAAGCGCAGATGAAGTGGTAAAAAGCCCCGGTATACCCGAGAAGAATGAATGGGTACAGAAAATAAAAGCAAAAGGCATACCGGTGATCAGTGAAATAGAGCTGGCATACAGGTACAAAGGAGAGAGCAGGATAATAGCTATCACCGGCAGCAACGGAAAAAGCACCACCACGGCTTTAACGGGGCACATATGTAAAACGGGAGGAATGGATTGCACCGTAGTGGGCAATATCGGCTATTCCTTTGCCAGGCAGGTTGCGCTTGATCCGAAGCCGTTGTATGTGGTTGAGGTCAGCAGCTTCCAGTTAGACGATATAGTGGCTTTTAATGCAGATATAGCGGTATTGCTGAATATAACGGAAGATCACCTGGACCGCTATGAGTATAAGTTTGAAAATTATATCCGCTCTAAATTCAATATCATCAAAAACCAAACGCAGAAGGATTATTTTATCTACTGCGCAGACGATCCTGTGATTGTAAAGCACCTGGAAACAAATCCATTAATTTCTAACCCATTGCCATTTACTATGCAATACGAACTACCAAAAGGAGCTTTTGTGAGTGAAAATAATATGACCCTGCGCGTAGACGACGAGGAATTTGTAATGAGCATACTGGATTTTGCCATAAAAGGAAGACATAACCAGTACAATACCATGGCGGCGGGACTGGCAGGAATGATCATCGGTATAAGAAAAGACAAGATCCGCGAAGCAGTCGAAAATTTTGAAAGCCTTGAGCACCGGATGGAAAAAGTGCTGACGATAAGGGGGGTCGAATTTATCAACGACAGCAAAGCCACGAACGTAAACAGTACCTGGTATGCGCTGGAAACCATGACACGACCCGTGATACTTATACTGGGTGGCATTGATAAAGGCAACGACTACAGCTTTATGCTTGACCTGGTAAGGGAAAAAGTAAAAGCCATTGTATGTATGGGGCTCGACAACAGGAAGATCCACGAAGCATTTGGCAGGGAAGTGAAAGTGATGGTGAATACAACCAGTGCTAAAGAGGCGGTGCATGCAGCTTTTCGTTTGGCCAATATAGGCGATGTGGTATTGCTTAGCCCGGCCTGCTCCAGCTTCGACCTGTTTAAAAACTATGAAGACAGGGGAAAGCAATTCAAGGAAGCAGTGAGAGAATTATAGAGAATTAGAGATTAGAAATTTCAAATTTGAAATTCAATCTCAAATCTCAAATTTCTAATCTCAAATTAATCATGCAGGCATTATTAAATAAAACAAGGGGCGACAAGGTGATCTGGGTGGCAGTAGTGCTGCTCACACTGGTAAGCATACTGGTGATATACAGCAGCACCGGCACGCTGGCCTACCGGCTTTCCAGCAGCGCAGAATGGTACCTCTTTAAACAGCTTGCGCTTACCGCCATTGGTCTCATGATCATCTATTTTGCGCACCGCATCAATTATACTTTATATTCCCGCGCCGCGCTCATCCTGTTCCTGCTTTCCATACCCTTATTGATATATACCCTTTTCTTCGGCACTGAAATCAACGAAGGCACCCGCTGGATCAGGCTGCCTATTATTAATCTTACGTTCCAGACTTCAGACCTTGCCCGCCTTGCCCTTTTCATGTACGTGTCGAGGCAGCTCAGCCGGTCGCAAAACCATATCAAAGACTTTAAGCAGGGGTTCCTCCCGCTTATCATCCCGGTAGGCATTATCTGTGCATTGATCGCCCCGGCCAATTTATCAACCGCTTTACTGATCGGTGCAACCAGCCTGCTGCTGATGTTCATTGGCCGGGTAAGTATAAAGCATATTACCGCCACTATAGGCATTGCATTGATCCCACTGGTCTTCCTGGTAAGTATCGCTTTTTCCTATTACAATAAAGCGGATCACCAGGCAAAAGAGCTGCCGGCTATTTTGAGCATGGGACGCATCCCTACCTGGATAAAACGTATCCAGGACTTCGCTTATGCCGATAAAATAGAATCGGCTTACCAGGTGCAACAGGCCAAAATTGCCATTGCCAAAGGCGGGTGGCTGGGGCTTGGTCCCGGCAACAGTGAGCAAAGGAACTTCCTGCCTCATCCCTACAGCGATTTTATCTATGCCATCATCATAGAAGAATACGGGTTAGTGGGTGGTGTGCTGATATTATTCCTGTATCTCCTGCTGCTGTTCAGAAGCATACGCATTTTTAAAAAATGTCCCTTTGCTTTTGGTGCATTCCTCTCACTGGCGCTGAGCTTTACACTGGTCATACAGGCGCTGGTGAATATGGCGGTAAATGTGAATCTATTTCCGGTTACCGGGGTACCGCTACCGTTGGTGAGCATGGGTGGCAGCAGTTTTTTATTTACATGTATGTCCATAGGGATTATACTCAGTGTGGCAAGAAATGTGGAAAAAATGGAGGGAAAGGCAGCGCAGACAGACAACCGATAACATAACAGATATAAACAGAAAGCATTGGCAAAAAAAATAATCATAGCAGGTGGAGGAACGGGAGGACACATTTTCCCTGCCATAGCTATTGCCAATGCACTTAAAAAAGAAGATCCATCCGTAGTGCTGTTATTTGCAGGCGCGAAAGGAAAAATGGAAATGGAAAAAGTGCCCCAGGCCGGTTATGACATTGAAGGACTGGATATCGCCGGGTTTAACCGCGGCGCGCTGATCAGTAATATAGGTTTACCATGGAAGCTTCTCAGGAGTTTCCTGCAGGTAAGAAGGATCATAAGCCGGTTTAAACCGGATGCGGCAGTGGGAGTAGGAGGATACTCAAGCTTCCCGGTATTGCGATACGCCCAGCAAAAAGGGATCGCCACCTTTATTCATGAGGCCAATTCCTTTGCGGGGAAATCCAATATACTGCTGGGCAAAAGAGCGGTAAAGGTATTCACGGGTACAGGCGGCATGGAAAAATTTTTTCCCCCTGAAAAAATACAGGTTACCGGCAACCCGGTTCGGGAAAGTATTGTAAACAGCAGGATCAGCAGGGAGGAGGCGTTGCGATCTTTCGGGTTGAACCCGGCAAAGAAAACCATCCTTGTAACGGGAGGGAGCCTCGGGGCGGGATCCATAAATGAAGCGATAGCGTTGCATATAGCAGACTTTGAAAAGAACAACCTGCAACTGATATGGCAAACAGGCAAGCTGTTTTTGAGCCAGGCAAAAGACCTGGCACGCGGAAAAGAAAATATATGGACAAATGATTTTATTGGCAGTATGGAAAACGCTTTCGCCGCATCAGACGTGGTCATATCCAGGTCGGGGGCCATGTCGGTAGCAGAGCTGTGCGTGGCCAAACAGGCGGTAATATTTGTACCCTTTCCGTTTGCTGCCGAAGATCACCAGTCGGTAAATGCAGGCAGGCTTGCGGAAAAACAGGCAGCGCTGGTAGTGAAAGACAGTGATGCGAAAAACATATTAACAGAACGCGCCATTGCGCTGGCCCTGAACGAGGCCGAACAGCAGCGGCTAAAAACCAATATCGGCAGGCTTGCGGTAACCAATGCAGACAAAGTGATTGCACAGGAAATATTAAAAATGATCTGAGGAACAGGTAAAGCGGGAAAAAATAAAATGAAGGCATTACATGACATAAAGGAAGTGTATTTTATCGGCATCGGGGGAATAGGCATGAGCGCGCTGGCCCGTTATTTTAAAGCGAAAGGCAAAAAAGTAAGCGGGTACGACAGAACAGAAACAGCGCTGACAAAGCAACTGGTCGGGGAAGGAATAGAGGTGCATTATGAAGACGATGAAAAATACATAGCCAAAGAAGCCGGCATTGTAGTGTACACGCCGGCGATCCCTGCCAGTAACAGGGAGCTCACCTATTACCGGCACCATCACTACCCGCTTCTAAAGCGTAGCGATGTGCTGGGCGAGATCACCAAAAGCTCTTTTAATATTTGTATTGCAGGCACACACGGCAAAACCACCATCACCACTATGACAGCTCATCTGCTCCGCCATTCGGGGTACGGATGCAATGCGTTCCTGGGAGGCGTAGCCGCAAATTATAACAGCAATTTCTGGAGCAGCGGGAATAACGTATGCGTGGTGGAAGCAGATGAATACGACAGGAGCTTTTTAAAGCTGCATCCCGACATAGCCGTTATCAGCGCCATGGATGCCGACCACCTCGATATATATGGAACAGAAGACGAGATGCAGCTTGCTTTTGTTGAGTTCGCGGCCAGGGTAAAGAAAGGCGGATCGCTGATCAGCAAATGGGGGTTAAAAAGAGCTGCAGCACTTTCTGCTCTGCAAAACGCGGATCGGCATTTCACCTATAGCCTTCAAAACAATAATGCCGACGCCTATGCAGCCAATATCACGAACAGGCAGGGAGGCTATGTCTTTGACGTGCATACAAAAGGTGGCTGGTTAAAATCGGTGGAGCTCAATATGGGTGGACTGCACAATATAGAAAATGCAGTGGCGGCCATTACTGTTGCAAAACAAATAGGTATTGAAGATAAAAAAATAAAAGCGGCTATAGCGGATTTCAGGGGGGTGAAGCGGAGGTTTGAATATATTATTCCCCCTTCAGGCGATAATGCAACCGTGTATGTTGATGATTATGCACATCACCCGGCAGAGCTGGAAGCATTAATAAAAGGTGCCAGGCTGCTGTTTGCGGATAAACAATGTACGGTGATCTTTCAGCCGCACTTATTCAGCCGCACAAGAGACTTTGCCGAAGCATTTGCGGCAAGTCTCGATATTGCAGATGAAGTGATATTGCTGCCGGTATATCCTGCAAGGGAATTGCCCATAGCAGGCGTAAGCAGCAGCCTGATATTCGACAAAATGAAAAATGAACATAAACATATAATGAACAAAGAAGAAACACTGGAATGGATAAAGCATAAACAAGGTCAAAAAAAGCCCGGGCTGCTGATAACAGCGGGAGCCGGCGATATTGACAGGATGGTGTCGCAGGTAAAAGAAATACTGGGCAATGTGAATAGTGAATCGTGAATGGTGAGAGGTGATAAAAAACGAGAGCGGTAAGAGAGGGTGTATATAGTGAGCAAAAACAGAAAGTGGTTAACTAATATGAGGGTAAGCAAAAGAAAAACAGGGAAGTTCATTGTGGCCGTCTTATGGCTGGGAGTTGGCGCTGCGCTTGTAGTGCTGCTGCTTGCCGCCATACGCAAAAGAGATGACAGAACCTGCAGCGGACTGGAAATAGAGATAAAGGACGCACAGCATCATCTTTTCGCAGATAAGAATGACATAAAGGGAATGCTCATCCATATGATGCCGGCTATCAAAGGAATCCCGTTAGCCAGCTTTGATCTCCGCAGGATGGAACAGACGCTGGAAAGCAATGTTTGGATAAAAGATGCTGAATTATTTTTTGATAATAACGAAGTGCTGCGGGTGAAGATAGAAGAGCGTAAACCCCTGGCAAGGATATTTACCACGGGAGGCAGGAGCTATTATATAGACAGGGAACTTACCCGTTTGCCCCTGAGCAGCAGGCTCCCGGCAGATGTGCCGGTATTTACCAATTGTCCGCTCGACAAAACGAAATGGAATGCGGCAGACAGTGCATTACTGCTGGAGGTGAAAGCGATCAGCGAATTTATATCTGCCAACACTTTCTGGATGGCGCAAATAGAACAGGTAAACTATGCCGGAGTGAAACGCTTTGAACTATATCCCCAGATCGGGGAGCACGTTATTGTACTGGGAGACGGCTATAACCTGGAACAAAAATTCAGCAAGCTGTATACGTTTTACAGTGAAGTGCTGGCAAAAGTGGGATGGGATGTTTACGCTGCTATTGATGTGCAGTACAGCGGGCAGGTAGTAGCCACCAGGAGGGACACCACACAACGTATCATTATTCAAAACCAAATCAATAATATCAACAGTTACGCAACGCAATAAACCAACCACCATGAACACTGAACAACCCATTATTGTAGGACTGGATATCGGTACTACCAAGATAGCCGCCATTGCAGGGCGGAAAAACGAATACGGCAAGCTGGAAATACTCGGATTCGGTCGGGCCAATAGCAACGGCGTACAACATGGCATGGTACTGAATATCGATCAAACCATCAAAGCCATACAGTCGGCCCTGGAAAGCTGCTATGCTTCCAATCCCGATCTTGAGATCAGCGAAGTATATGTAGGCATTGCGGGTCATCATATCAAAAGCCTCCAAACCAGAGGCGATATTGTACGGCACAATACAGACGATGAGATCTCTCAAAGCGAGATCGACCAACTGATCTCCAACCAGTACAAAACCTATATTCCGGCAGGCGACCAGATCATTGATGTGATCCCCCAGGAATTCACCGTAGATAATTTCCAGAATATCACCAACCCCATAGGCTACAGCGGTGTAAAAGTGGGGGCCAATTTTCACATTATCACCGGCGACAGGAATGCCATCCGCAATATCAACAGGAGCGTGGAAAGATCCTCGCTTACCGTAAAGGACCTGGTATTACAACCCCTGGCATCGGCTGCAGCCGTGATGTGCGAACAGGACCTGGAAGCAGGCGTGGTGATCGTGGATATTGGTGGCGGAACAACCGACCTCGCTGTATTTTATGAAGGCATATTAAAACATACCGCCGTTATTCCCTTTGGCGGCGAAAATATTACCAACGATATTAAAACCGGCCTGGGCGTTCTGAAAACACAGGCAGAACAAATGAAGGTGCAGTTTGGGAGCGCCCTGGCTGATGAAGCCAAAAGCAACGCCTACATCACAATCCCCGGGTTGCGGGGCATGACACCCAAGGAGATCAGCGTAAAAAACCTTGCCGGTATCATACAGGCCCGGATGAGTGAAATACTGGACTTCGTGACTTACCACCTTAAGCAGGTAGGACTGGAAAACAAAATGCTCAACGGCGGTATTATTCTTACCGGCGGAGGCTCACAGCTCAAGCATATTAT
Source organism: uncultured Terrimonas sp. (assembly GCA_964599035.1). Classification (GTDB taxonomy): domain Bacteria; phylum Bacteroidota; class Bacteroidia; order Chitinophagales; family Chitinophagaceae; genus Agriterribacter. The sequence goes on along the minus strand of CAZREP010000006.1, from coordinate 579 downwards.
CCAGCTTGCCGAATATATTACCGGGCTGGATGCACGCATTGGTTTTCCTAATGAGCATTTGGCATCGGGGCACATGGAGGAGCTGGCAAAGCCCATGTACGCCACCTGTACAGGACTTATCCTCAAGGGATACAATGTATATGAGAATACACTCGACAGGGAGAAATATAAATCAGGATCACCCAACCCCGTGGAAGAAAAAAAGGGAGAACAGGTATCCCGTAAAAAAAGACCTGCGGAAAAAGGCATCGGTACCGAAAAAATAAAAAAGCGCACCAAAAGCCTCAAGGAATTTATGGATTCCATTAAAGGCGGTTTGATAGAACTATTTAAAGAAGAAGGCGATGAGCAATTGAAATAACAGGTTGGCGACGTACTTCACACAGGCAGAGCCGGATCATTAAACAATATAATTTTTTAATACTAACACCCATTACTTCATCACCTCTTATTTAGTGAAGCACTGATAAGATTAAATTTAACCGTTATCATGATACACTTTGATTTGCCTAAAGAGAAATCCTCCATCATTAAGGTCATTGGCGTTGGAGGCGGCGGAAGCAACGCAGTGAATTATAT
>CAZREP010000005.1:45083-59273 GCA_964599035.1 uncultured Terrimonas sp. | reverse complement strand
ACTGGTTTACACAGGAAATTGCTATAGATCTGGGAACGGCTAATACCCTTATTATCCATAACGATGAAATAGTAGTCAATGAACCTTCAATTATAGCATTAGACAGGAATAATCCTAAAAATGTACTCGCTGTGGGTAAAAAAGCATTGATGATGCACGAAAAAACCCACGAAAGCATACGCACCATACGCCCTTTAAAAGACGGAGTGATCGCCGATTTCAATGCAGCAGAGCTGATGATAAGAGAGCTGATCAAAATGATCTACCCCAAAAAGCCTCTCTTCCCTCCAAGCTGGAGGATGATGATATGCATTCCCTCAAGCATTACCGAAGTGGAAAAAAGAGCGGTAAGAGATAGCTCAGAACAGGCGGGCGCCAAAGAAGTGTATTTATTGCATGAGCCTATGGCAGCGGCGCTGGGTATAGGAATAGACGTGGAAGAGCCTGTAGGTAATATGATCGTGGACATCGGCGGCGGCACTACCGGCATTACGGTTATCGCGCTGGCCGGTATCGTTTGCGACCAGTCCATCCGCATAGCCGGTGATGAATTTACCGCCGATATTATGGAAGCGCTCCGTCGCTACCACAGCCTCCTGATCGGAGAAAGAACGGCAGAGCAGATCAAGATCCAGATAGGGGCTGCCATGAAAGACCTTGATAACCCGCCCGATGATCTTCCGGTTAACGGGCGCGACCTGGTAACAGGCATACCCAAACAGATTATGGTAAGCTACCAGGAAGTGGCGGAAGCGCTGGATAAAAGCATTTTCAAAATTGAAGAAGCGATCCTTAAAGCGCTGGAAACCACTCCACCCGAGCTGGCTTCCGACATTTACCGCCGGGGCATCTACATTACCGGAGGCGGGGCGCTCCTTCGCGGGCTGGATAAGCGGCTGAGCCAGAAAATAAAGCTTCCCGTTCACGTAGCCGATGATCCGCTCAAAAGCGTGGTGAGAGGAACAGGGATCGCACTTAAGAACTATCAACGCTACCCTTTTGTAATGAGATAAATCACACGACTGCCGATTCTACGCCTGTCCTGTGAAAGTATTTGCCGGCGGTATTTAAACTGTAGGATTGTAAAAACACAACGAAGTGCGAAATGTTTTTCTTTTTGTCAGGCGCTATTTTAATTTCCTCTTCTTTATTATAATGCAGGTGGTAGCCCTGTATATGCTTTTCCATTACAACAAATTCCATGAAGCGGCATTCATGGGAGTTTCGGGAGAAGTAACCGGTAAAATAAGTCAACAGTATAATACGATTGAATATTATTTCCAGCTCAAAAAAACCAATGAGCTGCTCATTCAGGAAAATCAGCGGCTGCGCAATTTATTGAAAGATGATTTTCTTCCGGCAGACACTGCCAGCCTGCTGGTGATAGATTCCATAAAAGTAGATTCGCTGGAACTCTACCGCCGCTATTGGTATTACCCTGCCAAGGTCATTAATAATTCTGTTACTTCCCAAACCAACTATTTAACGATAAGCCGCGGATCAAACCAGGGACTCACCAAAGATATGGCGGTGGTAAGCCCTTCTGGCATTATAGGAACTATTGTAAATGTAAGCTCAAATATGTCCATCGTAATGAGCATGCTGCACCGGCAAAGCCGGGTAAGCGCCAGCCTGCTGTCGACAGGAGAAACAGGCAGCGTAGAGTGGGATGGCAAAGATCCCCAGGTGCTTACTTTCCGGAATATTCCCCGGTCGGCCCACCCTAAAAAAGGCGATACGGTGGTAACCAGCAGGTATTCAACCTTTCCGCCGGGACAGCTCATAGGTACCATTACAGATATTGAAAGCCTGGGCGGTAGTAATTTTTATGTGATGAAAGTGAAGCCATCTACCAATTTCTTTAACGTTCAATTCGTATATGCGGTAAAAAATCTGCAAAAAGAGGAGCAGGATGCCTTAGAGAAAACGGCGCATAAACAGGATTAAAATGAGTGAACTGCTTAAAAATATCATCCGCTTTGCCATTTTTATATTATTCCAGGTATTTATCCTGAATAAGATACCCCCATTGCACCAGTTCATAACTCCCTATCTGTATTTCCTTTTTATATTATGGCTGCCATTTAAAATCCCGCGGCTTTCTTTAACCATTGTGGGCTTTTTATTTGGTCTTTGTCTCGATTTCTTTACTAAAACACCCGGCCTGCATGCTGCGGCCTGCACATTAATGGCTTACCTGCGACCTTTTATGATCAATATCCTTATTTCAAAAGAAGATTCAGGCTTCAATTATATCGCTCCCGCCCCCTCCAGCATGGGATGGTCTCCATATACAGTATATGTACTGGTGCTGGCTTTTGTTCATAATGCTTACCTTGTTTTCCTGGAATGGCTGCAGTTCGCAAATTTTTGGTACTTCCTGGGCAAGGTTATAGCTACTACAGGCGTTAGCTTTTTGCTGATAATGATCACAGAGGTATTGTTTTACAGGAAACAGAAGTTCAGGACAAATATATAGGGAGTTGTTATGCCTGCGTTTAACCAATCACGACAAACTATTATAAGGCTCATCTTCGGGATCGCATTTTTAATTATTGTGGTACGCCTGTTTATATTACAGGTCGTTTCAGACAAGTACAAAATGCTGGCGCTGGACAACGCCGTCTACAGGAAAGTGGTTTATCCCGACCGGGGGATCATTTTTGACCGGAACAATAAGGCTATCCTGAATAATACCATTATTTATGACCTTACCGTTACTCCTTATGAGGTAAAAAAGGTGGATACTGCTTTTTTATGTACCCTTTTAAGTATAGATACAACAGAATTCCGGGAAAGGATCATAACAGCCATTATCAAGAACGGGCGTTACCGCCCCTCTGTTTTTGCAGGGCTGCTGCCTCCTGATGTGCAGGCTAAATTAGAAGAAAACATCTGGCGGTTCCCTGGGTTCACGCTTATTGAGCGCCCGATTAGAAATTATTTATATAATGCCGGCGCCCACCTGCTGGGTGATATCGGGGAAGTGGATACCGCCATCATCCGGCGAAGCAATTATTTTTACCAGATAGGCGACTTTGTAGGAAGATCAGGACTGGAGCAATATTATGAAAGCGTGCTGATGGGTAAAAGGGGGATCCAGAATCTCATTAAGGACAACAGGAACCGCCTCCAGGGGTCATGGGAGAACGGCAAATATGATACTGCGGCAGTTACCGGGCGTAACCTGTATACTTACCTTGACATTGAACTGCAGCAACTGGCGGAAAAATTACTGACCAATAAGGTGGGCAGCATAGTGGCTATTGATCCTAAAACAGGAGGTATTCTTGCTATGGCGTCGGGACCCTCCTTCGACCCGAATGACCTCACCGGCAGCACCCGGCAAAAGAAATATGCAAACCTGGTGCTTGATGTATCCGCACCACTGATGAACAGGGCTACCCGGGGATTGTATGAACCGGGATCTACCTTTAAACCCATAGGCGGACTGGTAGCGCTTGACATGGGCGTTATTAATGCCAGCTATGGTGTAGCCTGCGGCGGCGCTTACTATGGCTGTGCTAAAGTAATAAGATGCGAACACCATAACCCCGGGCATGCCGCCAATATGCGGCTGGCACTGGCCAACTCCTGCAATTCCTATTTTTGCCAGATATACCGGCTCACCCTGGATAACAACAAGGATAAAGCGGTAAAAAAAGGGTATACCCGCTGGAAAGATTACATGAATGCCTTTGGATGGGGACAAAGGCTGGGAGTAGATCTGCCGAATGAATTACCGGGCAATATCCCCGATACCACCGAATACAATAAGGATTACCGGGGCTCCTGGAATTCATGCACAAATGTTACCCTTGGCATAGGGCAGGATAAAATGCAGGTAACACCGGTGCAGCTTGCCAATGCCATGTGCATCATTGCCAACAAGGGCTATTACTATACCCCTCATTTTGTAGAGAAAATTGAAAATGAAACGGCAAAAGATACGCTGCTGAACAAATTCAGGGAAAAACATTCGGCACTCACCCATATATCAGACCAGGATTACGAGGCTATTCATGCCGGCATGCAGGATGTGGTGGAAAGTGGTACGGCAAGGAGCGCCAGGGTCCCTGGCATCAGCATCTGCGCCAAAACAGGGACTGCAGAAAAATATACCATACTCGATGGTAAACGGATCAAGCTCCCCAACAACTCCATGTTCGTTTGCTTTGCCCCGAGAGAGAACCCTAAGATCGCCATAGCCGTTGCGGTGGAAAATGCGGGTTTCGGTTCAACCTGGGCTGCGCCGATCGCTTCATTCCTGATAGAAAAATATCTTACGGATTCCATAAGAACCGACCGGATGAAAGAAGTGGAAAGAATAGCCAATACGAACCTCATGCCTTCCTATCTTAAACGCAAGCAGTTCATTGCGGACTCCACGAGAGCTTATTTTTATTTTAACCTGAGAAAAGACAGCAGCTATATCAGGAAGTATTTACGGGGATATACCCACGGTGAAAGCAAAACGTCAAAAACAACACGTCCCGAAAAAACAGGCATGCCGGCACAACCGGCGAATAACATTACTTCCGGGCGTACAGATAGTTTTGCTGGCGGCGGCAGGATACCGGACAAGATCATACATATCAAAAGGCCCACCCCAAAAAAGGAAGAAGTGCCGGATACCAACAATGATGAACTTCTGAAAACCAGATGATCCGATGATGAAGGCCAATAATAACGGAATAGTAAAACGTATAGACGGGCTGCTGCTGTGGCTATATATTTTATTGTGTTTCATAGGCATCATCAGCATTTTTGCGGCTACCTACAATGAAGGTGACCCAATCGTGGACGGCTTTCTTTCCCCCAGAACCGATTATGGGAAGCAATCCATGTTCTTCATACTCTCCCTGTTCATAGGCATTGTAATCCTTTTAACAGACAGTAAATTTTTTACAGCAACAGCCAATCTATGGTATACCGCAGGTATTATCCTGCTGCTGCTGGTTTTTCCGTTTCATTCCAACATCAAGGGAACCGAGTCTATCATTAAATTCGGCGATGCTTTTCAATTACAGCCCATACAGTTATGTATTGTATTCGCCAATCTTGCCCTGGCGAAATACATATCGCGCGTGGAAACCGATTTTACCAGACTTCAGTCTCAGTTGATAGCAGCTTCTATCGTAGTAGCTCCCGCATTGTTGGCCATCTTACAGAAAGAAACCGGACTGGCACTGGTATACTTTTCATTTTTCCTGGTCATGTTCCGCGAAGGCCTACCTGCGATTGTGCTGGTGATCGGGTTTTCGTTTGCCATATTGGTAGTGGCTACTTTACTGATGGAGCCCAATATACTGGCGCTTATTCTTACCGGTATTGCCCTGCTTGCCGCTTATTTTATGCGCAAGCAGATCAGGCGTCGCAAAACGGTATTGTTCTGGATCATTGCTATCTGGGCCACTTGTGTGAGCATACAGCGCTTTGCCGTTCCCTTTATTTTCGATCATGTGCTGCAGCCCTACCAGGTAAAGCGCATATACGATACGATCGGTAAGGATTATATACCCAAGGATGCTGCCGCGGTTGCCGATATTGAAAAAAATACCTCGCAAAAAAAAGATGCAGGGAACTATAATGTAAAGCAAAGCAAAATTGCAATAGGGAGCGGGGGAGTGTTCGGCAAGGGGCTTTTAAAGGGTACCCAAACCCGCTATGCCTTTGTGCCTGAGCAAAGAACAGACTTCATCTTTTGCACGATCGGGGAAGCTTTCGGTTTTGCAGGCAGCCTCCTGTTTCTTTCCATTTATGCTGTTTTCCTGTTCCGCATCATTACCATTGCCGAAAGACAACGTAGCGTTTTCAGCCGATGCTATGCTTACGGTGTGGCTTCGGTGTTTTTCTTCCATATCACGATCAACCTTTGCATGACAATGGGGCTGGCGCCCGTGATCGGTATTCCGCTTCCTTTTGTAAGTTATGGAGGACTGTCGCTCGTAACGTTCAGCGCTATGGTATTCATACTGCTCCGGCTGGATAAAGATCGCCAGATGGTGCTGAGGTAATCTCAAATCTCAAATTTGAGATTTCAAATTTGAGATTACATTTGCCGGATGAAAATCATTCCTTTAAGCGAAGGGGCGTTTACAGTAGACCAGTCCAAGCAATTTGTTCCTTTTAATCTTAACCGCGATGATCTTCAGAAAAGATCTTCCGGGAGCCTGCTGGTTGAGATTCAGCCGTTTGTTGTGATCACTTCGAAAGACATCTTATTGATAGATACGGGATTGGGCTTTTCAGAAGCTAACGGAACGTTACAGATCCACCAGCTCCTTACTGATCACCATATTAACCCGTCGGATATTACCAAAGTGCTGATGAGCCACCTGCATAAAGATCATGCGGGTGGGGTGAGTATGGACGACAAGATACTGGGCCGGCGTTTCATGAGCTTTCCCAACGCCACTTATTATGTGCAGCAGGAGGAATTATCTTTCGCATTGCAAAAAGGAGCTCCTTCCTATATCCCGGAGGAAATTGAAATACTGCAGCATGCAGACAATGTGCACCTGCTACAGGGCAACGGGATTATTGATGGATACATACGCTGCGAGATTACCGGTGCCCACAGTCCCTGGCACCAGGTATTCTGGATAGAAGAGAACGGAGAGACCGTTTTTTATGGGGCCGACGATGCTCCGCAATTACACCAAATGAAAAGCCGGTTTATTGCCAAGTACGACTACGACGGGAAAAAATGTATGGAACTCCGGCAGCAATGGTGGCAGCAGGGACAGCAGGAAAAGTGGATATTCCTCTTTTACCACGACGTGAAAAACCCGGTGTGGAGAGGATGAGAGAGGTATCAGGTTTGGGGTTTGAGGTGTAAGGTATAGGTTGCAAGATCTCCACATTCATCCGCAGTCTGACACTCCTTCCGTCGCGTACCGACCGCTGTTATTTTTTCACATTTCCACATTTTCATATTTTCATATTTCCGCCAATATCTTATCCGCCCCAAAATAGGGATGAAGCACCTCCGGTATAGTGATACTATTTTCCTGCTGGTTATTTTCAAGCAGGGCAGCTACTATACGGGGCAATGCCAGGGCACTTCCGTTCAAAGTGTGTGGAAGCCTGTTTTTACCATGCTGATCTTTAAAGCGGATCTTTGCCCTGTTGGCCTGGTAAGTCTCGAAATTGCTGACAGAGCTTACCTCCAGCCAGCGCTCCTGTGCGGCACTGTATACTTCAAAATCGTAAGTGAGCGCGGAGGTAAAGCTCATATCACCGCCGCATAATTTTACAACGCGGTAGGGAAGCTCCAGGGTTTGCAGCAGCTTTTCCACATGAGCCACCATTTCTTCCAGCGCCTCGTAGCTTTTATCGGGATGGGTGATCTGTACAATTTCCACTTTTTCGAACTGGTGCACCCTGTTCAGCCCACGTACATCCTTTCCAAAGCTGCCCGCCTCTCTTCTAAAGCAGGGTGAATAAGCCGTCATTTTCACAGGAAGGAGCTCTTCCTTTATGATCTCATCCCTGTAAATATTGGTAACCGGCACTTCGGAAGTAGGGATCATGTAATAATTATCCGCCGGCATATAATACATTTGACCTTCTTTGTCGGGCAACTGGCCTGTGCCATAAGCGGAAGCTTCATTTACCATAAAAGGGGGAAGATACTCGGTGTAGCCTGCAGCAGTATTGAAATCCAGGAAATAGCTCACCAGCGCTCTTTGTAGCCTGGCTCCCTGTCTTTTATACAACGGAAAGCCGCTGCCGGTAATTTTGGCGCCCGCTTCAAAATCAATCATATCATATTTCCTGACCAGGTCCCAGTGAGGTGCTGCATGAGAAGACAAGCTGGGTTTTGCACCCCCTTCCCGCACTATAACATTATCTTCAGGAGTTTTTCCCGGAGGCACTTTACCGGAAGGAAGATTGGGCAGCTTTACCAGTTCTTCCTGCAATTGCTTTTCCGTTTCTGCAAGATTTATATTCAGATCGCTGATCTGTGACTTATAACCTGCCACTAATTGCTTCGCAGATGCTGCTGCTTCTTTCTGTCCTTTTGCGATCAGCTGTCCGATCTCTTTAGAGCTGCTGTTCACTTTCGACTGCAGTTGCTCAAAGCTGAGCTGTAGTCTTTTACGTTCATCATCCAAAGCAATGATCTTATCCACAAGGGAAAGATCCGGAAAATGCTTAACCGCAAGCCTTTCCTTCACATGAGCTACATCCTGCCTCAGTATATTTATTTGTAACATATGTAAAATTTCAGGCAAAGGTAGCAGCAGAACAAAAAGCGGCAAAGACAAAATCCAGACGGGAGCCTCCTTTTCAAAATCCTGTGCCTTGTAATGGGTAGCAGAACCTCAAAGAACGGGAAGAAGGCTCAAAGAACACAAACCACCTATTTTTGTCACTCTTGAAATTATTTTCTTCGCGCTACTTCGTGCGTCCTTCGCGCCCTTTGTGGTTAAACACAAGGCTTCTCATGTTGGATTTGAGATACCCTACTTGCTCAAATGCATGCTCCTTTCCTTATACAATGTCCTGAAATACGGGTCGCGCAAATCCCTGATGAAGCGGATAGCTTCCCCGGTAGATTTCATTTCGGGGCCTAATTCTTTATTGACTCCCGGGAATTTATTAAAGCTGAAAACCGGTTCTTTTATCGCAAACCCTTTCAGCTTCTTCTCAAACTTCAGGTCTTTCAGCTTCACTTCTCCCAGCATTACTTTAGTAGCAATGTTAAGATAAGGGATCTGGTAGGCTTTGGCAATAAAAGGCGTTGTGCGGGAAGCCCTGGGGTTGGCTTCTATAACATATACCACGCCATCCTTAATGGCAAATTGTATATTGATCAGCCCCCGGATATCCAGCTTGCGGGCTATCTTTTCGGAGTACACTTCCATGGTAGTTACCTCCAGCGGGCTAAGATTAAAAGCGGGGAGTACGGCATTGCTGTCGCCGCTGTGTATGCCTGCCGGTTCTATATGCTCCATTACCCCCATTACATGAAAGGTTTCCCCATCAAAGATGGCATCTATTTCCGCTTCCTGGCAGCGGTCGAGGAAATGATCTATCAGTATTTTGTTGCCGGGAAGATGCTTTAATAAGCTAAGCACCCCCTTTTCGAGCTCTTCATCATTCAGCACGATCCGCATTCTTTGTCCGCCCAGCACATAGCTCGGGCGCACCAGCACGGGGTAACCCACTTCTTTGGCAACTTCTATGGCCTCATCCGAATCATAGGCGGTACCGTACCTGGGATAGGGAATATCCAGCTCTTTTAAAAGATCACTGAAACGGCCACGGTCTTCAGCAATATCCATATTATCGAAGGATGTGCCTATAATGCGCACTCCTTTTTCATTAAGCCGTTTGGCTAATTTTAAAGCGGTTTGCCCGCCCAGTTGTACAATCACCCCAACAGGCTTTTCATATTCTACTATTTCCCACAGGTGTTCCCAGAAAACCGGCTCAAAATACAGCTTATCGGCTATGTCAAAATCGGTTGAGACCGTTTCGGGGTTACAATTCACCATGATCGCCTCATAACCGCATTCCTTTATAGCTAGCAGTCCATGCACACAGCAGTAATCAAATTCTATACCCTGGCCGATGCGATTTGGCCCCGATCCTAATACAATAACAGACCCTTTCGACTTACCAGCAGCACGTTTGCCCTTGTGTATAACGCTCTCATTATGTACAACGCCGGCTTTTGCTTCATCTGGAACCGAAGCTGCCTCAAAGCTGGAGTAGAAATAAGGCGTTTGAGCTTCAAACTCGGCGGCACAGGTGTCCACCATTTTATATACACGGGTAAGTCCTAGTTTTTTCCGGCGCTCATAAATATCTTCGTCCCGGCCGTCTTTCATGATCCGGCAGATCTGTTCGTCACTGAACCCGTTGTGCTTGGCTTCCGTCAGCAGATCGTCGGGCAAAGTATGAGTATTATAGGCAGCTATCTTTTTTTCAATGTGAGCGATCTGCTGTATCTGGTAAATGAACCAGCGGTCTATCCGCGTAGCTTCACAAATAGACTTTACGCTTACGCCCATCATCAGGGCATCCTTAATGCGGAATATCCTGTCCCACTTTGGTGTTTTCAGGTATTCGACAACTTCTTCGGGCCGCATCATGCTCTTGCCGTAATAACCGAGACCAACAGCCTCATTTTCGAGGCTCTGACAGGCTTTCTGGATCGCTTCCGTGAAGCTGCGCCCGATAGACATCACTTCACCTACAGATTTCATCTGCAGCCCAAGGGTATCGTTTGCTCCTTTGAACTTATCGAAGTTCCACCGGGGCATTTTAACAATTACATAGTCGAGTGTAGGTTCAAAATAAGCGGAAGTGGATTGAGTGATCTGGTTTTTGAGCTCATCAAGTGTGTATCCAATAGCAAGTTTCGCCGCTATCTTAGCAATAGGATAGCCTGTGGCTTTGGATGCCAACGCTGAAGAACGGCTAACCCTGGGATTAATTTCAATGGCAATAATTTCTTCTGTTTCGGGATTGAGCGCAAACTGCACGTTGCAACCACCGGCAAAATTGCCCAGGTCGCGCATCATGCGTATGGCAGTATTGCGCATAAGCTGGAAAGCACTGTCGCTCAGGGTCATGGCCGGCGCTACGGTTATCGAATCACCGGTATGAACCCCCATGGGGTCAAAATTCTCAACGGTACATATAATCGCTACATTGTCCGCATCATCGCGCAGCAGCTCCAGTTCAAATTCTTTCCAGCCCAATACCGCTTTCTCCACCAGCACTTCGTGGATAGGAGACGAGGATAATCCCCTTTCGAGCGCCTCATCTAAAAATTCTTTCGACATCACAAACCCGCCACCGGTGCCACCAAGCGTATAAGACGGCCGGATCACTAATGGGAACCCTATTTCCTGGGCAATTTCTTTTCCTTCCAGGAAAGAGTTGGCAATCCTGGCAGGGGCTACAGGAATCTTTAATTCAATCATCCACTGCCGGAAATGCTCCCTGTCTTCGGCCTTGTCTATCGCCTTAATATCTACACCGATGAGCCTTGTGCCATATTTTTCCCAAACACCCAGCTCATTAGCTTCTTTAGCCAGGTTCAGGGCAGTTTGCCCGCCCATGGTGGGTAATACCGCATCTATCTGATTTTCTTCCAGTATTTGCTCAATGCTTTCCACGGTAAGCGGCAGCAAATAAACCCGGTCTGCCATCATAGGGTCGGTCATGATAGTGGCAGGGTTACTGTTGATAAGTATTACTTTAACTCCTTCTTCACGCAGGCTTCGGGCAGCCTGGCTACCCGAATAATCAAACTCACATGCTTGTCCGATAATAATGGGGCCTGAACCAATGATCAGTACTGTTTTGATGGAATTGTCTTTAGGCATTTCTTGATAACGATTTGAAAGAATCCGGCGGGTATTTTCTGCACGAGCCTTTTACGGGTCGGCACTGAAAAAACCGGGCAAAGGTAAGGGATGAAAAATTAAATGCGAAAATCAGGAGCTAATATTTAGAAGCTGCCCTGTTTATTGCATAGAAATATGTTGGGGCAAAAAAAGGCACCGAAAGCCGGTGCCTTTTAAAGTATATGATATCAGCGCTTAGCTGGTATGGAAAGCAGAAAGCTCAAATTCATCCAGTATGATCTCCTCTTGTTGAACCCTGTTATGATCTTCATACTTATCCTTCACCTTTGAAATAAATTTCAACTTGGCCACTTCTCCGCGAAAAGCCCCGATAACAGATCCTGCCATAATAGCCAAAGCCAGTATAACTTTTCTTTTCATCCCTTTCATAACATTCAATTTATAGATTCAACAATATATACAGTAGACAATATATAGACGAAAAACGCTGTATTATAGTTTCTAAAAAGTATACTCTTTTAAGGGTTTTTTTGTCGATTCAAAGATTATTAACAAAAATCAAATGAATATCTTCCGGTGTATACCCTAATAAGGGTATATAAAGCCCTTTTAATAAGCTTTAAGACTTATCAAAGGATTGGAAACTGAAAACCAAAACTGAAAAAGTATATCCGGTGATTTTTACAAAGCAGGCAAAACAGCATCAATTTCTTCCGGGCAGTCCTGTTATTTTTTTGCAAAGAGGATGCCAGAATTTAAAATATTATAAAATTGAAAATGATTTTACTGTTAAACCAATGATGGGTAGATTTGTTACCTGACAGCCACTTCTTATTTTATTAAATAAGAAGTGCTTCACCCATATTACTTTTTATTTTTTTGTGGTTTCCCGATCCGTTTCGGGCGCCTTTTGCATATACGCACCCTTATGTGGAAAGTATCTATTACGCTTTGTTTCTTTTTGTTTGCTTTAACCGGATTTCATTCATTCGCTCAAAATCCTCTTTCAGGTATTTATCCCAAAGGATATTTTATTAAGCCGCTGAACATCCCTGCAAGCCTGGCTGGCAACTTCGGCGAGCTTCGCCCCAATCACTATCATATGGGACTCGACTTTAAGACCAACCGGGTGGAGAACCTGCCGGTGCAGGCGGCGGCCGACGGCTACATAGCCCGCATAAAGATCGAGCCTTTTGGCTTTGGCAGGGCCATATATATCAATCACCCCAACGGACTTACTACGGTATATGCCCATTTGAACGCTTTCTTCCCCGAACTGGAAAAATATGTTAAACAGCAGCAATACCGGCTCGAATCATGGAATGTTTATTTGGATATCCCTGCAGGGATGTTCATGGTAAAAAAAGGGCAGTTTATTGCTAACAGCGGCAACACGGGCGGCTCACAGGGACCCCATCTTCATTTTGAGATACGCAATACCGCAACGGATACGAACCTTAATCCCATGTTGTTCGGCTTTCCCATAGCAGACAACATTCCCCCCGTGATTCAACGCCTGGCTGTTTATGACCGCAACAGAAGCACCTATGAGCAATCGCCCCAGATCATCGCTGTTAAGAAAACGGCAAACGAGTATATTACCGTTCCTTCAACTATTACTGTATCGTCGGATAAAGTGAGCTTTGCGGTTTCCAGTTACGATGCGCAATCAGCCTCCCCCAATCATAATGGTGTTTTCCAGGGCGTCCTGTACGACAACCATACAGAGGTGATCCGTTTTACAATGGATACCATCAGCTATTATGATACCCGCTATCTGAATGCACATATCGACTATAAAACCAAAGCCGGCGGGGGGCCTTATCTGCAGCATTTATCGGAGCTTCCGGGATATATCAACAGCATCTATCGCCAACAGAAGGGCAACGGGGTGATCCGGCTTGCCGAAGGCGATGTACAAGATATCAGTATTGAAATAAAAGACGCCAATAACAATACGGCCGTATTGCAGTTTAAGATCCGGTATAAGCAAGCTCCGTCCGCCCCGGTGCCGGCGGCTGGCAAAATGTGCTATCCTTTAATGGTAAATGTGGGAGAAGGAAGTGAAGATTGTGAATTTTACATTGGTGAAAGAGGCTTATATGATTCTGCGCGGATCACTTACAGGAGGTCGGCTTCCACAAATCCGGCGGTCGTTTCTGCCGTACATACCATCGGTTCCACTCATATTCCTTTACAGGAAAGCTTTGTTATACGCATACAGCCAGATACCGCGCTCCCTCAGGAAAAAATGAGCAGGGTGGTGATGCAGCGGTTTTCCGGGACCAAAAAAGAAATAGCTAAACCGGAATGGCAGAACGGATGGGCAATGGCAAAATTCAGCAGTTTTGGGAGCTTCCAGTTAGTGCTCGATGAAACTCCTCCCGAAATCATCCCCATAGGATTTAAAAGCGGACAGGATATGAGTAAGGCTTCGAGACTGGTATTCACCGCCACAGATAATATGGGAAGCATTAAAAATTTCAGGGCAGAGCTGGACGGTAAATGGCTGCGGTTCACCAATGATAAAGGAAAAAGATTCATATATGTTTTTGATGAGCAATGCACACCGGGTGAACATACATTAAAGATCAGCATAGCCGACGAGGCCGGCAATACGGCTGCACAGCTCTTTACCTTTACCAGGTAGTTGTGAAAGCACCAAGAACCAAATGACAAGAACCAAATAAATTACAAATCCGAGGCCAAAAGTGCGAAATCCGAAGAGGAAGAATCAAATAACAAAATACAAGAACCAAATAAAGATCAGATACAAAATCCGAAGCCTGGATCTCGAAATCCGAAGGAGCAATGAAGCAACAAAAAGGTATTCTCCTTTGCGCCACGGAGCAGTGGCGCA
>CAZREP010000005.1:38404-45073 GCA_964599035.1 uncultured Terrimonas sp. | reverse complement strand
CGAACGCTGCGAGAAACAACCATAAAGCACCAAGAACCAAATCACAAGAACCAAATAAAATTCAAATCAGAAATCAACAAATCAGCAATAGCTATGGGCTGTCGGCAGTCAGCTATAGGCTATGATACCCACCCCCATACCTCCCTACCTTACACCTTATATCTGCAAATCATCCACCTCTTCACATTCTCACATTCTCACATTTTCATATTTTCATATTTTCATATTCTCATATTTTCATATTCTCACATTTCCCACATTCCTCACATTTTCCATATTTTCACACTCATTATGATTACACTGAAAGAAGGTGATAAAGCCCCGGCTTTTTCGGGAAAGAACCAGAAAGGAGAAAAAATTGCCTTATCGGATTATAGAGGGAAAAAGCTGGTATTGTATTTTTATCCGCAGGACGATACCCCCACCTGCACCGTACAGGCCTGTAATTTAAGGGATAACTTTTCGCTGTTAAAGCAAAAAGGATTTGAAATAGTTGGCGTAAGTCCCGACGATGAAAGATCGCATCAAAAATTTGAAGCAAAGTATTCACTCCCCTTTAATTTGCTGGCAGATCCTGGTCATAAGATCATTGATAAATATGGCGTATGGGGTGAAAAGCAGCTCTATGGACGGAAATATATGGGATTGCACCGCACCACTTTTGTAATTGATGAAAAAGGGGTGATCAAAAAGATATTTTTGCGGCCAAAGAACAGGCAGCACGCAGAAGAAATTATACAATACTGGGAACAGCGATAGCAGTTATGAACGTTTCGGATATCAAGATCAGGGAAAGATCATGGAAAGCAAAGCTGGCCGCACGATGGCTGGGTGTGGATAATGTGGCTTTTACCCTGGGAAAGACCATACACCTTTACAATGCCACCGCCCAGGAATTTTTGCACGATACCCGCTGGGTAAAGCATGAGCTGAAACATGTAGAGCAGTTCAAACGTTATGGCTTTATTCCATTTATAGCCCGGTATACCATTGAAACCATCAGAAAGGGATACCGTAATAATAAATATGAAGTGGAAGCACGCCTGGCAGAACAGGAAATGTCATAACCTCCCTGTAATGACGCTCCAACGGCTCCATTTTTAATATTTGCCCATTTTTCCACGGCTTTCCGCCTTTTTTTTTGCTATTGCATCGTTAAAGAGATATCTTGGTGATTCAAACATTGTTAAACACCCTTAATGACCCTTCAACCCAAGCCTTATCTCTCTGCCTTCCCGGGCAGGATAATGCTGCTGATCTTCGCTTTTCTATGCAGGCTTACTACCGTGGGCCAGCTCAACGCTTCTTTTTACAGCGATAAGGAAGGCGGATGCCCCCCTTTTACCGTACAGTTTTCCAATAATACCTCAGGGGTATCCGGAAGCGCCGTTTACCATTGGGATTTCGGCAATGGCAACAGCAGCAGCATGACAAGCCCGGCAGCGATTTATACGGAAGAAAAGGAATACACCGTAACACTTACCGTTACAGACAACGGGAAAACCAGCACTTATACCCGAAAGATCATGGGGTATCAAAAACCCGTAGCAGATTTTTCAGTTTCCGACAATAAAAATTGCATACCTGCCGGCATAACCTTTACCAGCAGCTCCCAGCCAGGCAGCGGATCTCTCAGCCGTTATTATTGGGATTTTGGCGATGGCAGCACCCAGGAAGGATATGGCAGTGCCATCTCTCATACCTATATGGCCGTTCAAAAGCCTTCGGTAAGCCTTACGGTTACCAATAGTTATGGCTGTTACAGCACAGCGGTAAAAGATGAAGTAACGGAAATACTGCCTGCCATGCATGCGTCATTTACCTCCGATAAGCGGGTGCTCTGCACTCCGGCCGACGCGGTGCAGTTCACCAGCAACAGCTCGGGCCCGGGCACATTAAGTTACACCTGGGATTTTGGAGACGGGAATACAGCTACCACCAAAAATCCCTCTTATGCTTTCAATAAAAAAGGGATTTACACGGTAAGCCTTACTGTAAAGAATGAAGAAGGTTGCAGCATCACTACCACTCAAAGCGACTACCTCAACGTAGCCAGCTATAAGGCTTCCTTTAATGCACCGTCACTCATATGTGAAGGTCAGTGGGTGACTTTTAACAGCACCAGCACGCCTAGCCCTTCTTCCACCAACTGGTACATCAATGACCAGCCCGCATACAGCTGGTATTACAACAACCTGGAATATACATTCCCCGACACGGGAAAGCAAACCATAAAACTGGTCAATACATTTGGTGAATGCCAGGACGTTGCCACCGCCACGGTGCATATACGCCCTGTTCCGAAACCCAGCGAGCTTACCGCCGACATACAAAGCTTATGCGGCGCACCTTCCGTGGTTAAGTTTAAGGATAATACCGAAGGGGTTGTAAAATGGGAATGGGATTTTGACTATTACGGCTATTACCACCCCGGCTCTACGGAGCAGACGCCAGCATATACCTACACAACCGATAATTACTACCTTGTAAGGCTGAATGTAAGCAACATATATGGCTGCAGCAGCAGTATCAGTCAGTATGTAACAATCAGGAAGCCCATTGTAAACATTCACAACAAGCTGGATGCCGGCAGCGATAACCAGCATTGCGGTTATATAAAAGTGCAGATGGCAGCGGCGATCAGCGCTGATGAGATCGTCAATTATAAATGGTACTTCGGCGACGGCACAACTTCCACCGACCCCGAACCGGTACACGAATATACAAATCCCGGTAATTTTATTGTGCGCCTCGAATACGTTACCAGGAGCGGCTGCAAAGGAACTTCCGATGGACTTGACTTTTCGGTGTACAGCAAGCCCAAAGCCGATTTCAAAGCTGTTCAGGGTGTGGATATTTGCGGGAACACACCTGTAACTTACAGCTATACCGGCACTAACGCTGCATACCTGTCGTGGCGTCTTGAGGGAGATTACAGCGATTTTATTTATGGGAACAATGCCGTTACAATAAAGTACAATAAGGAAGGCTCCTACGGTGTAAAGCTGGTGGCGACCAACGGCAACTGCACTGACGAGGTTGAAAAGGTAAACTATGTAACCGTAAAACCACCTTTCCCAAAAATAACCGGGCATACATTAACCTGCGAGGGCACGCGGGGTATTGTTAAATTTACACAGTCCTCGGAAGGCGCCACCTCGTGGAAATGGGACTTCGGTGACGGTACAACCCAAACCTTTACCTCCGACGAACCTGTTATTGAACATGAATACACCAAAACAGGAAGCTATAAAGTTGTGCTTACCACCACCAACGGTCAATGTTCAGTTAGCGGCTACATTAACATTTCGGTATTGCTGAAACAAAAGCCCCTGCTGACGCTCACTCCGGGTGAAGCCTGCATTAACACACCCATCAACTTCAGCATTTCCAATATGGAGCAGAACCCCGCTATGGGCAGTTTCAACAACCTTTATTATATCGAAAAATGGGAATATGCCAATGGGGATCCCTTTAATGGCAATTCCTACTTTGACAATTACGACCCCAACAACTGGCGGCCCGCAAAAGGCAGCATAAGCTCCACCCAGGCTAAAAACGATCAATTGCGCGTAATAACCAGCTCATACAACTTCGAGTGCCAGGATACGAGCAATGCAGTTCCCATAAAATTTAAAGGGGCCTTGCCGGCTTTTGATGTAGTGAAGGACGGACAATGCTTTAACACCACCGAAGTGGTTTTAAAAGATGCCTCCGTTGCTGAGAATAATGCCATAACTAACTGGCACTGGGATTTCGGCGACGGCCAAACACTCACCAAAGCAACCGGAGGGCAGGTAACGCACCAATACGACAATCCCGGCAATTATTATGTAAAGCTTACGATCACCGATGCCGGTGGATGCAGCAGCAGCACGGCGTCGTATGGGAAAGCGGTAAATGTAAACGGGCCAAAAGCAGCCTTTAGCATGGCACAGGGCAATAATGTTCCCCTGAATACCAATATGACTTTCTACAACAACACCAATATGTATGGGGCAGGTAACGTAAATTACCTGTGGGATTTTGGCGACAGCAGCCCAAAAGGCACTGATTATTACGAATCGCATACCTATCCACAGCCCGGCTCCTATACTATAAAGCTCACCGCTACTGACCCGGTGAGCGGCTGCACTTCTTATGCTACCCAAACACTTGAGGTACGTTATTTTAATACGGCATTCCGTTTTACAAAATCATTTGTAACCCATACCCGATGCGCCCCGGTGGTGGCCAGCTTTGAAAATACATCTTATGATTATACCAAAATAGTCTGGGATTTCGGCGACGGCAGCCCGCTGCTGGAAAATGTGAACTATCCCCGGCACGTATATAAAGATCCCGGTATGTACGAAGTAAAGCTGACAGGATATGGCTATAACGGGCTGGAAAAAACATTTAAAGACACGATCATCATCAGCCGGCCGGAAGCTTCCCTGAAAGCAGGTCCACCCGAAATTTGTATCGGTCAGGAGGCTTCCCTGAGAGCCTCGGGACCCGGTATCAGCAGCTATGTTTGGGATTTCGGCGACGGCAATGTAACTGTTTCAGGCGACAGCAGCACAAACCACATCTATAGCAGTGCCGGCGCTTATACCCCCCAATTGCTCATAACAGATGAGAGCGGCTGCACCGGTGTGGGAAATACAGGGGATATGATCCAGGTAAGACCAGCGCCCACCCTAACAGTTACGCCAACCCAAACCCGTATCTGCCTGGGGGAAAGCATAAGATTATCAGCCAGTGCAGCAGGCGCCGTAAGCTATACCTGGGATCCGGCGAATGGCATCGGCCAATTAAACATCCCTGACCCCATAGTGAAACCCGGACTTTCTGTCGAATACCAGGTAACGGCCAAAGATGATCTGGGCTGCAGCGCAACAGGATCTGCAACCGTAATGGTAGTTCAACCGGAGCAGTTGAAAGCTCCGCCGGATACCGGGATATGTTACGGTGAGCAGGTACAGCTCAACGTAAGCGGCACCACCGTTTACCGTTGGACCGGGAATACAAACGGGTTAAGCAGCACAGACATTCCCAATCCAGTGGCACGCCCATCCGCCACTACCGTGTACACTGTTGTCGGAGGCGACAGTTACGGCTGTTTTTCCGAGACGGCGGATATAGCTGTACAGGTTTATGACCTGCCTTCCGTATCGGCCGGTAATGATATGGAGGTACTTGCCGGCACGCCCGTGCAGTTGCAGGCAAGCGGAACGCCCGATATTGTATCATGGAAATGGACCCCCGATCAATACCTTAGTTGCGCTAAATGCTCCGCTCCGGTAAGCAAGCCACTGGCCACTACCGAATATCGTATTACGGTAGCCAATGCATATGGCTGCACGGCATCCGATGGGATGATCCTTAAAATGCAATGTGAAGAAAGCAAGGTGCACATACCCAATGCCTTTACGCCCAACGGCGATAGCAAAAATGATGTATTTACCATTCTCGGGATTTCCTATGTAAAGCACCTGGTCATTTATGACCGGTATGGAAAAAAAGTATTTGAAAGAAAAAATTATTTAGCCTCCGACCGGAGCCAGGGCTGGGACGGCACATTGAACGGACAGCTGTTGCCCACGGGGAGCTTTGTGTATTTTGCAGAAATGGAATGTGAATCGGGAGGGGTATTCACCAGGAAGGGAACAGTAACACTGATCAGGTAATGCCGCATATACTACAGGTGATACCTTCATCTATTATCATCGGGTACAACCCGTCTAATAACTTTTGCTGCTTCATTTGAGTGCATTTCAATTTTTCGCAGGCAGCGTTAAGGTTGCCACCTTTAGTATTTCCAGGGTTGGCAACCTTGCAATTTTTGAGCATAATACGCGAACAATCCGTAATTTTATATTACAAGCCTAACAATATGCGTTCCCTGTTATTGTGCTGCATATCATTTTTTGTCGTGGCAGCAGGTGCACAAACCAGCCTGCCGACGAATACTATGAGTTATGCGCAGTATAGCGGACTTAGCAGTAATACTATATACGGTACCGGTCATTTATCGGGCAAAAAATGGTTTGTTACCCGGTACAGCGGGCTTTCAACCGGGCTTGGCTTTTTCAATGGCGGCAGCGCAAATTTTGTAAGTGTTCCACTGGGCTTGCAGCTCAACCGCAGGTTGAATAATAATCTATACGCTTTTACCGGCGTATCCGCAGCACCTTCCTATATACACTTTAATCGCACCTTCCGGTCTTTTGCCGATAATAAGATCAACCCGGGCAACAACCTGTTGAGGTCCGGCGCCTTTGATGTGTATTCCAGAGCAGAACTGGGGCTGATGTATATCAATGATGACAGAACTTTTTCTATTTCAGGCAGCATCGGCGTTCAAAGAAGCAGCTATCCCCTGTTCCCATTCCAGCCACTAAATACAACAACCGGCCCTGTTATACTGCCTTCAAGGCAATAAAAGTCAATGCTCCTTTAATATCTTTCTGTATTCCGCTGGGCTCCGGTGCATATAGGAGATTAAAATCTCCGGAGAACATAGTAAGTGAGAAGTCAGGAGACTTGCACAACAGCACCGGATGTATAGGCATATCTCTATCAAATAACACCTACACTTTTCTCAGCCTTTCTGCCGCCCTCTCCAGCGTCTCCTCCTTTTTACAAAAACAATAAATATCAATTAGGAGAAGGAGTATCACACAA
>CAZREP010000005.1:0-38394 GCA_964599035.1 uncultured Terrimonas sp. | reverse complement strand
TAGTAATACGGATGGCGATATCTTTTTCCGTTTCATCGCTGAAATGACCATAGCTGCCCAAAATAAAATAGCTGCCGTAAGAGCTGAGCATTTTGAATTTTGTATCCTTCATCAGTTGCAGGAAATAATCTCTTTTGTGCTGTATAAATTTCCCCAGCAATTCATACTGGTCTTTTTGCTTTAAAAAGGCTGCCAGTGCAACCTGCTTTGGTGTATCTGTAGAAAAGCAGTTGAACTGGTGCACTTTCCTGAATTCATGCATGGCAGCGGCAGGGGCCACACAGTAGCCGATCTTCCAGCCGGTGCAATGGTATATTTTGCCGAAAGAAAAACAAACAAAGCTCCTTTCCCGCAGATCGGGATAACGCAGCATGCTCAGGTGTGGCTTTTCATCAAATATAACGTGCTCATATACTTCATCACTCAGTATAAAAATATCTGTTCCCCTTGTAATGCTTCTTAACGCTGTTATATCTTCCTGCCTCAATATTGCTCCCGTAGGGTTATGCGGCGAATTGAGCATGATCATGCGGGTACGGGGGCCAACGGCCCTGCGTACCGCTTCCCAGTCGATGGTATAACCGGGATACTGCAAGGGAATGAGCACCGGAATGGCACCGTTGATCAGCACATTGGGAATGTAGCTGTCGTATCCTGGCTGAAAAACAATCACCTCATCGCCTGGTTGCAAAACACCGGTAAGCGCCGTATAAATGGCATAGGTTCCTCCGGGTGTAACAGTTATTTCTGTATCAGGATTTATATCGGCACCATACAAATAATGTATCTTCTCCGCCAATACTTCACGCAACGGCATATAGCCATTCATGTGGGCGTACTGGTTATAGCCTTCCAGCATGGCTTCATTTACTTTGGCGATCAACGCTTCATTCATGTCAAAATCCGGAAAGCCCTGCCCAAGATTGACCGCATGGTATGCTTTTGCCAGGGAGCTCATTACGGTAAAAATAGTGGTCCCCACATCAGGAAGCCTGGAAATAACAGATGGCATGTAAAGCGGTTTGGTTTCGAAAAACGTAAAATTATTCGTTAGAGGGCAAAGGCTCGAAAAGATTTCGGAACTTAGACACTTCAAAAGCGCTATTTATTTGCTGAGCGCTGCTATTTTTCCCTTCCTGATCCGAAGTACCCTCTACATGCAAATAAGTATTAATAACAATTAAATCATACTATTATGAAACGTTCAGCAACCGCCGTATGGAACGGCACAGGTAAAGATGGCAATGGCGTGGTAAGCACCCAAAGCAGTGTACTTAGTAAAACACAGTATTCGTATAAGTCGCGTTTTGAGAACGGTACGGGCACTAACCCCGAAGAGCTGATCGCTGCAGCCCACGCCGGGTGCTTCAGCATGAAGCTGGCATTTGCGCTTAATGAAGCCGGGTTTACTGCTGATGAGATCAGCACTGATTGTACGATCACAATGGAGGGCATGGATATTACTTCCTCACACCTCGTGCTAAAAGCAAAAGTGCCCGGTATTGACAAGGCTAAGTTTGACGCTGCTGCGGCTGATGCAAAGGCCAATTGCCCGATCAGCAAGCTGCTCAATACCAATATTACCCTGGATGCCACTTTGCTGTAGAAGATACAGCTACCGGTCAGGATCAACACAAAAAACAATAGTGCCATTGTAAGATGGCATTATTGTTTTATAAGCTCTGCTGCCTATGCAGCAATATGCTTCCGCTTAGCAGATCAAAAATTAAAAAATCTTTTTTCAAACAGCCACCGCGCAGGTTTGGGTTCAGCGTATTTCAGTCCGAACTGGTCGATGCTGCTTTTTTTGATATGTTCCACTGCCTCTTCAATGGAGTCGGTGAGCAATACAAGGCTCAGGTCATCGGGCGAAATGGTACCTGCAATTTTCAGCTTTTCTATATAGTCCATCAGTTCCTTATGAAAATCCTTGCAAAAGATAATGATGGGAAAAGCCTTGATCATTTTGGTTTGAACAAGGGTAAGCGACTCAAAAAGTTCATCGAGGGTGCCAAACCCGCCCGGCATTACCACAAAAGCGTAGGAATATTTGATTAGCAGTGTTTTACGCACAAAAAAATACCTGATATTCACCCATTTGTCAAGATAGGGATTCTGGTGCTGCTCATGGGGTAAAACAATATTGCAGCCTACCGACCTTCCTCCAACCTCCCTGGCACCACGATTGGCAGCCTCCATAATGCCTGGCCCACCGCCCGTCATTATGGTAAAGCCCAGCTTCGCTATTTCTGCTGCCAGCTTTTGGGTAAGTGTATAGTATTGATGATCTTCCTTAAACCGGGCCGACCCGAAAATAGTAACACAGGGACCGGCAAAATGAAGTGCCCTGAATCCCTTTATAAATTCCCAGGATGTTTTTATAACAAATTTAAATTCTTCCCACCTGGATTGCGGTCCCTCTAAAAAACGGATCTCGGATTTAGTGCCGTCGGACATAAATATTAAAAAATTTTAAGTTTCAAACCTACCTGATTTTTTGTTAAAAATAGGAAGGATATCAAGACAATATGTCACTATGCCGTATATTAGGCCAAACTCCTAAAATCATTGATCTTTACGGGGTTAATCTGTATATTGGAAAACTCAGGTAATGCGATATGAAATGGCATTTGTTTTGACATTACAGGATTAATCATAAAAAAGACTGGAAAATGAAGTTTAAAGTTGAAGAAAAAATAATACCACCAAAAGAGATGATCATCGGAGATCCCGATGCAAAAGTGCTCATTGTTGAATATGGTGATTATGAAAGCGCTGAAACTGCCAAAATTCATAATGTTGTGCTCCAACTGCTGGAAACGTATAAGGGAAAGATAAAATATAACTTTCGTCACTTTCCACTTACCCGTATCCATCAGCGTTCTTTTAAAGCTGCTGAGGCTGCCATTGCTGCAGGACAGGAAGGAAAGTTTTGGGAAATGCATAATATCCTGCTCCATCACCAGCGGAATTTAGGCACGATAAGCCTGAAAGGCTATGCCCGTGATGCAGGAGTGACCCATAAGCATTTTCTGGACGACCTCATGAATTCAAAATTCGGATGGTATGTAAGGGATGATCAGATGCAGGCTGTTGACGCAGGTGTTACCAATGTGCCCGCTATTTTTATTAACGGACAACGCTTTGAAAGAAAACCCACGCTCCAAAACCTGTCTGCGGCTATTGTACAGGCTTTGAAGAGCACGAAAAAGGTATCTCAAAGGGCATAACGCCATCCCCTGTCATTAATCAGAGGTTGCTGAATAACTAAAGATGCTTCATGGATTTGGGAGAAAGGAATATATTGCCATTAATGCCCGAATATTTTTTAATGTATTTTGATATTCTCCTATTTAAGCGCTTTAGTTCCCAGGCATGAAACGCAGGATGATTTTTTTGCTGAACCCGATTGCAGGAAGCGGAAACAGCTCGAAGCTCCGGAAACTCATTGAAAAAAAGTTGGCCGGTTCGGCAGCAGACTTTGAGATCCATCCTACCTGCCCGGAGGGGAATTATGATACTATCCGCACTAAAATAGTGCAGGAAGGCATAACGGATATTGTAATAGCGGGAGGTGATGGTACTGTAAGCAGCGTGGTGCACAGCCTGAGGGATACAGGTGTTGCTTTTGGGCTTATCCCCTGTGGATCCGGCAACGGTCTTGCTTTCTGCGCCGGCATCTCAAAAAATCCTCATAAAGCCATTGAGCTCCTGTTTACAGGCACTCCCATACCAACCGACGCTTTTACCATTAATGATCACTTTGCATGTATGCTCAGCGGTTTGGGATTCGACGCCCAGGTAGCCCATGACTTTGCAAAGCAACCCCGGCGGGGACTGCTTACCTATATAAAACAAACATCCGCCAACTTTATAAAGGCAAGACCGTATTGCTTTGATATCTCAATAAACGACGTCTCTCTTTCCACTGAAGCTTTTTTTATCAGCATAGCCAACAGCAACCAGTTCGGTAACCGCTTCACCATTGCGCCCCAAGCCAGTCTCAACGATGGCCTGCTTGACATTGTGATCGTACAGAAAATGACTAAGCCCCGCATGTTGCTTGCCGTACTCTACCAGATCAGGATGGGAAAAGTAAAAGAAGCGCTTTATAAAAAGGAAGGTATTCTCTACTATCAAACCCCGGGCCTCCATATTAAAAACCGCGGCGCAGCTCCTCTTCATATTGACGGCGATCCAAAACCCTCCGCCCCTTCTTTTGATATAGGGGTTATTCCGGGTGCATTTCGCCTGATCCGTCCCTGAGTTGGCCGGATTGCCAGGAAGTTATTTTTTTAAACGCCTCTATATTAACTGCTGATCGCAGTGATCGTTTGATATCCAGCTTTTCATTTCTTGTGAGGTGGAAATTTAAGGCCGCGCCCTTCTGGCTGGGTAATGGCGTATAGGAAAAAGTGACCTTATGAAAAGGGAATGTATACCCGGTATGGGCGTACTGGATCATTTCATCATGATAATAATCCTGCATTTTCATCCAGTTGTGCTGAAGGGTCATTACAGGTTTGGTGAGCAAGCCTGTAATACTCTGGTCTTCATATCCCTCATCCCATTCTCCGTCTTTTCGGTCACGTATCTGGATAAATACAACTCCGCCAGTATTAGCCGTTATCCAATCTTCCATAACATGCAAAAAGCGAAGCGAGGATTCCTGTCCGAAATTATCACGCATGCCTGCATCCATCACATCAATAATAGGATTGGTGGGGAGCCATACATTGGGTAGCACATATGGGAAAGTAGCATTGATCCGCAAAGTGGAAAGCAGCCTCAGTCCAAACGGATCCTGTTTCTTAAACAAGGCAGCATAATCAATAGCGTCAGGCTCAGCGGTTATACCGGCTGCAGAATCGGGCCAGTTGCGCATCATAAAGCTCACCGGCTGGGTGCTGAAGATCATCTTACGCCCGTCCCTGGTGATAGTGGCGTTAAAAAGCATGAGCGGTATCCTGGCTTCGCGTTCCTCCGCCACGATATCCCGTAAAGTATAATCCAGTATTTTACCGGTATTCCGGTTAAGCTGCTCTTCAAAAGCATAGCCCCTGTCTTTGATATAGCTGAAATTCCCGGCCCTGAACTGCTGCGCGGGAGCAAACAGATCGCGTGTTACGAATGAAGAGAACAGGGCATTTAAAAGATCTTTGGATATATTATCGGCGTATTGCGGATCCTGCAGGTCAACAGGAGCGCCCTGTTGCTTTAAGCGAAACAGCTCGCGGTAATAAGCCGCACCGAGCATTCCCCCTGAAGCGCCATTAATGATAAAGGTTTTCTTTAACAGTGCTCCTCCTGTTATGCTGTCCAGATGCTGCATTACATTGAGGGTAAACGTAGCCGACCGGGTGCCTCCCCCGCTTACATTTATTACATACAATAAAGGCTTTTCCTCCTTCTGCCGGTCTTTCCACCGTTCCAGAATGCGGATCATATTTTTCTTATCCGCGTCCATTTTTTCTACCGTGCACAGCTCCATAATGCTATCGCGGGTATACACCGGCCGCTCCGCCCGGTTCGTATAATTAATGCCATAAGCCTTATTGCGGGGGTCCATGATCTCCTTTTCAAATAAAAAATTGAGCACAATACCCAAAAGGAGCAGAACAGGAAAAGCCCAATTCCCCAGCCAATAGGTGGTAGCGCCCACACCGGCTATCAATACGGCGAAGAACAGCAGGATGGCCGCACCGGCAGGGATGATGAAAAAGGGCTGATCTATCAGCATTCCGGTCAGGGCTAAAAATAAAAAAGCAAGTATAATAGAGATCACCGCAGTAAAATGATGCCGTTTAAAAACGGTGTCAATGAACTCCTGCGAATAATGCGACACATTCCGCGGTCTTTTGAGTTTCATCTTCGTATTAAAGAACCAATCTACCTGCAATATTCCCTTTTCATGAAAATGCTTGCCGCCGATACCAAACTGTGCGGCAAAAGCTTTGGGATCCCTGAATACAGGTTCCATGGTGCGCATAAAAGATTTTTCCGTTCTGAAGAAATACAGGAAAGAAATCACAAATGCGAGGCTCAGCCCCGATAAAAAGCCCGTAACCAGTATAATCACCCTGCGAACAGGAAGGAGCTCGTTGTGCACATCGTAATAAATACTTTTAGAGCAATAGAAAACGAGGAACAATAGCGGAATAACCGCATTATTGATACAGTATTTTAAAAAAGGCTTGGAAGTGGTGGCTAAAAACTTGAACTGGTTACTGTGCAAAATAAAGGTGGTGATGTTCCAGCTCATAATAAAAATACCGGTGCTTATGCCCACTATGGCCATGCTCAGCCCATTTACTTCTCCCAGGTATTCCGGTGCAAGAAAAAGCGAATCAGCACCAAAAGTGCTCATAAAATCACCATTGATGGCGCTCACCAGAATAAACCAGAAAGCAAGCAGCAACTGGTAACGCCTGAGGTGAAGAATAAAAAGCTGGATGGGAAAAGAGCGGTAAAATCCCTTTATATATGCTTTTATGGCGGAAACGGAAGGCATTAACGCAATATAATACTTTGATATTTAACGTGAAAGGGCCTGCTAATAATATGCCGGGCACGAGATTTTGGGTGGAAGGTATCAGGTTTCTGGTTTCAGGAGTTTGCGGTTTGGAAGTTTATAGTTTCTGGTTTGTTGAAGGTATCAGGAGTAAGGCAGTTTTGCCATAGCTGATATGTAATAGTCTACTTTTTTCAGGACATGACACAGGGGTTTTACATTTTACACAACCTTCTACCTTTCACCTCTTCCCTTCCCTGCTTCTCACCTTTCTTTGTAACCTGAGACCTGCAAAACACCAAAAACCAAAAGACAAGAACCAAATAAATCTCAAATCCGAAGAGCAAAGCCCATCCTTATACCCCCTTCCTTTCATTTTCAAATTTTCAAATTCACACATTTTCATATTTTCACATTTCCCCTGTTCTTATTTCTTCACCAGGTACAAAACCCATACCAGCGAAACCAGCAAGAGCATAGCGGTAAACTGGTGGAGCACGCCGAACCATACCAGTGCCGTGACGGAAGGGGAATAAAGCACGGTAAGGATCCCCAGGAGCACCTGTAGTCCCACAAACACCGGCGGCCAAAGCTTAGTTTGCCGGAACC
This sequence comes from uncultured Terrimonas sp., assembly GCA_964599035.1. Classification (GTDB taxonomy): domain Bacteria; phylum Bacteroidota; class Bacteroidia; order Chitinophagales; family Chitinophagaceae; genus Agriterribacter. The sequence goes on along the minus strand of CAZREP010000005.1, from coordinate 31,274 downwards.
AGCCGGGTTGACTGATCTGCTGCGCTTTCAGCAACCAAACTACGATCAGTATAACAAAAAGATAGGCGAGACCCCTGTGGATGAACTGCACCATGATAGGATTATTGACAAGATTTCCCGAACCGGGTTTACCGGATAATGCCGCCGGCAACCATTCTCCATTGATGGTAGGCCAGGTGGGAGCCGCTGTAGCCGCTTTCAATCCCGCCATGAACCCTCCATAGCAAAGCTGAACAAATAACAATAGGAGCAGCATCACGGTGAACTTTTTCAGTGTGGGGTAGCGTATGATCTGCTGTTGTGGCACCAGCAAACGCAGGGCAAACCATAACGTATATACCAGCAGTCCCAGGGCCGCCACAAAGTGCGTTGTGAGCTCAACATGTCCTACGAAATACTTTTCAGGTACCAGCCCGCTTTTTACCATTATCCAGCCAATAGCACCCTGCAGCGCGCCCAGCAAAAAAAGGATGACGAGGGGAATGATCATTTCCTTCTTAAATTTTTTCTTCAGCAGGAACCATGCAAATCCCACCATAAAAACAATACCCAGCAGCCTTGCCCAGAAACGGTGGAACCACTCCCAGAAAAAAATAAACTTAAAGTCGGATAATGAAAAGTCGGAATGCAGATACCTGAACTGGTCGGTTTGCTTATACTTATCAAACTCAGCCTGCCAGGCCATATCGCCAACGGGTGGTAGTATGCCTGTAATAGGTTTCCATTCCGTAATGGAGAGCCCCGATTCCGTAAGACGGGTAATGCCTCCAATCAGTACCTGCACCATGATCATACCTACACCTGCTAGTAACCACCAGGCTACAGCCCTGTCGGGTGAGGGTGAAAGCGATTTGTTCATAACTGCAAAAGTATTGCACGAAATTTTATTCTTAACATTGTAGTACTGTTAAGTCAATCAAATGATGTCTTTATATTATCGTGAGACGTGAAAAGCGAAACGAACCTTCGCCTTTCACGTTTGACATAGCATTACTATAACGTATATGTTGAAAGCTTTTTACCAGGATGTATTGATAGAAGCAGGTTGCGACGAGGCCGGGCGTGGCTGTTTTGCAGGCCCTGTATTTGCCGCAGCAGTGATTTTACCAAGGAGCTTTTGTAATGAGGTACTGAATGATTCAAAACAACTATCTGCAGGGCAGAGAAACGAAATGCGGGTATGCATAGAAAAAGAAGCCATTGCCTTTAGTGTGGCAAAAGTGGAAGTGGAGGAGATTGATACCATTAATATACTGAATGCATCCTTTAAAGCGATGCACCTGGCTATTGCACAATTATCTGTAATACCTGAATTATTGCTGATAGATGGTAACCGGTTTAATAAATACAGCAATGTTCTGCACCAGTGTATAATAAAGGGTGATGGCATATATGCTTCTATTGCTGCTGCCAGCGTGCTGGCAAAAACTTACCGAGATGAATATATGACGCAGCTGCACGAACAATTTCCATATTACAGCTGGAATAGCAATAAGGGTTATGGAACGTCGGCTCACCGTAAAGCGATATTAGAATATGGCTTATGCGAGCATCACCGCAAAAGCTTCCAGTGCATACCGGCGCAAATGGATTTGTTCGAATAAGTAAAAAATAAGAATGCAGTAACCAGGGTAAAAGGCTTCATAAAGGCTAACTGGTTTTTGTAAAATCAAAATGCTAATATAACTACAAACGCCGTGGGAGGATAAAATACCAGGAATTAAGTTTGGGAGGTATTATAACTGAAGAGGTAAGGCTAAAGCGATTCCAACAGCGCCCCCTATAGCCGATGCTACAGCGTCCATAAAATCGTACCTGCCTAATTTCGTTATTTTGGAAAAAAGCTCAAAGCCATAGCTGATAGCGATTACCGCAACAAAAGAGATAAGCATTATTTTTTCCGTGCTGCTACCGTCAAACACTTTCCAGGAAACGAATTGCAGTATAAGCCCCATGAGGATGCCCACCTCAAAATGTCTCCATTTATCCGGTTTGATGTTGTTAAACATGTACAACTGTTTGTCGATAAATATCGCATAAATAAACTTAAGATGCCATAGATGCCGTTTTCCTCATCATTATTTTTGCCTGAAGGCAATGAAAGCTGGTGGGACTGCAGAGGTCCGGAACAAAAAATTTATGTACGTTTGAGCAGGTATCGTGGCGTCATTCTTCATTCCATATAAAAACTCGCAAATTCATTGTTTACAATGGGGAGCAGGTGAAAAGCTCTTGCTTTGCTTTCACGGCTTCGGGGAGGAAGCAGGCAGCTTCATGTCTCTTGCATTGCAGTTGCAGCATCAATACACCATCATAGCGATAGATCTTCCCCTTCATGGGCAAACGACCTGGAATGAAGGGTTGCGCTGCTCAACAGCAGATATCATCCACATGATCGATAAGGTACCGGCGCTGCACAACCGAAATTTTACTCTTGCAGGTTTCAGCATGGGTGGAAGAGTTGCCCTGGCTATATACGAACAAATACCCCGGCGGGTAGAGCAGTTGGTGCTGCTTGCACCGGATGGCTTAAAGATCAACTTCTGGTATTGGCTGGCAACGCAAACCGCCGCCGGCAACAGGTTGTTCCGCCACCTTATGAAAAAGCCTGCACCTTTTTTTGCGGTAACGGGGATGCTTAAAAGCATGCATATGATCAATATGGGGGTATATCATTACGTAAGCCAATACCTCAAACATGAGGATATGCGTAACCGGCTGTACAACATATGGACAGCCATGCGAAAGATCCGACCCCGGCCGGCCATTATACAATCACTTATCCGTAAGCATAAAACGCCGGTAGTGCTGATATATGGCAGGTACGACAGGGTAATACGCTATACCACCGGGCTTGCCTTTAAAAAAAGAGCCGGTGATCACTGCACCCTGCATATCCTTTCCTGCGGGCACCGGGTATTGCAGGAAAAAAATACAGCAGCAATAGCAGCCCTGTTATAGTATGACGATTTACCCTAATTTGCGGGCATGATACTCTTCATCATCAGTTGTGTTTTACTGACCGGCTATTATTTTCTTATTCACTATTACCACCGGTCGTGGCAACAGGTTCCGTGTTTCAGCAATCTCCATAACGCTACCGTCACTGAAAAAATTTCAGTGGTTGTTCCCGCACGCAATGAAGAAGCCGTTATAGCACAATGCATCCTTTCCCTGTTGCAGCAATCCTATCCAAAAGAGCTTACGGAAATCATCATAGTGGACGATCACTCTACAGACACTACCGCCGAAGTAATTCAACGCTATGCCAACAGAGGCATACGGCTATTATCGCTCGCTGAAAAAAAAATAAACAACGGACCGGTGATCGCCTATAAAAAAAAAGCCATTGAAACAGCTATAGAAAACGCCTCCGGCACGCTGATCGTTACCACCGATGCAGATTGTACATTTCATAAAGACTGGCTTACCACTATTGCTGCTTTTCACGCGCAAAGCAAAGCAAAGCTAATAGTGGGGCCGGTAAGGATAAGTCCCGGTAATTCCTTGCTTACCACATTTCAAAGCATCGATTTTGCCGTATTGCAGGGTATCACTGCAGCAGCGGTATACAAAAGATTACATAATATGTGCAATGGGGCTAACCTTGCCTACGAAAAGGCAGCCTTTAACAGCGTGAACGGCTTTGAATACATAGATCATATCGCCTCGGGCGACGACCTGTTGCTGATGGAAAAGATAAGCAGCAGGTATCCCAATGCCATAGCTTACCTGAGTGCGCCGGAAGCCATAGTGGAAACTCTTCCCGCCCCTGACTGGAAGGCTTTTTTTAGCCAGCGCATCCGCTGGGCAAGTAAAACAGGGCAGTATAAAGACAAGCGTATCCTGTTCGTATTATCTCTCGTATATCTGCTCAACCTGCTACTGCTGCTCTTACTGGCCGGAAGCATATTCCAGCCCGGGTGGTTATTGTTTTTTGCAGTGTCGGTTTTTTATAAAACGCTTATCGAATGGGACTTTACAAAAACGGTATTAACCGGGTTCGGTTTGCAACACCTTATGCGCTGGTTTATCCCCCTCCAGCCGCTGCATATAGCCTATACCGTTATAGCCGGTTTGTTGGGAACCTTCGGAGGCTATGGATGGAAGGGCAGAAAAGTACGATAAATGCAGGTCTATATAACGCCGATTGTTAGTGGTTTGTTGCTTTTTCTGATATCGGTTCATAATAAAATACCGTTGCACCCGACTTTAGGGATTTTATCTTAATGAGTTTGAAAACAGCCCTTTCCTTTACCTGGTCAAATAATGGCAGACCTTTTCCTTCAATGACAGGATGAATACAAATTTGAAATTCGTCAATAAGATGACTATTTAAAAGTTGAATGATCAAACTCCGGCTTCCAACCAAAATGTCCTTTCTCCCGCCATCGTGGGATTGTTTGAGTTCCAGAACTTTTTCGCCAAGAGGACTGTTTGCAAGTTTTGCACTGTCCCAGCTTGTTTCTTTTAGTGTGTTGGAGAAAATAAGTTTTGGAATTTTGTCTATTGAAATGGCAAAATCATCCATTGACTTTTCACCAGAGGGGTTTCTCAATAGTGTTTGCCAGAATTGCATAAGCTGGTAAGTTACCCGACCATATAAAATCACTCCTGCATTATCTATAAGTTCAGCATAATGTTGATGTAGTTCCTCATCAACAAGCCCGGCCGTATGGTCGCAAACTCCATCAAGTGTCATATTGATTGCAGCAATTACTTTTCTCATATTCTAATTTTAGTCGTTTGTTTGTTTTGCCCGGGTCGTCCGTTACCATAACTGCTTACGCTGTCAGTCTTGTTGATTCTGTGTTGAATAATTCACCATCCATTTTACGCCATATTTATCCGTAAATGATCCGTAATAATCACCCCAGAACTGATCTGCCAAAGGCATTTCCACCGTTCCGCCGGCAGACAGTCCATTGAACAAACGATTGGCTACTTCCCTCGATTCAGGAAAAATAGAAATATGATTGTTGTTGCCTTCAACCAACTTATGTCCCATGGAAGGAATAATATCAGATGCCATCAAAAGGTCTTCACCAACGGGCAATGCAATATGCATTACACGGTTCTTTTCCTCTGCAGAAAGGTTTTCACATCCCGGCGCATCACCTATCCTGTGCACTCCTCCTGCAAACTCTCCGCCAAAAACGGATCTGTAAAAATTGAGCGCTTCTTCTGCTTTACCATCAAAATTCAAGTAGGGATTTAACTTTGGCATAATAGTAAAATTTTAAAGTTTGAGATATAAGTTTAGTATTTCATCTTATCATCTATATCATACTTTATTCCCGGGTAGTTCAATATCCTGCGCATAAGCCCCAACTGTCCGCAGAGATAGTCTTCCCTTCCGATACACATCCCTGTAAAATTTAAAACGGTCTCCGGGAAAAATGAAATATTCATTCCCATAGAAAATGGTTTTCCAAGCTCTTCATCCGTCTGCGTCAAAAGCCTGTTATACAGCAATGGAGAAATTTTATGAAAATTTTCTTTTACCTCGTACAGCGACGGGTATTTAAAACTTTCATGTAATGCCTTTGCCTCATGAAACAGATCATCATAGGGGTCCCGCTCTTTCAATCCCAGCACAGCGCCCAGTTCATAGCGCATGTTTACAAAATTCCCCGCCATCCAAATGATGTGATTGCTTCTCCCCTCTACTCTTTTCGTAGCATTTTCCTCTGTTATCCCCTCCAGCGCCATTAAGAAATTCTGCGAGTGCCAGCGATAAGCCGGGATAACAATATTCAACTGTTTTGATACAGGTGTGTCCATAACATTTTGTTTACTTTATTCAAAGAATTTTTGACAATACTTTATCGCCCATTTACCCTTTTCTTATATCGGCAACCAAAGCGCTTAAAAAAGTATGCACGATCAAATTATTGGTCTTCCTGCTTTTCCAGGTATTTTTTAAACCGTTGCAAAACAGATTCACAGAATTCCTGTTGTACTGCACCCGGCACTAACTTTTCCGGCTCAAAGGTTTCCCTTACTATGGTATTGCTATCAATCTGCAGAAACTCGGTAATTGATTTTCTTCCATCATCCAGCGTATATTCAATACGCTCATAAGGAATGATCTTATCGTATCTGCCGGAATGATCAAAGTTCTCTTTTCCATCTTTTGTCTCCATTCTGAAACAAAATTTGCCACTATCTCTTAAATCATTAATAACTACAGGACAATGCCAGTTGGGAAAAGGGATATGCCATAATTTAATTTGTTCAGGTATCGTCCAGCCTTTCCAAACCTCGTTCAATGGTTTTTGCACCAGTATGTTCACCACTATTTTTTCCGATTCCATTTTCCAACGCTTATTTTATAGAATGAAGCCCGTATGTTTCCTTCCTGCAGGGTTAAGTCAACTCAAAAATAGGGCCGTAGCAGCGTTGTTCGGCTTGCCATTTGACAAGTATTGAGGGATTAAACAGACAAAGACTAAAATACTTGGCCTATGACAAGAAGTAAGCAGGCTATACCGCCCCTTACTGTTCAAATAATCTCTTTCCTTCTATAGAAGTTACCGTTCCGAAGGTTTTCGGAAAAATATTGTGATCCTTTTTCAGGTTACAGGGAAATATCTTTTCTGATACGGCTGAGAGAAGTATCCGTAACTCCGAGATAAGAAGCGATTTGTTTTAATGGTGCGTGTTGTACGATCTGCGGCTTTTGCTGAAGCAGCTTTAGATACCGGGTAGTGGCGGTTTCTCTTATCATATCGAGCGAGCGTTGTTTTACCGCGAACAATTGCGTGGTGAACCATAACCTTCCCCACTCCACAAAACCCGGCATGCGATGAAAAAGCTGCTGAAAATCATCAAAAGAGATCTTCCATAAAATGCACTCGGTAAGCGCCTGTAAGTTTTCCTGGGAAGGAACACGCTGGAACAGCGAAGTGGGTACGATAACGATATCATTATCCGTAAAAAAATCCGTGGTGATCTCATCGCCGTTGTAGTTGTGCACAAAAGTCCTGACCAAGCCTTTTTCCAGGATATAATATTCGTTAGCCACATCTGCTTCCTTAAAAAGGATGGTCCCCTTAGAAAATGTTACCTGTTGATGAGTGGATGCAATAGATTGCAGATCTTCCGCCGACAAAAGCGGATGCCGGTAAATCTTATTGAATATAGCTTCCATCGTATTGCAAGATAATATATCGTCAAAACTATTATGCTTTTTACAGAAAGGTATCCTCAGCCCAGCTCATGAAATGAGGCTCCCGGGAATATTGAAGCATCCTTTTCGATATTCTTTTTTGGTATTTTCATTTTCTGCAATCACCTTTGCCCTGTATTTGGTTGGCGCCAAGGCGCCATTAAAAGGGAAGTCCGGTGCAAATCCGGCGCTATCCCCGTAGCTGTAAGGCGAGTGAGCTGCAGGCAGCAGGTGAGTATTTACTTCCCGGCGCTGCCAGCCGTTCAACTGCCGGATCTTCACACCACTGTGGTGCAACACGCCATGGGAAGGTGTCCGGCAGCAAGCCAAGCCAGAAGACCTGCCAGATGCATTTCTATATCAAAGGGCTTTCGGGTGAAAAGCCGGAGATGAAAATGCTTCACGCCGTAAGCCGTTTCTTTTCCTTTCACCATGGAGCCCGTTTGTTCAATTATTTAAATCCAGCAGACAAAAATGAACAGGCAACAAATTGGTTTTATGGCGATGCTTTTAGCCGGCAGCCATATGGTATGGGCCCAGGAAGACAGTATCCACGCAACATCATTAAATGAAGTGGTCATTACCGCTACGCGGTTCCCTAAAAAGGTAAGCGAAACAGGCAAAGTGGTAACGGTGATCAATAAGCAGGATATAGAAAGAAGCGGTGGAAAAGACCTGGCGCAGGTGCTCTCTGAGCAGGCAGGATTGCTGGTGAACGGTGCATACAGCAACCCGGGAAAAGATAAAAGCATTTACCTGCGGGGGGCAGGAACAGACTATACCGTTATCCTTGTAAACGGCATACCGGTGAGTGACCCTTCCGGAACGGGAGGAGCTTTTGACATTAGGATGTTTCCGTTGGAGCAGATTGAGCGCATTGAGATCCTGAAAGGCGCGCAGTCTACCTTATACGGCTCCGACGCCATTGCCGGCGTCATTAACATCATTACCAAAAAAGCCGGCGATAAGCCGGTGCAGGGTTATGGTGGAATAGCAGCCGGCTCATATAAAACGTTCAAAGCCGATGCAGGACTGAATGGCAGCGCAGAAGGATCGTCGTATAATATCGGGTTCACGCATTATAAAACGGGCGGGATTTCTGAAGCATCCGATACCACCGCAGGTAAGACATTCGATAAGGACGGGGTTACACGAAATACTTTTCATGCCAACTTTGACACCCGGATAGCAAAAGGCCTTCATATCAGTCCCTATTTCCGTTACGCCCATTTTAAGGGCGGATACGACGGCGGTGCCTATACCGATGCAGATAACAGGTATGAGGCACAACTGCTTACTGCCGGCACCCAGGTGCAATACAGCTTTAGGAACGGTGGGCTGACTGCACTCTATAACTACGATGAAGTAAACCGCAGCTTCACGGAAGCATATGGCGTGTATCCCTATGAGGGAAATAAGCACAGTGCAGAACTGTACGCCCACTATTTCTTTAACCCGCATATACAGGTGCTGGCAGGTATTCATTACAATAAACAAAAAATGAATGATGAAACGGCAACACCCGTCGATCCAACGGCAAAACTGACAAGTCCTTACCTGTCTTTTTTCGTACGTAACCTGGATGGCTTTAATCTTGAGGTGGGTGGACGGTACAACAAGCATTCTGCCTATGGTAATAACTTTACCTATAGCATTAATCCCTCCTATACCTTTAGCAATATGGTAAAAGTTTTTGCCAGTTACGCCACTGCATTTAAAGCTCCTTCGCTCCAGTCGTTATACGGACCATTTAGCGCTAATGCTGATCTTGAGCCTGAAACATCCGCCACAACAGAAGCAGGCATACAAACTACCTTATTGTCGGGTATAATAGATGCAAGAGCGGTATATTTCAAACGCACCATTGAAAATGTAATTATTTACGGACCTTCTTTCCAACTGATCAACCTTAATAAGCAAAAAGATCATGGCCTTGAATTTGAGCCCACTTTCTATATCAATAAGCAACTGACGCTGAAATTGATGTATGCCTATGTTGATGGTAAAGTAACGACAAAGCAAAACGATAAAGACAGCACCTATGCCAATTTGATCCGCAGACCAAAACACAGCTTTGGGATCAATGCAGGCTGGCAGGTTACACCCCATCTTTTCGTGAGCACACAGATCAGCAGCTACGGCAAAAGAAACGACCTGTATTACGATGCTGCCACCTTTTCACAGCGGCCAGCTGTATTAGATGCATATACGCTATGGAACACATATGCTTCCTATCAGTTCACTGAGGATCGCATTACATGCTTTGTAGAAGTAAAAAATATCAGTAACGCCAAATATACCGAAGTGTATGGCTACAGCACACAAGGCTTTAATATAACCGGAGGCTTAAGAATTAAAATATAAAAGCCACCATGGGCAATGGGCAATAAGTGAATAGTCAATTCGCTTCTCACATTCACCCTTTGAGAAAACAATACAACGTGTTGCAGATCAGGTATTGTGAAGTAGGGAAAATAGAAACCCGTCAGCCGAATACAGTACAAATATTCGATAGTAGTACTATAAGTTAAGTATATATCGTAATGCCGCCATATTGCAAATACCATGTAAGCTGCTCACGCCTTTGGTCAAGCAAGTTGCTCTTTTTTACGTTTTATAATTGTCCTTTTTCCAGCTTCTTTAAGTTTACGCTTTTTCTTCCTTGAACGAATGAAATCGCTGATAGCTTTTTCTTCTTCTTTTGTCAGTGGGCTATTTTGTCCACCGATAAAATCAACATTCAATTCTTTTATTTCGTTTTTCATTTTGCGAAATATTTGTCAATTAATTTTAAAGCTGCAACTGTGTCAATAATCATAATTCTCCCACGTGAATGGAATAGCCCACGCCTTATTCGTGCATTAGTGGCACACTTTGCCCTGAAAGCTGATCCCAGTTTTACCTGGCAACTATAGTGCTTTCTGCTCCCGGAACTTTTTCATTTTCCAGTTCCAGTATTTCTGCCGTTCTTTTTCCCGACTGGCGGTACAGGGTTTCATTATTTACCAGGGATCGATCGTACGAAGGGACCATTTTTTGTATTTTATCCTGCCAGGCTGTTGTTTTCATCTTATCGGGAAAACAGCGCTTTAGCAGGTCGAGCATAATGGCTACTGCCGTTGAAGCGCCGGGAGATGCGCCTAACAACGCGGCAATACTGCCGTCTGCAGCGCTTACTACTTCCGTACCAAATTCAAGTATACCCCCTTCTTCCTCATCTTTTTTTATTACCTGCACTCTTTGTCCGGCTACTTCAAGTTCCCAGTCTTTAGCCATAGCTTTCGGAAAATATTCCCGCAGCGCTGCTATCCTGTCTTCTTCCGATTGGCTTACCTGGTCAATGAGATATTTGGTAAGCGACAGGTTATGAATACCAGCCATTACCATAGGTTTTATATTGCCCAGCTTAATAGAAGCAGGCAGATCCCATAAAGAGCCGTTTTTAAGGAACTTGGTGGAGAAGCCTGCATAGGGTCCGAAAAGTAGCGACTTCTTCCCGTCAATCACACGGGTATCCAAATGCGGTACGCTCATCGGAGGTGATCCCACGGCAGCTTTACCATATACTTTGGCGTGATGCCGTTCAATGATAGCCGGGTTATTACAAATGAGCCACTGGCCGCTTACCGGAAATCCCCCATATCCCCTGCTTTCCGGGATGCCTGACTTTTCCAACAAGGGTAAGGAGCCGCCGCCTGCACCAATAAAAACAAAAGGCGTAATGATCGTTCTTTTTTTATCTGTAGTGAGATTTTTAATTTTTATATGCCATAGCCCTGCGTCATCCTGGCTCAGATCGTTCACTTCATGTGCCAGGTGCAATTTCACGCTTGGAAAATCAAACAAATACCTGAACAATTTGCGGGTAAGCGCGCCGAAATTAACATCGGTTCCTGCATCCATGCGGGTAGCCGCAACTTTTGTCGAAGGATCCCTTCCTTCCATTACCAGAGGCATCAGCTTCGTTAAACGCGCATGATCTTCCGAATACCGCATCCCCCTGAACAGGTTGTACCCGGTAAGCGCCTCAAAGCGCTTTTTAAGATATGCTACATTTTCTTCTCCCTGCACAAAGCTCACATGCGGAATGGAGCGGATAAAATCCCGCGGACTTTTAATATAGTTCTGCTCAATCAAATAAGTCCAGAATTCCCGGCTCTGCACAAACTGCCCGGCAATTTTTATGGCTTTGCTGCAATCAATGCTTCCATCTTCCTGCTGCGGTGTATAATTCAATTCACAAAAAGCCGAATGTCCCGTGCCTGCATTGTTCCAGGCGTCGGAACTTTCCGCGGCTACGGTATCTAACCTTTCTATTACGTGTATAACCAGGTCGGGCTGCAGCTCTTTCAGCATTACACCCAATGTAGCGCTCATAATACCCGCTCCTACCAATACAATGTCGGGGTTGCTGCCGGTATGCGATCTGCTCATATACATTACCATTTAATAGTGATGGACAAAGCAATTGTTGAGATTAACGTCTCATATGCGAAAGGATCAAATCAATCTTTCACGACGTCGGAAGTGTACACAAAGCTACAACAGAAAATTCAGGCAGGCTGACATCGTACCTATTTTATAAAATTTTGTTAACAGTCTCTATACCATCTTTTTTCTATACTTCCACAAATGATACCTGGATAATTTTCCAGGAGCCTGATAAACAGTGAATTAGTTCTGTAATTGTACCTACCGGTTCATAAATGGCCTGCTTCTTGCAAAAAGTAACCTATTACATCATTTAAAAAAAGGAATATGAAAACTACAACACAGATCTTTCAAATTAAGACATCAGACGACCACCATATCATAAAAGCGACAGCTTATCTGAACGGCAGGGACCAGCAACGCTTTCGGGTGAGCATGAACGACAGTCCCATTTGCATCTTTGGCTGGAATGATTCACTCGGCCGCTTTGCGATAATGAAAGATGCACGCGATCCGGATATTCACCCGGTAGCGGAAGTGCTCATCGCCCGGAAGCTGGAAATTTTATTTGCAATGGAAGAGGCTGCATAATTATTCCGGATCACTTACAATGAACGATACCGGTAACATAGCTGATTAAAAAGATCGTTGAACGTCTTTGAGAGAAAAAAATGACCCAAGCAGTCTTATTGAGTGGCACTAATCGATGTGTTATAGAGTGCTTCTCTTCATTAGCAATGACGATCTTTTTAGCCAGCCCCTTTTTAATACACTCCTCTTAAATAAAGCTTTCCATTTCATAGGTATTGTTTATTCATCCTTTTCTTACCTTGCATATATGCAGGATTATTTAAAAGGTTTGAATGAAAGACAGAAAGCGGCAGTATTGCATACCGACGGCCCGTTGATGATCATTGCCGGCGCCGGGAGCGGAAAAACCAAAGTGCTTACTACGCGTATAGCCCATCTTATGGCCAATGGTGTGGACGCCTTTAATATACTGGCGCTCACCTTTACGAATAAGGCGGCTAAAGAAATGAAGGAAAGAATAGAGCTTATACTGGGCAACAATGAGGCCCGGAATTTATATATCGGCACTTTCCACAGCGTATTTGCACGTATCCTCCGGAGCGAAGCCCATCGCCTGGGATATCCTAACAATTTTACCATTTATGATACAGACGATGCCAAAAGCGTAATCAAGGCCGTGGTAAATGAAATGAATTTAGACGATAAGCATTATAAGCCTGCTACGGTATACAACCGCATATCCAGTGCAAAAAATGCATTGGTTACCGCCCACGAATATGCCAATGATTATGCCATTCAGCAGGAAGACCTGCGCAGCAACCGTCCCGCCATCGGTAAGATCTTTGATGCCTATACCAAACGGTGCTTCCGCAACGGCGCTATGGATTTTGATGACCTGCTGATAAAGATGTACGAGCTGCTTACGCACTTTCCCGAAGCCTTAAGCAAGTACCAGCGTAAATTCAGATACATTTTAATTGATGAATACCAGGACACCAACCCGGCGCAGTACGAGATCATAAAGCTGCTGGGCGCCATGCATGAAAATGTATGCGTGGTTGGGGATGATGCCCAGAGCATTTACAGCTTCCGCGGCGCTACCATTCAAAATATACTGCAGTTCCAGAAAGACTATGACGATGTGAAAGTGGTAAAGCTGGAGCAGAATTATCGCAGCACGCAAAACATTTTGAACGTAGCCAATGAGATCATCAGCAACAATAAAGGACAGATAGAAAAAACATTGTTCACCGAGAATACAACAGGTGAAAAAATAAGGCTGGTCCGTACCATCTCCGATAACGACGAGGGAAAATTTGTAGCAGATACCATACAGGAGCAAAAGCTGCGCAACCATTTTCATAACAAAGACTTTGCGATCCTGTACCGTACCAATGCCCAAAGCCGTGCCTTTGAAGAAGCCCTGCGGCGTATGGGCATCGCTTATACCATTTACGGCGGCATCAGCTTTTACCAGCGAAAGGAGATCAAGGATTATATCTCCTATTTGCGTGTGCTTGTAAACCCAAACGATGAGGAGGCATTAAAGCGCATTATCAACTACCCTGCAAGGGGTATCGGCAAAACTTCCGTAGACCGGGCGATCCTTGCGGCAAATGAAAATAATATTTCCTTCTGGCAGGTATTGGAGCGTGCACGCGAATTTGGCTACAAAGGCGCCACGCTGGAAGCCATCGAAAATTTTGTGCTGATGATCAAAAGCTTTTCGAGCATGCTGAAGCACAAAAACGCATACGATGTAGCAGTGCATGTGGGTAAGCAAACCAATTTTGTAAAGGAACTGTTCAACGATAAAAGCACGGAAGGGGTAGCACGGTATGAGAACATACAGGAATTGCTGAACTCTATTAAGCAATGGGTGGAAGATTCCGGTGAGGAGATCATTATGGGAAATGAAGAGGAAATCTCTGCAGAGCAGTCATCGGGAGAACAGGCTGAAATATCCGTTGAAGAGCTTCCGGGAGCTGAAAATAAAAGCCTGGGCGCTTACCTGCAGCAAATTACCTTGCTGACCGATGCCGACAATAAAAATGCTGATGCAGATACCGTGAAGCTCATGACGATACATGCAGCAAAAGGGCTGGAGTTCAGCTGCGTGTTTGCAGCAGGGCTCGAAGAAAGCTTATTCCCCAATGCCATGAGCATTAATACCAGGGAAGAGCTGGAGGAAGAACGGCGATTATTTTATGTAGTGGTTACCAGGGCCAAGCAAAAGCTGTGGATCAGCTACGCCAATTCACGCTATCGCTTCGGGAGCCTCATACAAAATGAGCCCAGCCGCTTTATCAGCGAGATACCGGAGGAATATATAGACCGGAGCTATGCCGGCAGCGGATCACGAAGCAGTTTGGGCGCATCGGCATTTGAGCGGATGAGGGGTGGCGGCTTTGGCAGTTCTTCGCGGTCGGCTGAATGGCAGGCCGAAAAAAGATATGGTGCACCTCCCGGGAGAAAACAGGAAACAGCACCCGTCTATATCAGTACCAGACCACAGCACAAAGTAAAAGAGCATCAGCCCTCGGCCGATTTTACGCCCAGCGATACCTCCGGCCTTCAGGCAGGACAGCGGGTGGAGCACCAGAAATTCGGTTTTGGAGAAGTGCTCAAAGTGGAAGGCAGCACCCAAAACCCGGTAGCGTTGGTAAAATTTGAGCACAATGGCGAAAAAAAGATCATGCTGAATTATGCAAAGCTCCGGATTATCAGTTGACCGTTAAAGTATGCAACCTCAATACCTGATCATCGGCCAGGGTATAGCGGGCACATTACTTAGCTATATATTATGGAAACACAACAGATCTTTCCTCGTAATTGATGAACCTCATAATATACCCAAAGCAAGCCTGGTAGCTGGTGCTGTTATCAACGCCGTAAATGTAAACCAGTGGACAGTAAGGGCAGATCATCAGCATTATATCCGGACCGCACTGGAAACTTACCAAAGCATGGAAGAAACACTGGGTATTTCCCTGGTAAGAAAAATGGCTATGCTGGTCTTTCATGAAAACGAATACAAGTGTAGATTGTATGATAAGGCACAGTTGCTTCATCCGGATTATGTGCAGCGGCCCGATTACGGAGAGATCATATTGAGCCACCGGTTGTTCAGGTATGAATACGGTGTGGGCAAAGTAGCACCTGTTTGGAAGATCAATGCCAGGGAATTGTTGTCTGCCTGGTCAGACTTCTTAAAAAGCAAGGGGCTCCTTATACAGGAATACTGCAAACCGGAAGAATGCAAACCAACATCAAAAGGCATACGGTATAAAGATATTATCGCCGAAAAAATAATTTTTTGCGAAGGTGCCGCCGCCGCACATAACCCGTTTTTCAACAAATTGCCTTTTAACCGGAACCGTGGCGAGGCACTATTATTATCTGTTCCGGGCTTGTCCGCGGCATATGCTTATCACCATCATATCCGGTTAGTGCCGGCAGAGGGAAACTTATTCTGGTGCGGCAGCAATTACCGGTGGCAATTTGATGATTTATTACCCGACCAATCCTGGAAGTTAAAAACTGAAGCAATACTCCGCCAATGGCTAACCGTACCTTTTAGGGTGGTTGACCATGTAGTGGCAGAGCGGCCTACCACCGCAGGACAGCATTTTTTTGCAGGCATCCATCCTGCCCTGCCGTCTGTGGCTATTTTTAACGGGTTGGGCACAAAGGGATTTTCGTACGGACCCGCCCTGTGCCAGGCATTATACAGGCAGCTGATTGACATTGCACAACCGGATTCCTCTACCGGTACACCACTACAACGCTGGCTGAAATAATACACGTAAATAAGGTTTGCTGTTTAACGGCATCATATTTTTTCAGCTATTCAGCAGCCTACATACTTTGGAGGCCGCTTCCTTTCCATTGGCCATTCCCATCATAGGCAAAATCTATAACAGGATAGACAATCATGATTGTACCCTATAGTACAATACCCGTACTTTTGTACCATATTATATAATACTTTCTTAATTATTATAACGCAGAGAAACATCGCAGCATGAACAGGAATTTGCATTAAAACAATTCTTGCCGCTACTTCATCCTTAAAGATATTTATCGCCTTTAGCGATCTTTATTTGTGACACATATTCTTTTATCTCCTGTTCTTTGTCCCTTTCACAGATCAGCAGCACATCCCCGGTATCAATTACAATACGGTTTTCAAGCCCCTGCAGCACCACCAGCTTTTCGTTCTTTATATTCAAGATATTGTTCGACGTATCAAAAAGCATAACATTAGATGCGGAAACGGCATTGGCATTCTCATCTTTTTTCATGTTTTCATAAGCGGAATTCCACGTTCCCAGGTCGCTCCAGCCAAAACTGGAAGGGATAAGATACACATTGTCCGCTTTCTCCATAATGCCGTAGTCTATAGATATATTGGTGCATTGCGGGTAGATCCTCGCGATGGCCTTTTTTTCCGAAGGCGTGTTCAGGGCGTTTTCTTCTGCTGCGAACAGCTCATGAATTTCAGGAAGATATTTTTCAAATGCCTGTACAATATTTTTTACTTTCCACACGAAGATGCCGGCATTCCACAAAAACTCACCACTGGCAAGAAATGTTTTCGCTATTTCAAGGCTGGGCTTTTCGGTAAAGGTTTTCACCTTGTATACATTATCGCTCACTTCATACTGTTCAATTTGTATGTAGCCATAGCCCGTATTGGGATGAGTGGGCTTTATGCCCAGGGTAAGCAGCGCGTTATTCTGGCGTACAAAGTTCAAGGCTTCGTAGCACACTTTCTTAAACGCGATATGCTCCAGTACCAGGTGATCAGAGGGTGCGCAGATCAAACACCCGTTGGGATTTATGCCTTTCAGTTTATACGCAATGTAGGCAATACAGGGAGCAGTGTTCTTGCGCGACGGCTCACCCAATATGTTCTCATGCAGCACATCCGGTAACTGCTCTTTTACAATGGGAATATACTCTTCAGAAGTAACAATGAATATATTTTCCTTTGGAATAAAATCCGCGAAGCGGTCAAACGTTTGTTGTATAAGCGTTTTACCGGTATTCAGAATATCAAGGAACTGCTTGGGGAAAGCCGTTCTGCTCATTGGCCAAAAACGGCTGCCGATACCACCGGCCATAATGGCTACGTAATGATTTCTATTCATGCCTTGTCCTGAAATATTAGATTCATAAATAAGCCTTCTTAAGTGCCGGCTGTACCCCGCCTTACTACTATTAAATGATCCCTTCCCTCACCAGGTCATGCAAATGTAACACTCCTGCGTAAAGCCCGTTACGGGTTATCAGTAACTGGCTGATATTGTTTTTTCTCATCATATCCAGGGCAGCAACTGCAAGCTGATCTTCTTCAATGCACCTGGGGCTTTTGCTCATGATATCTTCTGCCACTATTTTTGAAAGATTGTCCTCTTTCTGTAGCATGCGTCGTAAATCCCCATCCGTTATAATTCCGGCGATTGCTTCTTCTTTCATCACTGCTGTAGCTCCCATACGATTCTGCGTTATGGCTACGATCACCTCCTTGAGGCTGCTGCGCTCCTGTACCTGCGGGCGGGCATCTTTCACCAGGAGATCACTTACCTTCAAATAAAGCCGCTTACCCAGCGCCCCACCGGGGTGAAATTTAGCAAAATCATCGCTGGTAAAGCCATTCATTTCCATCAGGCAAACCGCAAGTGCATCCCCCATTACCATTTGGGCTGTAGTGCTGGAAGTGGGCGCCAGGTTATTGGGGCAGGCTTCCTGCTCAACCGTGGTGTTGATAATATGATCAGCAGCAGCGGCCAGGTAGGAATCTGTATTTCCCGTGATCCCCACCACCCTGTTGCCGAAATTCTTTATCAGGGGCAACAGTAACCTGATCTCGGGGCTTTCACCGCTCTTGCTTATGATCACTATGATATCTTCTTTCTGCACCAGCCCGAGGTCGCCATGAATAGCATCTGTCGCATGTAAAAAAGTAGCCTGGGTTCCTGTTGAATTAAAGGTGGCAACAATTTTCTGGGCCACAGCCGCACTTTTGCCCACACCGCTGAACACGATCTTACCTTTACAGGAGGCGATCAGTTTTACCACTTCTTCAAACCCAGGATCAATAAAACCGGCCAATTGTTTAACGGCTTCTGACTCCTGCAAAATCGTTTGTCTGGCAATTGCCTGAATATCAGTAAGTCTCATGTGTAATTTCCGCAAACCTAATTTAAAAATACTGGTTAGCAAAACCAGCGGCCGGCAAGCTGCCAAAACTGCTGCTGCTGAGAAATAAGTATTCCTATACTTTTTTATATGCTGTAAATTTCATAACTTATGAAATTTAATGAAATACATTTTCAAACCTTCATATAAGTGTATATTAACTTTCGTGATAGTGGTTAATATAGTAACTTCGCTCACTTTTTAAAACTACATGAAACAGCGTTAATATAAGGGGAGAAGGAAAACAGACAGACATGCCAACAGTAACAAAAAAACCATCTGCAAAAGCAGCATCCACGGTCAAAAGCAACAACAAAAAAAACGACAAACCCAAAACAGCGAAAAAAAGCATAGACCTTAAAACCTGTCTCCAGGAATATTTTGGCTTTAATGCGTTTAAAGGCAACCAGGAGGCCATTATTGAAAGCCTGCTGGCAGGCAATGACACATTCGTAATAAAGCCAACCGGGGGAGGGAAAAGCTTATGCTACCAGCTTCCCGCTATTATAAGCCCTGGATGCGCCATTATTGTTTCACCGCTTATAGCACTGATGAAAAACCAGGTTGACCTGGTGCGGGGGTATAGCAGCAAAGACAATGTTGCTCATTTTTTAAACTCCACCTTAAACAAGAAAGAAATAAAGGAGGTGCACGACGATCTGCTGAACGGTCATACCAAACTGCTGTATGTAGCCCCGGAAACGCTCACCAAGCAGGAAAACCTCGATTTTTTCCGCGATCTGCAGGTGTCGTTTTTCGCCGTGGATGAAGCCCACTGTATTTCCGAATGGGGTCATGATTTCAGACCTGAATATCGAAGGTTGCGTGAGATGATGACAGAGATCAACCCCAATATACCCGTTATTGCCCTTACAGCAACTGCAACGCCTAAGGTTCAGAGTGATATCATTAAGAATCTCCATCTTAAGGATCCTAAAATATTTATTTCCTCGTTTAACCGTGCTAATCTCTATTACGAGATACAACCCAAGATCAGCAAGGACCAAACCATTAAAAACATTGTACGCTTCATTGTCAATATGAAAGGGAAAAGCGGTATCATTTACACGCTTAACCGTAAAACAACAGAAGAGCTCGCCAGTATACTGGTAGCAAACGGGATCAAGGCGGTAGCCTACCACGCAGGTTTTGACAGCAAGCTGCGGGCGGGAAGGCAGGATCTTTTTATGAATGAAGACGTGCAGGTGATCGTGGCCACTATTGCATTTGGCATGGGCATAGATAAGCCTGATATCCGCTTCGTGATCCATTATAACATTCCGAAATCCATTGAAAATTATTACCAGGAAACCGGGCGGGCGGGCCGCGACGGGCTGGAAGGAAAATGCATATTATACTACTCCCATAAGGATGTGGCCAAGCTCGAGCACCTCATGCGCGACAAGCCTTTGAGCGAAAGAGAAGTAGGTGCCCAGCTGATCAATGAAACAGTGGCATTTGCCGAAACAGGAGTTTGCCGGCGCAAAGTGCTGATGAGCTATTTTGGGGAAGAGTACAAAGATAAAAATTGCGGGAACTGCGACAACTGCCTCCATCCCAAAGAAAGCGTGGAAGCCAAAAACGATGCAGTTAAAGTGCTGAAGGTGATCAAAAGGTTAGATGAACGTTTTGCTACGGATTATGTAGTGAATATTCTGATTGGCCGGCTTACCCCACAGATCAATATGTACCGTCACGGGGCAATAAGCGAATTTGCGTCCGGTAATGACCACCCCGATCATTACTGGAATTCCCTGATCAGGCAGATGCTTCTGGAAGGATTGCTGGAAAAAGACATCGAAGAATATGGTGTTTTGAAGCTAAGCGTCAAAGGCGAAAAATTCCTTAAAAAACCGGCATCATTCAAAATGGTGCTGAACAACTTATTCGAGGATGCCAATGAAGACGACGAAGAGGGTGCTGATGCCGCATCAGCCGGCAGTATAGACGACAGGCTGTTTGAAATGCTGAAGGAATTGCGTCAAAAAGAAGCAAAGAAAAAAGGGCTGCCACCCTTTGTAATTTTCCTTGAAACCTCCTTGCAGGACATGGCAACGCTTTATCCTACCACCATAACCGAGCTGGAAAGGTGCCAGGGGGTAAACAAAGGGAAAGCACTGCGCTACGGCAAGCCTTTTGTAGAGCTGATCGCCCGTTACGTTGAAGAAAATAATATTGAGCGTCCTGACGACTTTGTAATGAAGAGCGTGGTAAACAAGAGCGGGTTGAAAGTATATATCATACAGCAAACAGACAAGAAAATCCCCCTCGAAACCATTGCTAAAAATAAAGACCTGCGCCTGGATGCCCTGCTGGAAGAAATGGAAACCATTGCTGCCAGCGGCACAAAGTTAAACCTCGACTATGCCATTGACGAGATGGTGGATGAATACGACCAGGAAGATATACTGGATTATTTCAAAAGCTGCGAAACCTCTTCATTGCAGGTAGCCCAGCAGGAACTCAGCGATGGCAATTATACCTGGGAACAATTAAAAATCATGCGTATTAAGTTCTTGAATGAGTATGGAATGTAAAAAAAATTTCTAACAGTCGTATAAGCCTCATAAGATCTTCCTAAAAAGGATTGCTATGAAAACAGGCATTATTAAACGTGTAATCATCAACGGAGCTGACCGGCAGGTTTCTACATTGGTACGCCACAATTAAGTTAGCAGCAACATTTAATACTGTTCCTGCCGCTATTACGAAGTCTCCGGACTTCGTGACCCATATGTTCTTCCGGGACTGTGTCCCGTATATCTGCCCTGATTAATTTGCTTACCTGATATTTTTTATTTATTTTAAGGTATTGATCACCCTTGCCGGTGAAGCAAATATCCTTTTCATCACCAGGTATGAATCGTTGAGCCAACCTGTCGGGAGCATCGCAAAATCTAACACAATTATTTATGCGTTACTGCTGCTTATCGGTCTTCTCCATCGCAACACTTTTTGCCTGCGACAACTATACCGACAACAAGGAAGAACAGTCTGCTAACAAGAACCTTGAGACCATTGGCTGTTATAGCTCCAGAACAAGTGATAAAGACTGGTATACTTCAGGGAAAAAAGCACCCCTGTTTGAAAAGCTGAATGGTATTGATTTCCCGATCTCCACTTCCACCAAAGAAGCACAGGCATATTTCAACCAGGGAATGATGCTGGCGTATGGATTTAACCATGCCGAAGCGGCAAGATCGTTTTATGAAGCAAGCCGGTCAGACTCCTCCTGCGCCATGGCTTACTGGGGATTTGCGTATGTGTTAGGACCCAATTACAATGGAGGAATGGAAGAGGATAATTTTCAACGGGCCTACGAGGCTGCAATCAAAGCAAAGGCACTTAGCCGGAACTGTACGCCAAAAGAAAAGGCGCTGATTGAAGCATTAGCTACCCGGTATGCTGCAGCGCCTCCGGCCGACCGCAGCCCATTGGATATTGCCTATGCTGAAGCTATGAAAAAAGTGTATGCACAATATCCCACCGACCCTGA
The DNA here is from genome assembly GCA_964599035.1 of uncultured Terrimonas sp. Lineage (GTDB taxonomy): Bacteria > Bacteroidota > Bacteroidia > Chitinophagales > Chitinophagaceae > Agriterribacter. The sequence continues at coordinate 9,441 of CAZREP010000005.1, read as the reverse complement.
TATCGGTGCATTGTATGCCGAGTCGACAATGAACCTGCATCCCTGGGATCTGTACAATAAAGAAACCAAAGCGCCAAAGGCGTGGACACCTGAATTATTAAAGGTATTGGAGCACCTTATCAAAATAAACCCCGGGCACCCCGGCGCACATCATTTCTATATCCATGCCATGGAGGCTTCCTCCACACCTGAGAAAGCGCTGACCAGTGCAAAACAACTGGAAACATTGGTACCGGGTTCGGGACACCTGGTGCACATGCCCTCGCATATTTATATCAACACAGGCGACTATCACCTGGGCTCGCTCTCCAATATCCGTGCGGTGGAGGTTGACAGCGTGTACACCACAGCCTGTCATGCGCAGGGCGTTTACCCATTATCGTATTATCCGCATAATTATCATTTCCTGGCTGCAACGGCCACGCTCGAAGGAAATTCAAAATTAGCCTGGGAAGCGTCAAAGAAATTACAGGAGCATACGGCAACAGACATCATGCGTATGCCCGAATGGGGAACATTACAGCATTATTATACCATTCCCTATTACACTGCCGTAAAACTTTCTATGTGGGACAGCATCCTTTCAATCCCCGCTCCTGCAAAAGACCTGGTATATCCCAGGGCGATCCTGCATTACGCCAGGGGCATGGCTTACCTGGGAAAACAGGATATTTCCAACGCGCAAAAGGAAATGGACAGCCTGCAGGTATTAGCCGCCGACACCTCCCTTCAACAGCTTACCGTTTGGGGGATCAATACCACCGCCGACCTGGCACAGATCGCGACAAAAGTATTGGGAGGCGGTATTGCATTCAAACAAAACCGGGTGGATGAATCCGTTGCTTTACTGCAGGAAGCAGTTGCCATTGAAGATAACCTCAACTATAATGAACCTCCCGACTGGTTCTTCTCCGTCCGGCATCATTTAGGCGCCATACTGATCAGGGCAGAAAAATATGGCGAAGCGGAAAAGGTTTACAAACAGGATCTGCAAACATGGCGAAAAAACGGATGGGCATTGATCGGATTACATCATGCGCTGGCGTTGCAAAAAAAGCACAGAGAAGCTCAAAGCGCTAAATCTGCTTTTGAAACAGCCTGGCAATACGCCGACTTCAATTTGATATCGTCTTCAAGTATTGCAGAGTAGAAGCAATTGAAAACTATTTCATGTTTATTATCATTTTTATAATAAACCCTAAAAATACCATTTCGTGATCAGGCAGACAATACGGTTTCCTTACCTGCAAGCATTACTTTCTGCACGGGTATTTTGCCGTACACTACATCCATTGCCACTTTGCCGTTCCTGAAATACACATTTCCAAAACCTGTTTCCGCAGCAATAAAGCACGTAAAATCACCTACTTTTGAATCAACATACAGCTTTTTGTCAACAGCATCATACCTCACTCCAGTGAGCCCCTGCAGCAATCCGTAGCTCGACAATGCCCTTCCATACCAGCTTCCGCATTCATATTCATTAAAAGGATTCCGGGTTTTACCGCTGTATCTGTTGCGGCAGGTACGTACGATCTCCAGTCCCTCTTCTACATTTCCCATCAGCATTAAATGAGATGCTACCTGGTATTCGATGCCCGTCCATACCTCATCACTATATACAAAAGGCAGGGACAGCTTTCCACCCTTAGGCCAGGTGCACAGCAATAAGCCACCTTCCTCTCCTACCGCATACGCAGGACGTTGCGGATTAGCATGCTCGCTAAGATTCTTCTTCAGGTTATATTTGTGCACGGACAGCAAATGAGATTTTACCTTATTGTTATCTACAGGGTTATCAAGCCCGCACATCATGGCTATCCATCCGCCTAATATACCGTCTGACAGACAACCTTTGCCATACTGGTATTTAGGGCCTTCTTTCTGCAATAATGCTATGGCTTCTGCCGAGTATTCTCCTCCAAAAGATTTTTTAGCGGCTTCCACAGGATCAGGCGCATTAAGCCCTTTGAATTGTATCTGCTGAATGAAATATTCTCCGTTATACAATTCGCTCTCCATATACTTCCTGCCTTTTTCATACAGCTTCTGGTAGGAAGATATATTTATCTTCATGAACTTGCCCATCCTGCAAAAGGCATCCAGCGCGCCAAGATAAAAGCTGGTGCACATACCGTCCGGGCCCCAGAATTCAATATCATAGGTATTGTGATGAGGCTCTTCTACCAGCCCTTTGCCACGGGGGTCCCAGGTTCGGATACAGTAATCCATACTTTGCTTTACCAGCGGGAATAATTTTTTCAGCCATTCGTTATTCCCCGATATACGCCATTCCCGGTATACCTTCATTATACCGCCAAGCTGACCATCTGCAGCAGCGTAAAAAGTATGGATAGCCGGGCTGATCGGTATATTAGATCTAAAGTTCTGATGCCCTTCTCCATTCTGACTTTCGCAAAACTCTGTATGCCTCAGTGTACGTTCAAGAGAAGGAAATAAATGTGCAATAGCCTGCGCATAATTCCATACATGCGTGCATGACCCATGGCAGCAGCCCCCTTCATCACCACAGCCCTCAAAATTCCATAATCTCCCGTCGTACTGCCGCATTACCGTTGGCGTTTTAAGTATCGTGAGATTAGCTGCTACTGCCTCCATCACTTCTGCAGGAAGCGTGCTGGTATAAAAAGCTTTGGTAAAAAGTGCTGTTTTTTCCTGTAATGCATCATACTGCTCCCTCCAGTGATCTGTTACCTCTCCAATATTCTTGAACCTGCTGCTGTACCAGGGACGGTAACTGACCTCCCGGGTGTCTATTTTATCGCCGAGCTCAACCGATGTGTTACAGCAACCCGGACTGATGCATTGCTCTTTATCCCTGCTTACATCACCTATATGCATATTCGAAAAAGGAACATACCAGGACATTAATACCCGGATGATCTTCTTTTCACCCGGTTGTAAAGAGAAAGCCACAAACACAGAAGCGCCGGGAGCATCGGATTCGACCGGCGGATTGTTTTTTATTTCGCCGTCCCTGATAGTATTCCATATCATGGTAAGCGGATCCCACCATCCGCCGCGAAACCAGCAATGATCCACCACCGCATTTGTATCATCGGTGAAGATGGCAAAGTCTCCCTGCAATTGTGGATTATCAGTCGTGCCGTTTTGCGACAGCACAAAGCCATTCTGCATTTTCTTTATGGCACCCTTCTGTGCACCGCTAACCATGAAATTTCTGGAGTTATACGAAAACACAGCCTCCACTTTTATATTGGAAGTATTGGTAAAATGATACTCCAGCGCACCGACAGGCAGGCTTGAGTTATCTGCATCGCCGGGAATAAAAGGGCTCCATCCTTTCAGTTCAACAGCCAGTGGAAGGTCTTCATCTGTAAGAGAAATAGTGCCAAAAGGGAAACCGGCATTGAACATTACATTACGAAATCGCGGGAGCCCATAAGTGGTCATAGGCGCTCCATTGCCGGTATCAGGTCTGCCGAATATCTTCCACTCCGGAACGGGACCTTCAATCACCTTTGCGCCATTAGTTATGCCTTTTACACAAACTGCGGCAAACATAGTAGGCTCATTGAACATTTGAGGGCGATGACGCACCGACATGTGCGATATAGCGCCGCAACCTTCAAGACAAAACATCCCCGACCCGATACCACCTATCGGAAAAGCGATACGCCGGAGATAATCACCGGAATAAGTTCCGTTAAAGGTATGGACTGATGCATTGTATGCCGGGGATTTCTGTTTTTTAATGCCCCCCGGATTCGCTGCGATATTTTTACTGATAGCGATACCCGGCATTACCGACACCCCTAACCCGCTGAGTGTTACCTGCTTTAAAAATAAACGACGATCTTTTTTTGCTTTCATATACCAAAGCATTTAGGAGGTTATGTTATAGCACTTTCTTTGCCTCACCGGGTAATTCAACGGATTTCCGCTATACGAATTTCCGCTATACGAAGTCTCCTGACTTCGTTACTAATATGTTCTCCCGGGACTCTGTCCCGGAATATTTTGTGCATACCGAAGTCACCGAGGCAACAAAAGTACAATGCTTAGTATAACAGAGAAGGGTTTTCAACCTTTGGAAGGTTGAAAACCCTTTCTTATACTTCCTTATAATTTTTCCACCACATGTTCCGGCAGAATATACCCATCCTCCAGCTCTATTACCTGCAGGTTCCTGAACTCTATCCGGGCGCCTTCCGCTTCGAGGCATAAATAGCCTTTGCGTTGTGAAGATTGACGAATACCATTTACAAATTTTCCATTGACGGACAATTTAATGGTACCGTCCACACAAACAACGGTGTAGGTATTCCATTCCCCAACGCCCAGGCATCGGTTCTCTATAGATTTGCTTCTTTCACCACGGGGGTTGTCAGGAATAGTCTTGGTTTTGCCCGCACCGAAAAGTTCACCATGTACATAGGCAATGGGAGGTGTTTCGCCATTGCGTTTGTTTTGGTTCACCCAATCCAGTTCCAGCATCTGTACTTCCACGCCACTGGGCAGCCGGTTATGGCTTTCCGGCCGCGCATCGCACCAAACAAAAACCCCAGAATTACCGCCTTTTTCCATGTGTCTCCACTCCACATGCATGATAAAATTCTGATACATCCTTTCCGACCGTACCACGCCGATCGGCAAACCTTTACCTACAAGGATATTTCCTTTTTTATACCAGGTGGTATCGGTAGTGTTTACATCTATCCACCGTAAAGGTTCACCTGTTTTATTGCCGGCGATCAATTTGTTAAAATTTTTTCTTTCACCAAATTCAAAAAGTATTTTTTGGCTGAAGGCGGGAATACATAGCGCAAGATCCAGGATAATGAGGATATGTTTAAAAGATTTCATGTTATCGTTTTAGCATATGGAAGAACAATATACTAAAGAAATGTATGTCTGCTGTACAGGACCCCGGGATTTAGTTACTACTATGCTCTTCCGGGACTCTGTCCCGTAGTATTTGCCACATGCTGAAGTCACCTCCATCAATAAGAGGACCATACAGCGGGTTAACAAAGGATAACCCCTATCCTTTCAGCAGGAATGCTGATATGAGCCACCTGATAACAATCAGTTAATCTCCTCACCTGCATCAGCGGCAGCAAACAGAGATTTTGTATCTTTCAATAACTCATTATTTCAATTAAATAACATTATTCATGAAAAAGATCATTGCCCCGGTGGATTTCTCCGAGCCGGCTGTAAATGCAGCAAAATATGCTATCCGGTTAGCGGCAGATATACCAGACAGTACTGTTACATTATACTATGTATATGAAACGATCATTGCCGGATCCGACGGCACTCCGCTGCTGATTGATCCTGATGCCCGGAAAAACGTAGCCATCATGGCTTTGAATAACCTGAAAAAGGAGCTGGCAGATATGGCAACTGTACCGGTTGATGTGGTGGCGGAAGAAGGCCGGCTGGCACCCTGCCTTGAAAAATATGTAAAGCGCGAAGGAGCAGATCTTATTGTAATGGGCATTACCGGCAGCAGCAAAATCGAACAACTGATCATTGGCAGCAATACGCTGAATGTGATCAGCAAGGATATCTGCCCTGTTTTTATCATACCGGGCAATGCTTCGTATAAAAAAATTGACCGTGCTGTTTTTACCTCCGACCTGAAAAGTGTAGAAACAACCACTCCTTTAAGGCCTTTAAAGAAAATCCTGGACATCCTTCACCCCGAGCTGTATGTAGTGCATGTAACCACTACCCATGCAGCGGTACCTGAAGAAGAGCAGGCAGAGAAAAGAAAGCTGGAACCCCTGCTGAAAGATTATGATCCTCATTATTTTTTTGTACTGGAAGATAATTTTGCAGAGGGAATAGATAATTTTGCAGAGGAACGTAATGTGGATATTATTATTACTGTTCCGCGTAAGCATTCCTTTTTAGGCAGCCTGTTTAAAGGCAGTAATACCAAAAAGCTGGCTTACCGCAGCAACCTGCCTATAGTGGCTTTGCATTCGTGGGAATAGGAGTATTTTTATTACAGGAAGATGCGGTCTGACCCTTCTGACGCAGGGTGCTGACCGCATCTTTTTGGAAAACAGGCCGATGCAGGATCATCAACAAATTGCAAAAATGAAGCTTTATGGAATCATTATCCCTCTCCTTTCACAGCCATACCCTTGTTATCACCGTTAACCGCCCGGATAAGCTGAATGCGCTCAACAAAACAGTGATAGAAGAGTTGGGCATCGTAATAGAGGATGCTTATAACAATGCGGAGATCAGGTCTGTGATCATTACGGGGAGCGGGCCCAAAGCTTTTGTTGCAGGCGCAGATATCAGTGAGTTTGCTGCGCTTGATGGCAGTGGCGGTAAAGCCATGGCCGAAAAAGGACAAAAACAGGTGTTCGATAAAATAGAACATTGTCCCAGACCGGTTATAGCTGCCGTAAACGGGTTTGCTTTGGGAGGAGGTTGCGAGCTGGCTATAGCATGTCATTTTCGTATTGCCTCCGATAATGCCAAATTCGGGCAACCCGAAGTAAATCTCGGGCTGATCCCGGGGTATGGCGGTACCCAGCGGCTCACCCGGCTGATCGGTAAAGGACGGGCAATGGAATTGCTGATGACAGGCAATATGATCGACGCTTCTGCTGCCCTGCAATACGGATTGGTAAATTACGTGGTCCCTCAGGAAGAGCTGATGAATAAAGCCCTGTCAATAGCGGAGCTCATCAATACCAAGGCGCCGCTGGCCATAGCGGGCTGTATAAAGGCAGTGAATGCTGCTTTTGATAAAAAGGAGAATGGTTATCAAACGGAGATCAATATTTTTGGAGAGTTGTTTGATACCGCCGATGCAAAAGAAGGAGCTGCCGCTTTCCTCGGAAAAAGGCAGCCGATATTTAAGGGATGCTGATCCCGAAAATATCTTTCAATGCCCGCTTTGCTGCATGATAACCGCACATGCCGTGCACTCCTCCGCCAGGCGGCGTGGAAGAAGAGCAGATGTACATTCCTTTTGCCGGGGTTCTGTAAGGTGAAAAGCGTAAGGCAGGCCGGGTAAACAGCTGCCCGATATCAATCACTCCCCCGTTAATATCCCCGCCGATATAGTTGGCATTATAAGCCTGGAATTGCTCAGTATTCATGGTATGCCGGGCCAATATCCTTTCCCTGAAACCCGGGGCAAAGCGTTCTACCTGCTGCTCTATTGCTTCGGTCATATCCTTTACAGAACCATGTGGTACGTGGCAATAAGCCCATGCGGTGTGTTTGCCTTCCGGCGCCCGCGACGGATCAAACAGGCTTTGCTGAGCAAGTAGCACAAAAGGATTATCGGGGTGAGCACCATTCCATGTAAGCTGCTCTGATGCAGCTATCTCTTCATAAGTATTGCCGATATGCACGGTGCCTGCTGTTCTGCATGCCTCGGCTGTAAAAGGTATAGGGGCATCAAGCGCCCAGTCTATTTTAAACACGCCCATGCCGTAGCGGTACTTTTGCAGTTGCCATTTGTATATAGAAGTAAACTTATGCCCGGCTATCTGCAACATCTGCCGTGATGTTACGTCAAACAAAACGGTGCGGGCAGAAGGTAGCTGCTCCAGCGAACGAACGTAAAAACCGGTTTCTATTTTTCCTCCCAAAGCCATAAAATAAGCAGACAGCGCATTGGCTATCATTTGGGATCCTCCTTGAACTATGGGCCATCCTTTAACATGTCCGGCTGCCATTAACACCAACCCTATAGCCGAGGTGGTGAGATGACTTAAAGGTTGCATGGAATGCGCTGCCATTCCCGCCCATAATCCTCTCGCCTTTTTTGTGCTGAAATTTTTAGCCATCCTGGCGGCAGATGTAAAGGCTTTAAGCCCGAACCGCGCCATCGCCATCGGATGTTTGGGAATATGAAGCGGGCCAAGAATATCGGCAGCCATTACGGGCCAGCTTTTTATAATGGGGAGAATGATCCCTGAATAAGCGGTTTTATCTTCTCCCAGCAGGGTTGCTGTTTCTTCAACAGAGGATTTCAGCACTGCCGCTGTTCCGTCATCAAAAGGGTGGGCAGCCGCAAGCAGCGGATAGATATAGCTGCAACCATAGTGTTCCATCGGAAGGCTGCTAAAAAATGGAGAACAAACAGCCATAGGATGAACAGCGGAGCAAACATCATGCACGTAACCTGGAAGCGTAAGCGCTTTTGACCTTAAGCCACCGCCAATAGTGCTTTCTGCTTCCACCACGAGCACGGAAAGCCCGGACTGCTGCAATGTAATAGCTGCCGCTAATCCGTTCGGACCAGACCCGACAACAATAGCGTCAAATTCCGTTTTATACACCTGTTTTTATTTTGTTTCCCACTAATCTTTTGAATACCCGCGCCAACAATCCTTCTCAGGTAGCTGCAGCACTAAAATAATACAGCTACACCAATAAATCGTAAACCTGTAATTTTGCACCATCCGTACCCTCCAGGTTCGGAGGATAAATGATTTTCCACTTTCTTTAAAAATAACTGCATCAGTATTATGGATTACAGGATAGAAAAAGATACGATGGGAGAAGTGAAAGTTCCCGTTAATGCCTATTATGGGGCACAGACCCAAAGGAGCATTGATAACTTCAGGATCGCACAGGATATTAACCGGATGCCAAAGGAAATTATACGTGCATTCGCCTACCTTAAAAAAGCGGCGGCTATTACTAATGTGGAGGCAGGTGTTTTGCCGCAGGAAAAAGCAACGGCTATTGGTAAAGTATGTGATGAAATATTAGCGGGAAGATTAGATGAATATTTTCCATTGGTAGTATGGCAAACCGGCAGCGGCACACAAAGCAATATGAATGTAAATGAGGTGATCGCTTACAGGGGGCATGTATTGAATGGAGGCAAGCTGGAAGACAAGGAAAAATTCCTGCATCCTAATGATGATGTCAATAAATCGCAGTCGAGCAACGACACTTTTCCAACAGCTATGCATATTGCAGCTTATAAAGTGCTGACCGAGGTTACCATACCGGGAATACAAAAGTTGAGAGATACACTGGCAGCAAAAAGTAAAGCTTTTATGCAAGTGGTAAAAATAGGCCGCACCCATTTTATGGATGCCACTCCCCTAACGCTTGGGCAGGAGTTCAGCGGTTATGTGTCGCAGCTTGATCATGGGTTGAAAGCGATCAAAAATTCATTGGCTCATTTAAGTGAACTGGCATTGGGTGGCACTGCAGTAGGTACAGGGATCAATACCCCGAAAGGCTATGCCGTGAATGTAGCCAAACACATTGCAGCATTAACAGGGCTTCCTTTTATAACCGCGGAAAATAAATTTGAGGTATTGGCCGCACATGACGCTATAGTGGAATCACACGGTGCATTAAAAACCGTAGCGGTAAGCCTGATGAAAATAGCCAATGATATCCGCATGCTTTCTTCGGGGCCACGGAGTGGCATAGGCGAAATTTTCATTCCCGATAATG